>NZ_JBBNPD010000015.1:0-67675 GCF_040097075.1 Collinsella sp. CLA-SR-H006 | reverse complement strand
GGCCCCGCCGACCGATTGCAAGCGGTCGGCGGGGCCATTGTGGCTCTTGACAGCGGATTGGGTCATATGAGCGAAAGCCCGCCAGAGCGAGCAAGGTGCCTTGAAACGAGGCGGCATTGACCTTCTGGTCATGCCGCCGAAGTTGAAAGGCAGATTGCCGCCCTGGCGGGCTTGCAGCGTCAAGTGGTTACGGCGTTTGGTAAAACGCCGTAACTAAAACCCGTGGCGCTCCAGGAAGCGGAAGGCTAGGCGGATCCAGGGACGGACCGCCACCTGCTTGTCCTCGTTGTCGACCGCGGTGTTGGCGTTGCCGAGCGAAAGGCCGTGACCACCTTGGTCAAAGACGTGCATCTCGCAAGCGACGCCCTCCTCCGCCATGCGTTGGGCAAACGGATAGACCTGCGCGATCGGCGCCGTCTTGTCGTCGGACACGCCCCACACAAAGGTCGGTGGCATCTGACGCGAAACATGCGTGGTGGGGCAGATGTCGGCCAGATGCTCGTCAGTTGCCTCGCCACCCGTCACCATCGACAGGTAGTCGTTGAGCAAATCGCGCCCCGTCTTGCCGCCCGTCTTTGGCACGCGCAAGTCAATGCGCGGATCGCGCGTCTGCATGTCGCGCACATAGGCAAAGTCGAGCAATGGATAGCCCAGCACCACGGCATCGGGACGAATGTCGTCCGGACGCGCCCCTGCCAAGCCCGCGAAGGGGCCGGTCTTCCACTGTGTTGCCAGCGAGGCGCAAATCATGCCGCCAGCAGAAAAGCCCACGACGCACACGCGCTTGGGGTCGACATGCCACTCGTCGGCATTCGCGCGCACCGTGGCGACCATCTTGGCAAGATCTGCCTGGGGGTGCGGAAAGCTCACGTCACCCGTGCCACTCGTCACATAGTTGAGCACAAAGGCCTGGTAGCCGCGGTCCAAAAATGCAAACGCCACCGGGTCCTGCTCGTGCGGAGCGATATGCGTAAACGCACCTCCGCCGCAGATAATCACCGCGGGGCGGCGGCCATTGGGCTTGTCGGGGAGCGGCTCGGCACCCAAATACGTAAACGTCGCCGGATATTCCTCGGTCGGCTCCTCGCCCCACAGCGCATGGTTCTCGACAATCATATGTGCTCCCTTCGCGCAAATTATGCGCCCTTGTTTTTCGCCTTCAAGCGTACTCCACTTGAACCCGTGGCGCAGAAACACTCCGGCAATAAGTTTCCTTTCAACTGATATATCACATAATCCCAGTTCAGAGGTATCGTTGAGCAGCGTAGAATAGGGGCGTTGACCAAGCCGCGAAACACATGTGAAACGTTTCCGGCAAACCAAACGCGCGATATGCGCCTATTTAAGTTGGAGGCAACTATGGGTCTGCTCGATTCGCTTAAGTCCACCTTCACCTCGACCGGCGAGGCGTCCGTTCCGCCCGCAGCAAGCTTCGCTACCCGCGAAGGCGTCATCTATGCCCCCGTCAACGGCGTGCTCGTCAACCTGAACGAGGTTCCCGACGAGACGATCGCCTCGGGCATGCTTGGCCAGGGCTATGGCATCGAGCCCATTACCGGCACCATCTATGCGCCCGCCAACGGCCGCATCGGTGCCACCACTGTCACCAACCACTCCATCGGCATGATCACCGAGGACGGCCTGCGCGTGTTCATCCATGTTGGCCTGGGCACCGTGGAAATGAACGGCAAGGGTTTTGCCCGCTTTGTCGAGATGGGCGATGTGGTCAAGGCAGGCCAGCCGCTCATCAGCTTCGACCGCGAGGCCATTAAGGCCGCTGGTCACGAAGACATCGTGACCGTCATCGTCTCCGAGCTCGACCGTCTTAAGAGCATCGACCATGTCGGCGAGTCCGGAACGCTTATCGGCGGCAACCCACTCGTCAAGCTTGGCGACCCGCTGCTGGTTGCCAAGACCAAGTAGCCAGGCCCCGCGCCACACAGCAAAAAGGCACCTCGTCAAGCGCCCGCGACCATTTGGCCGCGGGCGCTTTTCGTTTGAAAAACCATCCCGCCAATGCCTTATCTGTATAGCCCAAATGAGCCGAGCTGCTAGAATATCGAACTGTATGGATAACCATCATTCAACCGTTATGGGAGGATACGTGAACCGCACCAAAATCGCGCAGCTCTATGCCGATGCCGAGTCGCTCGGCGGCCAGACCGTCACCGTCGCCGGCTGGGTCAAGTCCGTCCGCGACATGAAGAACTTTGGCTTTGTTACGCTCAACGACGGCAGCTGCTTCCGCGACCTGCAGGTCGTCATGAACCGCGAGGCACTCGACAACTACGACGAGATCGCCCATCAAAACGTCTCGGCCGCACTCATTTGCACCGGCACCGTCAAGCTGACCCCCGATGCGCCCCAGCCTTTCGAGCTTTCTGCCACCTCCATCGAGGTCGAGGGCACGAGCGCCCCGGATTACCCGCTGCAGAAGAAGCGCGCAACCGTCGAGTTCCTGCGCACCCAGCAGCACCTGCGCCCGCGCACCAACCTGTTCCGCGCCGTGTTCCGCATCCGCTCTGTCGCGGCTGCCGCCATCCACCGCTTCTTCCAGGAGCAGGGCTTTGTCTACGTCAACACCCCCATCATCACCACGAGTGACTGCGAGGGCGCCGGCGAGATGTTCCGCGTGACCACGCTCGACCCCAAAAATCCGCCCCTCACCGAGTCCGGCGAGGTCGACTGGAGCCAGGACTTCTTTGGCAAGCATGCAAGCCTCACCGTGTCCGGCCAGCTCAATGCCGAGAACTTTGCCATGGCCTTTGGCGACGTATACACCTTTGGTCCCACCTTCCGTGCCGAGAACTCCAACACCACGCGCCACGCCGCCGAGTTTTGGATGATCGAGCCCGAGATGGCCTTTGCCGACCTTAACGACTACATGGATAACGCCGAGGCCATGCTCAAGTACGTCCTTAAGGACGTTATGGCCACCTGCCCCGACGAGCTCAATATGCTCAACAAGTTTGTGGACAAGGGTCTGCTCGAGCGCCTGGACCATGTCGCCAACTCCGACTTTGCCCGCGTTACCTACACCGAGGCCGTCGAGATCCTGGAGCAGGCAGTCGCTGCTGGCCACCAGTTTGATTACCCCGTCAGCTGGGGCATCGACCTGCAGACCGAGCACGAGCGTTTCCTGACGGAGGAGCACTTTAAGCGCCCGACCTTCGTGACCGACTACCCGGCCGAGATCAAGGCGTTCTACATGCGCATGAACGAGGACGGCAAGACCGTCGCCGCCGCCGACTGCCTGGTGCCCGGTATCGGCGAGATTATCGGCGGCTCCCAGCGCGAGGAGCGCCTAGACCTGCTCGAAGCCCGCATCAAGGACCTGGGCATGAATCCCGAGCAGTACAAGTACTACCTTGACCTGCGCCGCTACGGTTCCTGCAAGCACGCCGGCTACGGTCTGGGCTTCGAGCGCTTGGTCATGTATCTGACCGGCGTGGGCAACATCCGCGACGTCCTGCCGCACCCGCGCACCGTGGGCAACGCCGACTTCTAATCGTCGGACGCTAGCTCGCGTCGCCACACGCCAACGCTCATCGCACAAGCGTCTCTCGACATCGGTCGAGAGACGCTTTTTTCAACAGCATCCGTCAAGCTTCTGGCAAGTTTTTGGTCAGTTGAGCAGGGCTGTTGAAAACTCGACCCGCCGTTTGCCGACGACTACCGACCGCCCAGAGCGCCCTGCGCCCCTGGGAAAGCCCCACGTCCTAGGCTCCATACCGTCGCCACCCAAAACGGAAAGGACGTGGGCACCATGACCGAAGCCGCTGTTGAAACCTACGACACCACGACGAGGGGCGCCGCCTCGATGGCAGCCTATCGCGCCGTTCGCATCCTGCAGCTCTTGAGCGAAAACACCGGCGAAGACAAGGCCATGCTTTCCGATGAGCTGATCCGGCGCCTCGCCCATCCCGACGACCCCGCCCGCATGCCCATCTCGGCGGCGCGGCGCAGCATCTACACCGCCATCTCCGCGCTTCGCCATGCCGGATACGAAATTGAGTACAAACGCGGCGTGGGCTACAAACTTCTTACCCGCCCGCTCACCGATGAAGAGATCATCCGGCTCCACGGTATGGTCATGCGCAACCGCTCCACGCCTATCGCTATCCGCAAGAGCATGGCGCAGCACTTAGTTGCCATGGCGAGCGCCGACGTTCGCGGCTACCTCGATACACCCGAACCCGTTCCAAGCGCAGGCAGCAAGGCCACCAAGGTAACACGCACGCCCATCAAGCGCATCGACACGTGCGAGCTCGTCGAGCAGGCCATCGACCACGGAACCACGGTGAGTTTTGATATTTCGAGCGTCACGACGCGTGGCGAAACCGAAGCAGCACGGATGACACTCCGTCCCTTTGCCATCAGGCAGCGCGATGGCATCTCGTATCTGCTGGGAACGGTCTATGACGCCCGAGGTGCCGATGACACGCTGCGCACCGTAGAGATTGGCCGCATGAGAAACGTCACCACACGTCTCCTCGACGGCAAGAAGCTCTTCGCCGCCCTCGACGAGGAGGACGACGCCTCCTCCGTCGCATAAGACCCTCCGCCGCCCATTCAACTACCCGTACCGCCCATCCGATTCTGTATTAAAAAACCCGCCAGGCTGTTGTAAAAATGGACATCAGCGCTACTATAGTTCCACTTGCACTTTGTCCCAGTGCAGTGTTTCCAGCCATTTTTATACTGGGGGTAATGATATGAAGGACATCACCATCAGTCGCAGGAGCCTTCTGGTCTCCGCCGGCCTGCTCGCGCTCGCCCCGCTCGCCGGATGCGGCGGCAACTCTGGTTCCGGCTCTGCTGCCGCCGGTTCCGACTACACCATCGGCGTTCTGCAGCTCACCGAGCACTCCGCACTCGATGCCGCCAACGACGGCTTTGTCAAGGCCATCAAGGAGAGCGGCCTTAAGGTCAAGATCGACCAGAAGAACGCCCAGAACGACCAGTCCACGTGTAAGTCCATTGCCGACAAGTTTGTGGGCGACAACGTCAACCTGATTTATGCCATCGCCACGCCCGCCGCGCAGGCTGCCGCCGGCGCCACGGCCGATATCCCCATCGTGGGCTGCGCCATCACCGACTACGCCGCCTCCGGCCTGGTACAGGACAACGACAAGCCGGGCACCAACGTCACGGGCGCTTCCGACCTCACCCCGGTCGCCGAGCAGCTCGAGATGATGCAGAAGGTCCTGCCCGACGTTAAAAAGGTCGGCCTGCTCTACTGCACCGCCGAGTCCAACTCCGACGTCCAGATCAAGGCCGCCAAGAAGGAGCTCGACAAGCTGGGCCTCGAGTACACCGACTTCACCGTCTCGAGCTCCAACGAGATTCAGTCCGTCGTCGAGTCTGCCGTGGGCAAGGTCGACGCGCTGTACTCCCCCACCGACAACACCATCGCCGCGGGTGCCTCGCAGGTCGGCCAGATCTGCAAGGAGAACAAACTCCCCTTCGTGACTGGCGAGGAGGGCATGTGTAAGGCCGGCGGCCTGTTCACCCTCTCCATCAACTATGAGGACCTGGGCTACGCCGCGGGCGAGATGGCCGTTAAGATCCTGAAGGGCGAGGCCAAGCCCGAAGACATGCCGATCAAGCACCTCTCGAGCAAGGACCTGGTCGTCGTCAAGAACGACGAGATGGCCGAGGCGCTGGGCATCGACCTTTCCACTCTGGACGCGTAATACCATACGCGGCATGCGTCTAGAGCCCGTGCTCGCGCTTTAGTCGCGTTATTCAATATCTGAGCCACAGGGGCGGGCGCTGTAGACCGGCGTCCGCCCTGCTTGTTTCAGGTAAAACAAAACGTCTGTCCGCAGCTCTTTTATGCATTGTTACCGCTATTATGGTGAATCACGTGTCCACCCTATCCTAGGAGGTATGAAGCATGCTCATTGCATTGCAGGGCGCCGTTTCGCAGGGCGTCCTCTGGGGCATTATGGTGCTTGGCGTGTTTATCACGTTCCGCCTGCTCGACATTCCCGATATGACCTGCGACGGCAGCTTTGCCCTCGGCGGCTGTGTCTGCGCCGTGCTCATCGTCAATAACAACGTCGACCCGCTGCTCGCCGTGCTGGCCGGCATGTGCGCCGGCGCCATCGCGGGCGCCGTCACGGGCATTTTGACCACCGTCTTTGAGATTCCCGCGATCCTCGCCGGAATCCTCACCCAGATCAGCCTGTGGTCCATCAACCTGCGCATCATGGGCAAGTCCAATACGCCCATTCTTGCCAAGGGCACCGTGTTCTCGGCCGTCAGCAATATGACCGGTCTGCCGCAGTCCACCGTTGCCATCATCTTGGGCATCCTGCTCGCCGTGGCTATCGTTGCCATCCTGTATTGGTTCTTTGGCACCGAGATCGGCTCGGCGCTGCGCGCCACCGGCAACAACGAGTACATGATCCGCGCTCTGGGCGTCAACACCAACTCCACCAAGATGATCGCCCTCGTGCTCTCCAACGCCCTCATCGGCCTTTCGGGCGCGCTCATCTGCCAGAGCCAGAAGTATGCCGACATTGGTATGGGCACCGGTGCCATCGTTATCGGTCTTGCCGCCATTGTTATCGGTGAGGTGCTCGGCCGTCTGCTGCCCGGCGGCCTCACGCAGTTTAGCGTCCGTCTTGCCTCCGCCGTCTTTGGCTCCGTGGTGTACTTCCTCATCCGCGCCATCGTGCTGCAGCTGGGCATGGACGCCAACGACATGAAGCTGCTCTCCGCCGTAATTGTCGCTGTGGCCCTGTGCGTGCCCGTGGTTTGGGAGCGCTATAAGCTCCGCAGCTCCTACACGAAGGGGGATGAGGCAGATGCTTAAGCTCTCGCACGTCAAGAAGACCTTTAACAAGGGCACCGTCACCGAGAAGCGCGCGCTCACCGGCGTCGACCTCACCCTGAATGACGGCGACTTTGTAACCGTGATCGGCGGCAACGGCGCCGGCAAGTCCACGCTGCTCAACATGATCGCCGGCGTGTACCCGCTCGATTCGGGCGTTATTGAGCTCGACGGCACCGACATCTCGCGCCTGAGCGAGTCGCAGCGCGCCAAGTACCTGGGCCGCGTGTTTCAGGACCCCATGCGCGGTACCGCTGCCGACATGCAGATCGCCGAGAACCTGGCCCTCGCCAAGCGTCGCGGCCAGCGTCGCGGCCTTTCGTGGGGCGTCACCAAGGCCGAGAAAGATGAGTACGTTGAGCTGCTCAAGCGCCTGGACCTTGGTCTGGACACGCGTCTCAACGCCAAGGTCGGCCTGCTCTCGGGTGGCCAGCGCCAGGCACTCACCCTGCTGATGGCCACGCTCACCAGGCCGCGCCTGCTGCTGCTCGACGAGCACACCGCGGCCCTCGACCCCAAGACGGCCTCTAAGGTGCTCAACCTGACCGAGGAGATCGTCGACGAGAACCACCTGACCACGCTCATGGTCACGCACAACATGAACGACGCCATCCGTCTGGGCAACCGTCTGATCATGATGCACGAAGGCCACGTGATCTACGACGTGGCGGGCGATGAGAAGAAGTCGCTCACCGTCGCCGACCTGCTGCAGAAGTTCGAGGAGGTCTCGGGCGGTGAGCTCGCCAACGACCGCATGCTGCTGAGCTAAAACCTGCCAAAAAGGGACAGGTTTATTTTGGTAGGTTTTATCTGCGCAAGCGTCAAAACCGCCGCTAAGGGACAGACGCCCTTGCGGCGGTTTTCGCATATTATGTCGATAATCCGATATTCAACCAGACATTCTGGCTAAGGACTAAGGAAACTGCCATGAAAAGACTCCCCCGCCTTGCGTTAGCCGCCGCGTTGTTTGCCGGCGCGCTCGCAGGCATCCCAAGCCTCGCTTTCGCGGGGAACCTGCCCGCCGCTATTGACGGCTCCGTGGCCGTCATGCACACCAACGACATCCACGGCAGCTACAAGTACAGCTACAACGCAAGCAAGGGCACCGGCACTGTGGGCTTTGATGGACTGGCGGTTCTCTATAGCGCCCAAAACAGCGCCCCCGATCTTTTGCTCGATGCGGGCGACACCTTCCACGGACAGTCCTTCGCCACCATGAGCGAGGGCAAGAGCATCGCCGAGCTCATGGACACCTTCTACGCCGACGGCTACGACGCGACCACGCCAGGCAACCACGACTGGAGCTACGGCGCGGACAAACTCCGCGCCATGACCGGCTACAGCACCACCGGCACGCCCTTCGCCATGCTCTGCGCGAACGCAAAGTCTACGAGCGGCGTATGGAGCTCGAGCATCACGAAGACGCTCGATCGCACCTGGGAGGATAGCGAGGATCACTCCACATTCGACTACAAAATCAAGGTCGGCGTCGTGGGTGCCATGGATGAGTCGCTGGGATCCTCGCTGCGCGCGGACCTGGTCGCGGGCACGTCGTTCTCGAGTGCCACGAACGCCATCAATACCGAGGCAGAGCAGCTGCGCAAGGAGGGCTGCAACGTTATCGTCTGTATCGCGCATACGCTCAACGCCAAGACCTTTGCCACACGGCTCCGTGGCATCGATGCCCTTATCGCAGGCCACGAGCACATCAACCTTAACGAGAAGGTGACGGGAGCCGACGGCAAGACAATCCACGTTGTCGAGGCAGGCAGCGCCTTTGCCGAGGTGGGGCTGCTTTCCATTCCGTACAAGTACGACACGAATGGCACCGAGACGACCGACGATGACACGGTCACGGTCCCTGCAGACGGCAGCGACGAGAAGCTCTACACCGCCAAGAACGTCAACGACCTTTTGGCAGACCCCGACAAGGGCTCCGACTACCAAAGCTGCCTTGAAGCCGTCCGCAACAAGATCAAGCCGCTCGACGAGGCCTTTGAAAACGAATCGAACAAGGTGCTCGGCACATCCACCACCAACTATTTCTACGGCGAGGACGCCGCAGGCACGCATGGTTGGGAAATGGTGCGCACCACCGATTTCCGCCCCAGCAAGGAGGACGACACCACCAAAGCCCAGACCATCGGCCACGTGATTTGCGGCTCCTATCTTGCCTTGACGGGCGCAGACCTCGCTATCGAAAACGCTGGCGGCATCCGCGGCGGCATCGCGGCGGGCAACGTGACCGCCGGCAACGTCATCGCCATCTCGCCCTACGGCAACACCGTGGAGACCTGGACCATGACCGGCGCGGACTTCCTCGCAGCGCTCGAGCACTCGCTACAAATCAGCGACGAGTGCAATCACAGCTACGAGCTTCAGCAAGCCTACGTGGCAGCCGGCCATACCGAGCAGGAGGCGCAAGACAAGTACAAGTGGCGCGATGACTCTGGCAGCGTTCTCTCCTTTGGCGGCATCAACGTGACGATTGATTGGACGCAGCCCGAAGGCAAGCGCATTGTGAGTGCCACACTCACCAAAGACGGCAGCACGCTCGACCCCGCCAAGACCTATACCGTCGCCACCAACAACTACATCATTACCAACACGACCGATTTTCCCACCTTTGCACACGCCACCAAGTACACCGAGTGGGGCACATGCGAGGCGGCGCTGAGGGCACTGATCGGGCAGGACAGCTGGGAGAGCAAGATGGCCTCGCTCGCGGGCACCATCAGCTTTGGCTCCGCTGCCGTGGACCCCACGCCCACACCGGCCCCGACGCCTAAGCCCTCGCCTAAGACGGACACGGCGACCACGAAGGTCATCACCAAGAAGACGACCGGTAAGCTCGCCGCAACGGGAGACCGCACGCTGGCAGTAGTTGGCGCGTGCCTTATCGGCGGCATCATCGTCATCATGCTCGGCATTATCTGGAAGCGTCGACGCTAAGCTACACCGCCGGGCCTTGCAGCCCCACCGCGTAAACTTTATATCGAGCACAGAAGCCCGTCCGAATTTGATCGGACGGGCTTCTTGGTGGGTATCATGGTTGGACGATCATTAGGAGGTTTTCCCTACATGGAATTGTTTGAGCCGATTCTTCATTTCTTTGAGCAACGGTGGGTCCACAACATCATCTGGGCCGTCATCTTGGCGATAGGCACCGCCGTCGCCGCCAAGGTCGTATCCAAGACCCTGAACCATCTGCTTAACCGAGACGATAACCCGCTACCGGCATCGAGTATCTTCATCAACATCGCGCGCGCCGTCATCTGGATGATCGGCGGCAGCTTTATCCTCGACAACTGTTTTGGCATTAATGCAAACGCCCTCGTCGCCGCTCTTGGCGTCGGCGGCATCGCCATCTCGCTCGGCTTTCAGGACACGCTGTCAAACCTTATCGGCGGCATGCAAGTGACCTTTATGGGCATCATCAAACCCGGCGACAATATCGAGGTCGGCGGCGTATCCGGCGTGGTCCAAGACATCACTTGGCGTCATACAACGATTGAGGATGCCTGTGGACAGACCATCATTGTGCCCAACTCCAACATCTCCAAGAACACGCTCGTGCATTTGATGCCCTTTGGACGCGTGGCCGTGCCCGTTGCCGTAAAGGACACGTCTAAGTGGGCTTCCCTTGACGTGCTGGCAGACGAGCTCACGAGCGCAACCAAAACGGCCGTCTCGCCCATCTCGGGCTTTGACAAAGAGCCCTACGTGCTCTTTAGCGAAATCGGCGACTTTGGCATCAAAGGAAAGATCATCTTTATCGTCAGCGACGACAGCACCACTTTCACCGCTGCCGACGCCTGCATCCGCGCCATCGCCCCCATCATCGCCTAAACCACCGCAAAGGGGTCAGGCATCTTTGTAGTGGTTTTCATTCGTGGTACCATGGTTCATATAGTTGTTTAAACGACTAAGGGAGCAACATTATGGAAGAGGCCTATCGTCAAGCACGCAAGCGCGGCGAGCAAGGACGTCGACGCGCCATTAGCCAAAGCGAGCATCCATACCTTACGGACCTCGATAGCTTGGTTGCTCAGCTCCCCTTAGGTCAGCGAGAGAATGTCGGCCTGCGGGATATTCCGCTCGAAATGGTCGTCGGCACGGTCACCAAGGGCCGTCAGTCCGCCTTTTCGTGTAACTTTATGCCCCTGCTTCCGTTTAGCACCGAGTTCGCCCGCAAGTGGTCCAACCTCTACGACATCCAGGTGACCGAGGGCTATCGCGACCCCGTCATCGTCACCGAGTTCATGCATCGGTTCTATGTCCAAGAAGGCAACAAACGCGTCAGTGTCCTCAAATTCCTAGACGCCCCGACGGTTTCGGCCAAGGTCACCCGTCTCTACCCCGGCACATGGGATTCCGTCGAAAGCCGCCTGTACGGCGAGTTCTGCGCGTTTTGGCGCGTCTGCCCCCTATACGAGATCGAGTTCTCGCGTGAGGGAAGCTACGAAACGCTCGCGAAGATGCTCGGTCAGAACCTTATCGAAAAATGGCCGCAGAAAAAGGTCGACTACCTGCGCCACACTTTCCTGCTCTTTAAGCGTGCCTACCTTCGCGCAGGCGGCGATCACCTGGACATTACGCCCGCCGACGCCATGCTCGTCTACCTCAATGTGTACAACCAGGACCGCCTGCTGGATACGCCAACGGATATCGTCGTAAACCGCCTGTGCAAGATCTGGCGCGAGCTGGTCATTGCCGGCAAAAATGACGAGGACAAGGTCGATCTTGTCGAAGCACCGAGCGTCGACGAGGAGGAGACGCCCGCCAAGTCCACCTCTGGCGTGCTCAACTTCTTTATGGGCAAGACCGTCTACTCGACGGCCAACCCCCTGCGCATCGCCTTTATCCATGAGTTCCCCTGTGCGACGTCGAGCTGGGACAGCCTGCACGACCAAGGGCGTCAGTATCTCGATGAGAACTTTGGCGGTATCGTGCGCACCGAGGCGTTCGAGGACTGTCACGATCCGGATGTGTTCTACGCCGCCGTGGAAACGGCTGTCAAACATGGAGCAAACGTCATCTTCTCGACCTCGCACCGCCTGATGGAATACACGCTCAGGGCTGCCGTTGAGTATCCCCGGGTTCGGTTCCTCAACTGCTCTATCGGCCTTCCCCATCAAAGCGTCCGTTCGTACTTTGGCAAGATGTACGAGGCCAAGTTTCTGCTGGGCGCCCTTGCGGCCAGCATGGCGGACAACCACCGCATCGGTTACCACGCGTCGGTCTTCGCCTCGGGCGCGCTCAGCGAGATCAACGCCTTTGCGATTGGCGCCTCGCTGCTCGACCCGCGCGCTCAGGTCATCCTCACCTGGGGCGATGTGCCCGCCGGTGGTCTTGCCGAAGCCATGTGCCGCGAAGGCGTAAGCGTCATGACCGGCGCTGACATGTCAAAGTCGCTCGAAGACCCAACGGCCTACGGGCTTCACCGCTTGGTCGACGGCAAAGTCACCGGCATCGCCATGCCCGTATGGAACTGGGGCCGTTACTACGAGCTCATCGTTCGCAGCCTTCTGCACGGCACGTGGGACGAGACCAGCGACGACAATCAAGTGCGTGCCGTCAACTACTGGTACGGCATGAGCTCCGGCGTTATCGACATCCGTTACGCTCCGGGCCTACCCTACCAGACGCGCAAACTCGTGCAGTTGCTCCGCAACGGCATTGTTGAGGGATCCATCAACCCCTTTGGCGGCGAGCTCCATAGCCAGAACGGCGTGGTACAGATCGAAGGCTTCCCTCCGCTGCCGAGCACGCAGATTGTCGAGATGAATTGGCTGGCGGACAACGTGGTAGGCACCATTCCGCAGCTCGACGATGAGCCGAAAGTCCCTGCCCTATGAAAATTCTTGCCATAGCCGATACCGAAGAACGATGCCTTTGGGAGTGCTTTCGCAAGGAACGCTTTGAGGGAGTCGACCTGATTTTGTCCGCCGGCGATCTGGACCCGGACTATCTTGAGTTTTTGGTTACGGTCATCAACAAACCGCTCATCTACGTGCGCGGCAATCACGATGACCGCTACGCACGTCATGCACCGGGTGGATGTATCTGCGTAGAGGACAGCGTGTACACGTACCAAGGGATTCGCATTGCGGGCCTTGGCGGGTCCATGCGTTATCGCGACGGCGCCAACATGTACACCGAACGCGAGATGTCCAAGCGCATGCGTAAGCTGTCGCGTAAGGTTAGGATGGTCGGCGGGTGCGACATTCTGCTTACCCATGCACCCGCCGCCGGTATGGGTGATCTGGACGATCTGCCGCATCGAGGATTCGAGTGCTTTAACACAGCACTCGAATCCTGGAATCCCGACTACATGGTGCACGGGCATGTGCACCAAAGCTACGGTTGCGATTTTCAGCGCGAACGGCAGCATGCGTGTGGAACGACGATCATCAACGCCTGCGGCTATACGCAGTTTGAGCTCGACCAGACGCGCTACCCCATCCGCGGCTGGCAGGCAGCCTGGCTCAATTCGCAAACCATGCGCCGCGAGCTCAAACGCCACGATGCCATCGAGTCCTCAACCGCCAGAACACCCTGGTAACCACCACAAAGGGGACACTGTCCCCTTTGTGGTGCTTTTGACGCGATAGCAAGAAACCCGGTCCTGCACAAGGCAGAACCGGGTTTCTTTAGCAATGCTTGCTGTACTCAGGCAGTAACTAGCAGTTACTCAGCCAGGAAGTCACGCTGGACAGCGGGATCAACCTTGACGCCAGGGCCCATGGTGGAAGACACGGAGATGGACTTGACGTACTTGCCCTTAGCAGAAGAGGGCTTGACGCGCAGAATCTCGGTGTACAGGGCAGCGTAGTTCTCGACGAGCTGCTGCTCAGAGAAGGACTTCTTGCCCAGGGGCACGTGGCAGATGCCGTAGCGGTCGGCGCGGTACTCAACGCGGCCAGCCTTGAGCTCGGAGACCATCTTGGCGACGTCCATGGTCACGGTGCCGAGCTTGGGGTTCGGCATGAGGCCACGGGGACCAAGGATCTTACCGATGCGGCCAACCTTGGCCATCATGTTCGGCGTAGCGATAGCGGCGTCGAAGTTGATCTCGCCCTTCTGAATCTGGGCGACGAGCTCGTCGGAACCGATGATATCGGCGCCGGCAGCCTCGGCCTCGCGGGCCTTCTCGCCCTCGGCGAAGACGGCAACACGAACGGTCTTGCCGGTGCCGTGGGGCAGGGAGATGGAACCACGGATGTTCTGGTCAGCCTTACGAGTATCGATGCCCAGACGGAAGTGGGCCTCGACGGTCTCGTCGAACTTGGCGGTGTCGAGCTCCTTGATGAGCTTGGCAGCCTGAAGGGGGGTGTAGAGCGTGGCGCGGTCGATCTTCTCGGCAGCGGCGTTATAGCTCTTACCATGCTTAGCCATGTGCATTACCTCCTGTGGTTAAACGGGCGTGAGCCCTCCCACATCGTATCGTGTGCCCTATTGCACACATTTAACGGGCGCCCCGGTCGGAGCACCCGTCGTTACCATAAGAAATCGCTACTCAGCGATGGTGACGCCCATGGAACGGGCGGTACCGGCGATGATCTTCTTGGCGGCGTCAATGTCGTTGGCATTGAGGTCCGGCATCTTGATCTCGGCGATCTTGGTGAGCTGCTCCTGGGAGAGCTGACCAACCTTGTCAGCCTGGGGCTTAGCGGAACCAGACTTGAGGTTCAGCTCCTTCTTGATAAGGTGAGCCGCCGGCGGGGTCTTGGTGATGAAGGAGAAGGACTTGTCCTCGTAGACAGAGATCTCAACGGGGATGATGTCACCCTTCTTGTCCTGCGTCTCGGCGTTAAAGGCCTGGCAGAACTGCATGATGTTCACGCCAGCAGCGCCCAGGGCGGGGCCGACGGGAGGAGCGGGGTTTGCTGCACCAGCAGGAATCTGGAGCTTAATGACGTTGGCAACCTTCTTCTCAGCCATGGTCATTCCTTTCGAATCACGAGTGTGAAGTACTTGCTATATCGTAAGCACGCACGTGTTAGAAGCACTCCTGAGATGAGCAGTCACAGAAGAAGCACGCTCGCGCGAACGGACGAAAACTTAAGCGATGACAGCGACCTGGTTAAAGTCGAGCTCGACCGGCGTCTCGCGGCCAAAGATCATCAGCGTGACCTTGAGCTTGCCAGCCTCGGTGTTAACCTCGGAGACCTTGCCATCAAAGTCGGTAAGCGGGCCATCGGTGACGCGGACGGACGTACCGACCTCAATATCAACCGAGGTGCGCTTGGGCGAATCGCCCTTACCGGGACGACGAGTCATCTTGTTGTACTCGTCGCGGGAAAGCGGAGCGGGCTTGCCGTTGCCGCCTAGGAAACCGGTGACGCCAGGCGTGTTACGAACACACGTCCAAGCATCGTCATCCATCTCCATGCGGACCAGGACATAACCCGGGAAGATCTTGGAATCCTTGGTCTCACGCTTGCCACCCTCTTTAATCTCGGTGACGCGCTCCATAGGAATCTCGATATCAAAGATACGGTCCTGCATGCCCATAGTCTCGATGCGATGCTCGAGATCGGACTTAACGCGGTTCTCGTATCCAGAGTAAGTGTGAACGACGTACCAACGCTTAGACATGGTTTAGCCCCTCAATCCAGAGAACAGAGCAAGAGCCTCGCCAAAGCCAGCATCGAGCAGAGCGATGACGACGCCGACGACGACCAGAGAAGCGCAAACGACGACCGAGTAGTTCACGAGTTCCTTCTTATCGGGCCACGTGACACGCTTCATCTCGGACTTGACCGAAGCGAAATACTTCTTGGTGCGGGCGAAGAAACCAGGCTTCTCGTTCTTCTTGGACTTCGCAGCCTTCTCGTTCTTCTTGGCAACGGCCTTCTTGGCCTCAACCTTGGAGTTGGCGGCAGCGCTGTTGGCAGGTGCCGGCTGCTGAGCCTTCTTCTTGTTCTTCTTGTTGGCCATTTGGGTTACCTCCGCGCAATGCGCTTATACATGAGTAAACCGTAAGCCCCCAAGTGGGAGCTTACGGAATAATGACTGGCACGCCAGGAAGGACTCGAACCCTCAACACTCGGTTTTGGAGACCGATGCTCTACCAATTGAACTACTGGCGTATGTGACTAGAGACTAGCGAGTCTCTTTGTGCAGCGTGTGGTGACGGCACCAGGGGCAATACTTCTTGATCTCCATACGATCAGGCATGGTCGACTTGTTCTTGGTGGTCGTATAGTTGCGGCGCTTGCACTCAGTGCACGCAAGAGTAACTAGAGTACGCATGTATCCTGAACCTTTCATTTCCGCCCCGTACGGGCACGAGTTGTTACTTTATCAGCTCCACGTAAGTGCTGTCAATGAAAACCTCGAGTCAATTGGTTCTCGGTGGATCCATTCATATTTGGAACACATCAATGAAGCCATCGAGAGCTAATCGACGGTGCATCCAGGACCATTATCGATCCTCTCGACACCAGCAACGGCTCAATATCCATTGCAGAAAAGAACCCGGCACCCATATAAGTGCCGGGTTCTCTAAGTCAGCTATATCAAAGAGCTAATTTACTCAATGATCGTGGAGACGATGCCCGAACCGACGGTGTGGCCACCCTCGCGGATAGCGAAGCGCAGGCCCTCCTCCATGGCGATCGGGTGGATGAGGTCGCCCTCGATGGTGATGTGGTCACCAGGCATAGCCATCTCGGTGCCCTCGGGGAGCTTGACCGTACCGGTAACGTCGGTGGTACGGAAGTAGAACTGAGGACGATAACCATCGAAGAACGGGGTGTGACGGCCGCCCTCCTCCTTGGTCAGAACGTAGATCTCGCCGGTGAACTTGGTGTGCGGGGTAACCGAACCGGGCTTGCAGAGAACCTGGCCGCGCTCGATGTCCTCACGCTTGATGCCGCGGAGCAGCAGACCGACGTTGTCGCCAGCCTCGCAGAAGTCCATGGACTTACGGAACATCTCGATACCGGTAACGACAGTGTTCTGGGTATCCTTGATGCCGACGATCTCGACGGGCTCGTTGAGCTTGAGCTCACCGCGCTCGACACGGCCGGTAGCAACGGTACCACGGCCGGAGATGGTCATAACGTCCTCAACGGCCATCAGGAACGGGAGGTCGTTGTTACGAGCAGGCGTCGGGATGTACTCGTCGACAGCCTTCATGAGCTCGCGGATGGCGTCCATCCACTTGGCGTCGCCCTCGAGAGCGCCCAGAGCGGAGCCACGGATGACGGGGATGTCGTCGCCGGGGAAATCGTACTCGGAGAGGAGCTCACGGGTCTCCATCTCGACGAGGTCGATGAGCTCGTCATCGTCGACCATGTCGCACTTGTTCAGGAAGACGACGATGTAGGGAACGCCGACCTGACGGGCGAGCAGGATGTGCTCGCGGGTCTGAGCCATGGGGCCGTCGGTAGCAGCGATGACCAGGATAGCGCCGTCCATCTGAGCAGCGCCGGAGATCATGTTCTTGACGTAGTCAGCGTGGCCCGGGCAGTCAACGTGAGCGTAGTGACGGGCAGCAGTCTCGTACTCGACGTGGGAGACGGAGATCGTGATGCCGCGCTCGCGCTCCTCCGGAGCCTTGTCGATGTTCTCGAACGCAGTGAAGTCAGCCTTGCAGCCCTCGGTCTCGGAGAGAACCTTGGTGATGGCAGCGGTCAGCGTGGTCTTGCCGTGGTCGACGTGACCAATGGTGCCGATGTTAACATGCGGCTTAGTGCGCTCAAACTTCTCTTTGGCCATAAAGCCCTCCTCTAAACAGGTCGTCCCCGGACGGGACTTTGCCTTTATACCATAGTGGCCTCTCAACATACTATTGAGAAGCCACCGTGTTACCTATGGTAGCGGTGACTGGATTCGAACCAGTGACGCCACGGGTATGAACCGTGTGCTCTAACCAACTGAGCTACACCGCCGGATGGAGCCTGCAACCAGACTTGAACTGGTGACCTCTTCGTTACCAACGAAGTGCTCTACCGACTGAGCTATACAGGCACTTGACGGGTGGGAGCTATAGGATTCGAACCTATGTAGGCAGAGCCAACGGGTTTACAGCCCGTCCCCATTAACCACTCGGGCAAACTCCCAATCGTTCAAGTATCCGCAGGTCCTTTGGTCTTTTGGACCGCCGCCCCCGCGAACGAAGAAGATAATACGATGCCACCTTGGGGGCTGTCAACGAAAACCTCTAGATACACGGCCCCGGGCGTATCTATATATCTTTGACCTGCGGTTTTACTGAGTTTGGATATGAAGGACAGTGGTTTTGGATACTGAGGTGACGTTTCCCAAGGTAACACTTTGCTGTAGTGGAGTACACCTTCAGTATCGAACTTCGATACCAGCTTATTTGCACCTATATATAGGTCGAGATCGGGGCTGCCCAGACAGAAGATTGCTCTTCCCAGGCAAAATCGAGCGTGGATTTTCTTCCGTTTGAAATCGAGCGTGGATAATCTCCCACTTTGCCGTGCCATCGAATCCAAAGTGGCAGATTATCCACGCTCATTCACTAGGCGGAAGATTTTCCACGCTCGTGTGTCCGATAATCCACGCTCGATGACGATGGCCAACCTCGCCCCGGCCTATGTCTCGACCTGTAACAGTAAGAGGGTTATTCCTCCCCTATCTGTTACAGATCGAGATGTTTCGCAGAAACCCCCGCTTACGTCTCATTCTGTAACAGTAAGAACGGTTTTCAGCCTCTTCGTGTTACGGATCGAGATGTTATCGGCCTTCCCTTGGCAATGTTTCGATCTGTAACTATAAGGAGGGTCTTCAGCCCACTCGTGTTACAGATTGAGACAAACCTGAAGCTTGGTTGGCACCACACCCGCTGACTTATAGACATAAATAGAAACGGGCCCTGTCCCACAAGGGAACAGAGCCCGAAACTCTCATGGAGCCAGTGACAGGAATCGAACCTGCAACCCACTGATTACAAATCAGTTGCGCTACCGTTGCGCCACACTGGCACACTTGGCGCTTTCGCGCGAAGCCAATTAAGAATAAAGGAATTGCCGACGAGGCGCAACAGGCCCTTCACCCGACCACATCTCAAAACCATTCGTCAGAACGAATAGTTTTAATTACAATTGCTATATATAAAACTATTCGTTCTGGCGAAGGGTTTCGCGATGCTTACTACCAAAGAAGCCGCCGAGCTGCTCGGCATCACTCCGCGCAGGGTGCAGGAGCTCATAAAAAACGAAGCACTTGAGGCCCGCAAGGCTTCTGGTGTATGGCTCATCGACAAAGACAGCGTCGACACGCGACTCCGCTCTGTGACCAAAACGGGGGGACGCCCCCGCCGCGGCCACGGTAAGAGCGAGATCGCGTTCACCCTCATGAACCGCACGTACGAAGTCGCTCAGCTGGTCTACAGCACATCGCGAAAAGACTTCACCCACATCGGCGCCGACGTCGATTACGCCCACGCCCCTATTGGAGTATTTGGCCCTAATAGCCCCATATCGCTCGACTCCTTCCGCATCTGGTGGCGCGGCCGCGGTATCCCGCTCGCACGCATTGGGCTAGCCTCCCTGCTTGCAGAAGCCGCAGTCGATGTTCCCGATGAACTCGTACAGCGAAATCTTGGTCTCTCCTTATCCGACCAGTATTGGATCAGGCCCCAAGACTCCGGTCTCGCGTGGGAAGATATCAATTTCTTCAATAATGCTTTTGACGACGTCTCTCTCAGCATCGCGCCCTTCGCCCCAGAGGGCAAGGCAGCTGCCGCAAAGCCCGATAACACCTCGGACGGCAATCTTCAAAAGTACTGGACATGCGAGGATGACCGTCGAATCCTCCACAAGGCAGGTGCACATCTAAACCAGGAACCTTATAACGAGCTGGTGGCGACTGCACTTCACCGTCGCATCCTAAACGCTTGCGATTATGTGCCTTACTCGCTCGAGGGCACGGGCACTTCCGCCCTGAGCATATGCGATGTCTTCTTAACTGATGAAGAAGAGTATGTCCCTGCGTTCTATGTAAACCAGCATGCAAATGCAGACAAGCGACTAACCGATTACGAACGGTATGTAGCAAACTGCGAGGAGCTTGGAGCGACGGATATAAAAGACGCCCTTGACCGCATGATCGTGTGCGACGACATCATCGCCAACTACGATCGTCATTGGCGTAACTTTGGCCTTGTGCGAAACGTAAACACGCTAGCCTGCAGACCTGCCCCTATCTTCGATTCGGGCTCATCACTCTGGTGCAACATATCACTAGAGGAGCTTAGGGCGGGAGAGCACAGTTTTACCAGCGCACAATTTCATTCAAGCCCCGCCAAACAAATGTTGCTCGTCGAGGACATGGGCTGGTTTGACGGCGACAAACTCGAGGGTTTCGTTGACGAGGCAATCGAAATCCTATCCAAAAACGACGCTCTTACAGCGAGACTGCCTTATCTAAAAGAGGCGCTAACATGGCGCCTCGAAAGAATGATCGACATCGCTGAATGGAGTTAGCGAGACAGCATCGCCCCGCCAACTCCCCTACCTCCCGCGCAGAGCTTTGAGCTTGGCCATGGCCTCGGGGCTTAGACGGCTGCCCAGGGTCATCTTGATCTGCGGGGCCTCCTCGGCCTCGTGCACGTCGTTGTCGATCTGTTTGATCTCGTCCACCAGCATACGGCTCGAGATGCGCGTGACGCCCTTGCCCATGACGACGGCCTGGATCGTGCCGTCGCTCGATACCACGGAGCACGCGCGGCCTTCCTCGCGCGCCTCGATGCAGAGCTTTTGCACCACGGTATCGGCAGAAACGCCCGTCGGCGAAAACTCGATGCGCACGCCGCGGGCCGGCAGGTTGGGGCGCTCGTTGGAGATATTGCCCGCGCCGTCGAACACGATCACGGCCTCGTAGCGGCCCTGGGCAAAGGCGGCGACGTCGTTGATGAGGGCGGTGCGTGCCATATCGTGAACGTCGCTGGAATACGGATCGTCTGAATGGTCGTACACGAGCTTTTCGTAGCGCGGCGTGCAGTGGATCACGTTGTAGCCGTCGACCACCAGCAGCTCGGGCTTATTGGAGTGCACCGTCGAGACCGGGTCGGCGATGGCCTGCGCAAACGCATTGCCGCCCACGCCGTAGGTCGCGGCCGAAACAATCGGCTTGGCCGAGCCCTCGCCAAAGCGCTTGGCCTTGGACTTGGCACGGTTCTTTTTGGACATGCGCTACTCCTCCCCCATGAGCTCGCCGACGTTGCAGCGCAGCCACTCAAAGCACAGCGCCGTGGTCGCCTGGGCAACATTGAGGCTCTCGGTCATGCCGCGCTGGGGAAGCTTGGTCAAAAAGTCGCATTTCTCGAGCACCAGGCGCGAGATGCCGTCGCCCTCGGAGCCCATGACGAGCGCCACGCGGCCCTCGAAGGGAGCATCCCAGCAGCTGCCCTCGGCGTGCTCGGAGGCGCCGCCCACCCAAAAACCAGCGGCCTTGAGGTCATCGAGTGCACGGGCAATATTGGGAACCTGCGCGATAGGCAGATGCATGACAGCACCGGCCGAGGTCTTGTAGCTGCCCACGGTCACGCCGGCGGCACGCTTGTTGGCGATGACGACGCCGGCCGCGCCCACGACCTCGGCGGAGCGCACAATGGCGCCAAAGTTACCGTCGTCGGTCACATGGTCGAGCACGACGACAAGCGCCGGACCGTCGCCTGCGCGGTCGAGAATATCGGCGACATCAGCATAGGGGAAGTTGCCAACCTCGAGTGCGATGCCCTGATGAGCGCCATGGCTCGACAGCGCGTCGAGCTGCGCACGCGGCACATACTTAATGCGGACGCCCGCGGCGTTGAGGTCGTCGACCAGGCGCGACAAGGCGGCATCGCGCTCTCCACCCTCGACAATGAGCGCGCACTTGATGGGAAAACCAGTGCGTAGCGCCTCGGCGGCAGCACGACGACCTTCGATAAACTCGCCCTTGGGAGCCTGGACAGCGTCGCGGTTGCGATCGCGCTGCGGACGTGCGGCCTGGGCGCGATCGCGCTGGCCCTTGGGAGCGGCAGCGCGGTCATTGCGGCGAATCGGACGCGAGCCAGAAGCAGCCTGCTTGCCGCCACGAGGCGCACGCTTGCGATTGTCGGCCATAAAGCGACCTCCTAAATACAACTATCAAACGAAACAAAATAAACGACCGCCCATGAATATTAATTCGGGCGGTCGGTACGGGTTTTCCAAGTGCCCGAGATTGCCGTGAAAGAGGAGCGACGCGTACTTGAGTACGCGAGCGACGGTTTGAACGGCAAGGTCGGGTGCTTGGGAAACCCGCGGGGATTAGAGAGATTTGATACGAGTGCCGGCGGCGGTATCTTCAATCGTCAGGCCCAGGTCCTTGAGCTGGTCGCGGATGGCGTCGGCCAGATCCCAGTTCTTGGCGGCACGGGCCTCGGCGCGGGCCTCGAGAATCTTGGCAGCAGCCTCGTCCACGTCGTCGCCCGTGTAGGCGACCAGGCCGGCGGCAACGCCCAGCAGGCCCAGCGGCAGCTCGACCTTGGGCTCGGGAAGCTCGACGCCAAACGTATCGAGCAGCTCGACCAGCGTATCGGCGGCGGCCAGGGCAGCGGCCTTGTCGGCAGCATCGCCCGCCTGCTCCAGGTACTGGTTGCACTCGGTCACAAAGCCAAAGACAGCACCCATGGCACCGGCGGTGTTAAAGTCGTCATCCATGCACTCCTTAAAGGTGGTGCGGGTCTCGGCGGCCTTGGCGGCAAACGCCTCGGCAGCCGCTTCGTCGGCATCGGCCGTCGCGTGGTTCGCGGCCCAACGCAGGTTCTCGACCGTACCGGCGATACGCGTGAGCGAGTTCTCGGCACCCTCCAGGCGCTCCCAAGAAAAGTCGAGCGGCGAGCGATAGCTCGTCTGCAGCATCAGCAGGCGCAGGGCGGCAGCGGAGTGCTGCTCGAGGACCTCGGCCAGCGTAAAGAAGTTGCCGAGCGACTTGGACATCTTCTCGCCGTCTACCAGCAGCATGCCCGTGTGCATCCAGGTGTTGGAGAAGCCCTGGTGCCAGGCGCAGGTGGCCTGGGCGCACTCGTTCTCGTGATGCGGGAAGGCAAGGTCGGAGCCGCCGCCGTGGATGTCGATCGGAGTGCCCAGGTAGCGATGCACCATGGCGGCGCACTCGGTGTGCCAACCGGGACGGCCCTCGCCCCAGGGGCTCGGCCAGCTGGGCTCGCCGGGCTTGGCGGCCTTCCACAGGGCAAAGTCGAGCGGGTCGTTCTTGTCCTCGTTCTCCTCGATGCGCGCGCCAACCATAAGGTCGTCGATGTTGCGGCCCGAGACCTGACCATAGTTGGGATCGCTGCGCACGGCAAAGTACACGTCGCCGTTATCGGCTGCGTAAGCGTGGCCCTGCTCGATAAGCGTCTTGATCATGGCGATCATGGGGCCGATCTCCTTGGTGGCGCGGGGGCGCACATCGGGATCGAGCACGTTGGCGGCGCGCATGACGCCGATGAACTTGTCGGAGAACTCCGTCGCGACCTCGGCGGCCGTACGGCCCTGCTCGTTGGCGCGCTTGATGATCTTGTCGTCGACATCGGTGAGGTTCTGGGCGAACGTGACCTCGTAACCGCTCGCGATGAGCCAGCGGCGAATCACGTCAAAGCTGATGAACGTACGGGCGTTGCCGATGTGGATGTTGTCGTAGACCGTGGGGCCGCACACGTACATGCGGACCTTGCCGGACTCGATGGGCTGGAACTCTTCCTTTTTATGGGTAGCGCTGTTGTAGATACGCATTCGTTACTCCTTAACGGTTTTCTGTAGCAGGCAGACGGCCCAGGCGCCGATTCCCTCGCCCTGGCCTTCCCAACCGAGCTTTTCGGTCGTAGTGGCGGCGACGCCCACGTTTTCGACGTCAACGCCCAGGGCATGGGCAAGGTTGGCGCGCATGGCATCGCGATGCGGGGTGATCTTAGGCTGCTGGCAGGCAATGGTGCAATCGGCATCGACAAACTCAAAGCCCAGCTCACGCGCATAGTCCATCACGCGGGCAAGCAGCACCATCGAATCGGCACCCTCGTAGGCGGGATCGGTGTCGGGGAATAGCTTGCCGATGTCTCCCCCACGGCAGGCGCCCAGAATGGCGTCGGCCAAGGCGTGCGCGAGCACATCGGCATCCGAGTGGCCCAGCAGGCCGCGCTCGTAGGGAATGTCGACACCGCCGATGATACATCGACGCCCCTCCACCAGACGGTGAACGTCGTAGCCATGGCCAATGCGCAGGTTACTGAACATGGGGAAGGTCCTCTCCCTCGGCCATGCGGCCAAGCAGAATCGCGGTTACGGGACGCAGGTCCTCGGGCACCGTCACCTTAAGGTTATCGCGTGGGCTCTGGACGCAGCGGACGCGCCCGCCCATGCGCTCGACCAGCGACGAATCATCGGTGCCGATAAAGCCCTCGGCAATGGCTGCAGCGTGGGCGCGCTTCATAGCATCGACGCTAAAGATCTGCGGCGTCTGCGCAGCCCAGTAGAGCTCACGCGGCGGCGTCTCGACGATATTATCGCCGTCAACGATCTTGAGCGTGTCGATCGCGGGCTGACCGCACACGACACCGTCGAGGGCGCGGTCGCCCACAAGCACGTCGATCGCGTGGTCGATGGCCTCGGTCGTAATGAGCGGACGAGCACCATCGTGAATGGCGACGTATTCAAAGCCCGCCGGCACCGCGTGCACGCCGGCGCGGGTGGAATCCTGGCGGGTCGCGCCGGCATCGGCAAAGCTGATGGGCGTGTCATAGTCAAACGGGTCGATGGCCAGGCGGCGCATCTCGGCACGACGCTCGGCAGGGCAAACCACGACGATGTGGCCGACCTTATCGCTCCGATCGAACGCGCGGATGGACCAGCTCATGAGCGGACGGCCCGCCACGTTAACGAGCTGCTTGCCACCGGGGTTACCAAAGCGCTGGCCGCTGCCACCGGCAACGACCACGGCGCATACGGGCGCCATTATGCGTTCCCCTGTTTGGTGCCCTTCATGCGGTACAGCGAGTCCGCAAGAATGGCAGGGTTGTTGACGCCAAAGTCGCCCAGGCGCTCCGGATCCTCGCTGATGTCGTCCATGAGCTCCTGCAGCGAGCCGTACTCGTCGACGATCTTCTCGGCCACGCCGTCGCGTACGACGGACACTCGCGAAAGCGTGCGCAGGCCCAGCGGCGTCATGACGGAGTCCTCGTCCAGGTCGTCATAGCCCAGAACTGCCGCCACATGCTGCGGGTCGGACAGGTCCTTAGGCGTCATGCGAGCGAGCTCTGCACGAATCTTCTCGGCGTTTGCCTCGGAGGAATCGCTCGCGTAGTCGCGGATCATCAGGTCGTATTCGGTATCCATGCTGGAACCGGCGAGCTGCTCGAGCTGCATCTGCACGAGCTTGCCCTGGTTGCCCAGCTTGACGATGCAATCCTTAAGCTCGGTCTTTGCCTGCTGCATGATCTCGAAGCTCGAGAAAATACCGGTAATGTCGGCGAGCGTGACGTAGTCGTCGAGCTCGAGGGCCGTCAGGCGCAGCAGGGAGCGGTCGAGCGACTGACGGGTAGTCTGAAGCGTGGCGACGAGCTGGTTGACCGAGCTCATGATGGTGGTGACGGGCTGGATCTCGTAGCTCTTGCCGTGAACGTACACGTTGACGACGGCACGACGGGCCGAGACCGAGATCACGATGGCATCGGTGAGCACCGACATGCGAGCGGCGGTGCGGTGACGCATGCCCGTCTCGCTCGTGGCAAGCGAGGGATCGGGATTGAGGTGGAAGTTGGCGCGCAGGATCTGGGTGAGGTCGCCGTCGATGACGATGGCACCGTCCATCTTGGAGAGCTCGAACAGACGGTTCGAGGTGAACGAAATGTTGAGCGGGAAGCCGTCGTTACCGGCAGCGAGCACGTTTTCGGTGTCGCCGACGCAGATAAGGGCGCCCAGGTGACCGGCGATGATCATGTCGAGGGCGGTGCGGATCGGCTGACCAGGTGCCGTCAGGCGGATGGCCTGTTCCATACGCTTTTGCAGCTCGTTCTTATCCAAGGCATCGCTCCCATCGTATACGCTCCATAAACGCTAAATAGTTTCTCACGGTTTGTCCCTGCGGCGCTTGCGAAATACGATGCTTACAGAATGAGCGAACACCGCTTAGGTAGCTCATTTGGGACGGGGCTCCTTTGACTGCTCATGTGGTAGCATCGGGTCTCATATAAATGAGGGAGTAGTCGCGTAATCGGGCTCGCCCGCAGAGAGGGAGCCAGACTATGGGACTCGCAGAGCTCGTGTTGCTCGCCGTTGGCCTTTCGATGGACGCCTTTGCCGTATCCATCTGCAAGGGTCTCGGCATGAAAAAGATCAACCTTAAGGTCGCCGTGGTGCTTGGCCTGTTCTTTGGCGGTTTTCAGGCCGCCATGCCCGTAATCGGATGGGCGCTTGGCAGCCAGTTTATGGGCATCATCGGCCCCATCGACCACTGGATCGCCTTTATCCTGCTCGCCTTCATCGGCGGCAAAATGCTGTGGGAGGCCTTTACCGAGGACGAGGATGAAGGTGACGGCAAGGATGCCGAAAAGATTGACCTGGTAGAATACCTGATTCTTGCCATTGCCACCTCGATTGACGCCCTAGCCGTAGGTATCTCGTTTGCGGCGCTCTCGGTTGACATCGTTCCCGCTGTATCGCTTATCGGCGTCACAACGTTTATCTTCTCCGTCGCCGGCGTAGCAATCGGCCACACCTTTGGCGCGCGCTACGAAAAACCCGCCACCATCGTGGGTGGCGTCGTGCTCATCCTCATCGGGCTTAAGATCTTGCTTGAGCATCTGGGGATTTTGGTGCTGTAACGCCAAACACAATCGCTCAAAACTCAACGCTCGTACAAGACCTCATGCAGAGTTTTGCATGAGGTCTTTTCGTGCAGACTTTTGCATGTCATACTGATATGCAAAAGTCTGCACGTTAGGAGATCGCCGTGGATACCCTTCCCATCACCACACCGCGCCAAGCTGGCATCTACGTGCGCCAGTCACGCGAGTCGCAGGGAATCACCCGTGCGACCCTCGCTAAAAAGGCCGGTGTTTCGGAGCGCCTGCTCGCATCGCTCGAGCTAGGAGACGCCACCGGCATTCGACTCGACAAGTTGCTGACCGTCTTTAACGCACTCGGCATAGGCCTCTTCGCGCAAAGCGATAACGATTCCATCGCATCGCCCTCCGAACATCCGACAACGATAGTGAACCTCCCTATCGCGAACTCGAATACCCTGCCAAAGCCAAGCGTAGGCAGACGACCCACTCGACAAGGAACGCCATCTTCCTATGGTGCCTTGCTGGCCCAAATCGCAGCCGAGCAAGGCCTTTCCGGCACTTCAAACCTCTCCTTTGGCTGCAAGGTTGTGAAATAAATGGCAGAGATGGAGCTCGCGACCCTCATTTGTGGCGAAATCGCCGGCATTCTCCGGCAAGACGAGCATGGACTCTGCAGCTTTGCATACGCCCCAACCTATCGCGGAGCACCGTTATCGCTAACAATGCCGCTTTCCAATCGCACGTATGGCCATAACATCGTCCGCCCGTTCCTATTTGGCCTTTTGCCCGACAGTCAAGAGCAGCGTCGCGCTATTGCCACCGAGCATGATGTTGCATCCAACAACCCCGTCGCCCTCTTGTGCCATATCGGTCTTGACTGCGCGGGGGCCGTTCAGTTTTGTCGAGCCGATCAATTAGACGCCGCCCGCGGCAGGGTCTCGGCATACCGCCCGCTTACCAATTCTCAAATCGCTCACAAGCTCAAAGCAATTCGCGATGACGAAAGAGAGACATGGATGGGCTCCAACGAAAGCTGGTCCCTGGGCGGCAACCAAGGCAAATTTGCACTAGCTTGGCATGATGGACAATGGTGCGAATGTCTAGGGTCATCCCCCACTACCCATATCTTCAAAAATGGTGTCGTTGGGTTCAAACATCAGGCCTTAAACGAATTCGTCTGCATGAAAACAGCTCGGCGTGTTGGCATTCCAACTGCCAACGTCTCCTATTGCACATTTGAAGACGAAGCTGCGCTCGTCGTTGAACGGTACGACAGAATGGTCAATAGCAGCGGAAATATCGAAAGGCTGCATCAGGAGGACTTTTGCCAGGCACTCGGTGTATTGCCAACCCAGAAATACACCGCCGACGGAGGACCAACTACACGAGACATCCAAGAACGACTGATTAACACAGTCCCCCACCACATGAATCTTGTGCTTTTTACCTATATGTTGTTCTATAACGCCATTATCGGAGCGCCTGACGCACACGCTAAAAACTACTCGCTCATCCTAGGCAAAGGCACAAACGCGGCGCTCGCACCCATGTACGATGTCGCATCGGGCTTAGCATACGAACGTATGCGGCGAAAAGCGCGCCTTGCCATGAGCGTTGGCGGCGAAAATCGTGTGGGGCGCATCGGTCCAGGCGCTATCCGCCGATACCACGGTATGGGAGACCCCGCGCTGGAGGCGACGCTCACCGATGCCGGGCTATCCGAGAAGTTTTGCTTTGCGACCATGATGGACCTCGCCTACGAGGTGCCCATTTGCATGGAAGAGGTCATGGACGAATACGCCGACCTGCCCGGCATGGCGGACCTGCGCGAGCATATGCTCGGCCCCGTCCGCGAAAACTGCCAGCGCACCCTCGACCTCATCAGGGCAGAAATGGACTAGACACCAGACTATTTCCCATTTTTCAAACAAAAAAGAGGGGCACCCGTCGCAAAAGACCGGGTGCCCCCTCTCGTAATGTCATTTGCAATCTGCTAGCACGTGACTCGGACTGCTGCTAGCGCAACCTTTACGCGGCAAGGCGCTTGAGGACGTCGATGAGCAGCTCGTAGAAGCGCTCGGCAGAAGCGAGCTCCATGCTCTCGTCCGGGGTGTGGACATCGGAGAGCGTCGGGCCCACGGCGATGGCATCCAGGCCGTGCAGGGCCTCGGCAAACAGGCCGCACTCAAGGCCGGCGTGAATGGACTCGATGCGCAGCTCGGAGCCAAAGAGCTCTCGATAGCTCTCGACAAAGACTTCGCGGACCGGCGAATGCTCGGCATAGCTCCAGCCGGGATACTCAAACTCAAACTTGGCGTCGAAGCCCAGGACATCGGCCAGCGTCTGCAGACGGTCCTTGAACTCGTTCTGCAGCGAGGTGATCGAGGAGCGCGGGGACAGCATGATCTTAACCTCGTCGTCAGAAGTGGCAACCACACCGATGTTGGAGGAAACCTCGACGGAGCCGTCGGTGGCGACGTTGCGGCGAATCACGCCGTTAGGGGCAAGACGCAGGGCGCGGATGAGGGCAAGCGCGGACTTCTGGTCCATGGCCTCGACCTCGGCGTCGTCGGCAATCTCGACGGTGCAGGTAAAGCCGGGGTCGAAGACCTCGAGCTCGGCAGTGACGTCGGCGATGATGTCCCTTGCGATCTGGGCCGCCGCCTCGGCGGCAGCATGGCCGGCGTAGACCAGAACAGCCTTGCACTCACGGTTGATGGCGTTGTCCTTGGTGCCACCGTTAAAGCTGACGATGGCGGGCTCGCCGGCGACCATCAGGCGGTCGATGATGCGGGCCATGATGAGGTTGCCGTTGCCGCGCTCCAGATTGATATCGCTGCCGGAGTGGCCGCCCAGCAGGCCGGAGATGTCGAGCGTGAGGGTGCTACCGGTCTTGTGCTCGCGCGCGATCGGGCAGGTGTAGGTAACGACGACACCGCCGGCACAGCTGACGGTGGCAACGCCCTCTTCCTCGGAGTCAAGGTTAATCATGGTGCGGGCGCTAATCTGGGACTTGTCGAGCGTCTCGGCGCCGACCAGGCCAGTCTCCTCGTCGGTGGTGAACACGCACTCGAGGGCCGGATGGGCAATCGAATCGTCGTTGAGCACGGTAAGCATAAGCGCGACGGCGATACCATTGTCGGCGCCCAGAGTGGTGCCGTTAGCGGTGAGGACACCGTCCTTGACGACCAAGTCGATACCGTCGGTCGTAAAGTCGTGCTCGACGGAACCCAGCTTGTCACACACCATGTCGATGTGACCCTGCAGCATTACGGTCGGGGCATTCTCGGCACCGGCAGATGCGGGCTTGCGAATGATAACGTTGTAGACCTCATCCTGATACACATCGAGGCCACGCTCCTTGGCAAACGCAACCAGAAAATCGCTGATGCCCTTCTCGTTGCCAGACCCACGGGGGATCGCGCTGACCTCCTCAAAGAAATGGAACAGCTGGGCGGGCTCGTAGCCGGTAATCTTGTAGTCCATGGTGCCTCCTTGGCGCAACTGGTTAGACAATAAGACATGCGCCTTGTATATTCCCAGACTTTACGTGCATAAACCAGTCGAAAACGCCGAGCGCCCTCGCATCATCGGCTAACGGTGGACCGCATAGCGTAACGGTCACAACTTCGCAGTTCTACAAATCGAGGCGCCCTTGCCAGAGCGCCTCGATTGCGCGTATCAAATTGTCGCCACGCCCTACAGCGCGCCAGAGCCGGCTTGCATCATGCCGCCGGGGCCCGAGGTCACGCCGCCGCTCACGGGCGCGGCGTTGCCGGTGTGCGGTGCCGCCGGAGCGGTATCGCCACCGAGCGTGCCCGCCGGACGCGGTGCCGGGATCTCGCCCGTGCCGTGGCTAAAGACAAACTTGCCATCGGCCACGTCGCACAGGACGGTATCGCCCTCGCCCCACTCGCCGGCCAGAAGCTCCTCGGACAGCGGGTCCTCGATGAGCTTTTGGATGGCACGGCGCAGCGGACGCGCACCGTTGGTGAGGTCGGTGCCCTCGGCCACGATCTTGTCATAGGCCGCATCGGTGAGCTTGATGTTCATGCCGTTGGCAATCAAACGCTGACGCAGGTCGTCCACCAGCAGGTGAGCGATCTTGGTGAGATTCTCGCCCGAGAGCTTCTGGAACACCACGATGTCGTCGATACGGTTGAGCAGCTCGGGGCGGAACAGGCGCTTGAGCTCGCCCATCGCGCGACCACGGATCTCACTCGACGTGAGACCCTGCTCGCCGGTGGTGCCAAAGCCAACGCTCGCATCCTGCGCAATCTCGCGGGCGCCCACGTTGGACGTCATGATGATCACGGTGTTGCGGAAGTCAACCGTCTTGCCCTGGCTATCGGTCAGACGACCCTCCTCCAGCACCTGCAGCAGGATGTTGAAGATGTCGGGATGCGCCTTCTCGATCTCGTCGAACAGCACGACCGAGTACGGGTGGCGACGAACGGCCTTGGTAAGCTGGCCACCCTCGTCGTGACCGACGTAACCAGGAGGGCTACCGATGAGCTTGGAGACCTCGAACTCGCTACCGAACTCGGACATGTCGAAGCTGATGAGCGCATCCTTGCTGCCAAAGAGGTACTCGGCGAGCGTCTTGGCGAGCTCGGTCTTGCCCGTGCCGGTGGGACCCAGGAAGATAAAGCTGCCGCCGGGGCGACGCGGATCCTTGAGCGGCGAGCGGCTGCGGCGCACGGCCTTGGCAACTGCCTCGACAGCCTCATCCTGACCGATGATGCGCGTCTTGAGCACGCTTTCGGCCTGCAGCAGGCGACGGCTCTCGCTCTCGGTAAGCGAGGACACCGGCACGCCCGAGGTCACGGACACGATATCGGCGATCTGACTCACATCGATGGTGAGCGGACTGGCGTCGAGCTCGGCGGTCCAGGCAGCCTTGGCCTCGGCGAGCTCAATCTCGGCAGCCTTCTGCTGCTCGGTGATCTCGGCGGCCTTGTTCATGTCGTCGCTCTCGGTGGCCTCCTGCGCGGCGGCCTTAAGCTCCTCCACGCGATGCTCGGCCTCACGCACCGGCTCGGGCGCGCGATTCGCGGCGATGCGAGCGCGGGCGCCGGCCTCGTCGATGAGGTCGATGGCCTTATCGGGCAGGAAGCGATCCTGGATGTAGCGGTTGGAAAGGTTCGCGGCAGCCTCGATAGCACCCTGCGTATAGCGCACATGGTGGTGCTCCTCGTAGCGCGGCTTGAGCGCGGTCAGGATCTTGACCGTGTCCTCGACGCTCGGCTCCTCGACATCGATGGTCTGGAAGCGACGCTCGAAGGCCGGGTCCTTGGTGAGGTACTTGCGGAATTCCTCGGCCGTGGTGGCGCCGATAATCTGGAAGGCACCGCGCGCGAGCACGGGCTTGAGCATGGAGCTCGCGTCGATGGAGCCCTCGGCAGAACCGGCACCGATGATGGTGTGCATCTCGTCGATAAACAGGATGACGTCGTCGGCTTCGGTGGCCTCCTGGATCACGTTCTTGAGGCGCTCCTCAAACTCGCCGCGATACTTGGCACCCGCCACGAGGCCCGGCAGGTCGAGCGTCCAGATATTCTGGTTCATGAGGTTCTCGGGCACGTTGCCGGCTGCAATCTGCTGAGCCAGGCCCTCGACGATGGCCGTCTTGCCCACGCCGGGGTCGCCCAGAATAAGCGGATTGTTCTTGGTACGGCGCGAAAGAATTTCCATCATACGCTGGACTTCCTTTTCGCGACCAATTACAGGGTCGAGCTCGCCGTCGCGCGCCTTCTGCGTGAGGTTGGTCGCGAACTGCTTAAGCGTATCGGTGCCACTCCCCTTTTGCTGAGAGGCATCCGAGCCGCTAAAGAACGGCAGGCCCGCACCGGGACGACCAGCACCGGCGCCGGCGAGCGGACGCTTCTTGTCCTGGTCCTTGGCGGTGAGTTTCTCGATAGCCTTTTTGATGGAGGCGGACGACACACCCAGGCGCATGAGGATGTCCATGGCCATGCCGTTGCCCTCTTCGACGATGCCGATCAGCAAGTGCTCGGTCGACACGTAGGTCTGGTTGTTCTCACGCGCCACGCGGAATGAACGCTCCATCACGCTAATGACGAGCGGCGTAAAGGCGAGCTTGGCCGCCTCGGTCTCCTCACTGGGCTCGGGAACCGTGGTCTGGACCTCTTTGAGAGTATCCATGATGTCATCGTAGGAGATGTCGAGCGAGCGCAGCGCCTCGGCGGCAATGCCCTCGTCCTCCTTGGCAAGCGCGAGCAGCAGGTGCTCGGTGCCCACCTTATTTGAATGAAGATCGAGCGCCTCTTGCTTGGCCATGGACATGACCTTACGCGCGCGATCGGTAAATCTATCTAACATGCTCGTTTCCTTACATGAGTTCATCGAAATCAAAACGCCCGCCCGTCGGCGGCGCTTTTGTCTCTTTACCCACAGGTTGTCTATGTTAACAGCTGGAGGAATATCTATAAACCCGGCTCACATGAATGCAGGTTATGACCGCATCGCGGGACTCACCGCGCGATGCGCGACAGGCGCCCCGCAAGAGAAACCCTAGGCGTCTTTCACCACGTCGGGACTCGTCGCACGCGATGCGCGATAGGCATCGGCCTCCTTGGAGACGCGTTCGAGCAGCTCGGATGTATCGACGCCCTCGACTTGCGCGACCGTTTCCACCGTCTGCATGGCGACCGCCCTCAGGTACGCGCACGCGCTGTCCCCCAGCTGCTCGAGGTCCATCTCCTCGCCGCCCTCCCGGGCAAAGCCGACCGCCATCACAAAGCCCATGATGCCCGAGACCAGAAAGCCCACCGCAAAGCTCGAATCTGCCTTGAGCTCTTCTCCGTCGGGGTGGACGATCTCTCTCACGCGGTCGATGATGATCGTATGGATGCCCTGCACGACCTGCTCGGCGGCACCCGCCCTCATGGTGATGACGATGCGCCGCAGCAGGCAGCGGACGTCGCGCCGGTCGAACGCCGAAAGGTCGCCCTCGCTCGAAAAATGCCAGAGGGCATCGGTGATGAGCTCGTTATCCTGCAGCAGCTGGGCTATGGCGATGGCGACGAGTTCATCGAAATCGTGAAAATAGTAGTAAAACGTTCCGCGATTGCACTGGGCGGCGCGGGTCACCTCGCCAACCGACAGCTCGAAGATGCTGTTGTTCTCGATGAGCTCCCAAAACGCCTCGATGATACGGGTGCGTGCATCGGGCGCATCGGCGTCCTTACGCGGTCTCGCCATGCGCCTCACCGCACCCCTGCGCCTTGGCGTTCATGATGAGCATCTGAAGACGGTTCTCCACGTTGGCGAAGCTCACGTCGGGATCGTAGTCGAGCGGCAGGAACTGCGCCGTGGGATACTGCTCCTTGAGCGCATGGATGAGCCCGCGCCCCACGACATGGTTGGGCAGACACCCGAACGGCTGCAGGATCACGAAGTTGCGGCAGCCGCGCTTGGCGTGCTCGAGGATCTCCGCCGGAATCAGCACGCCCTCGCCCGCATCGAACGTATGGTGCAGGATCTTATCGCTCGCGCGCACGAGCTCGGGCATGCGCGTCGGCGGCTCGTAGAGCGGGCTCGCCGCGCCCAGGCGGTCGCAACGGTCGTGCGCGAGCTCGAACAGGTTGTCCGCCGTGGCGTACCAGGCCTTTTCGGGCAGCGACAGGTCGACGTGGAACTCGCGCGACTGCGCATGCTTGTAGAAATAGGTCTTGCGGATCACGTCGGTCATGCGCGCCTCGATGACCTCGAGCCCGTTGTCCTCGAGGTAGCGCTCGATCTCGTGGTTGGCGCCGAGATGGAAATTGAGCAGGTACTCGCCCACGATGAGAACGGTCGGATGCGGGTTCGAGCGGTCGTACGGAACGGCGTCCATGATCGCAAGCGCGCGTTTGAAGCCCGTCGCCTGGCCTCTCAGCCCGGAGCGCTCCATGCCCTCGATAACCTCATCGAGCGCGCGGTCGAACGCAGCGTCCGCCGCGCCCTTCTCGAGCTCGTAGGGACGGATGCGCCTAAGTATGGCCTCGAGGGCATCGATCATGGGAAGACCGTAGGCGATCTGGATGCTCGGGCCAAGGCCGAGCTTGAAGCCCGGATGCGCATTGTGGGCATCGACGTCGTCGTTGGTGAGCACCGGGACATAGTCGTATCCCGCGTCGTCGAGCGCGCGGCGCAGCAGGGGCATGTAGTGCGTCAGGCGGCAGTCGCCGATATACTTGCCAGTCACCACGGCGACGTCGTGCGGGTCGTACTTACCGCTCTCGAGTGCCGCGAGCGCCTCGCCGATCACGATTTGCGCGGGGAAGCAGATGTCGTTGTGCACATAGCGTTTGCCCAGGCGGATGGCATCCTCGCGCCCGATATCAAGGGCCTCGGCGCGCACGCCCTGATTGCGCATCGCCGCGGTCATGAGCCTGCAGAACGCATGGGAGGTGTTGGGGACCAGCGCGATCTTGTCGTGCCGGTCGCGCTTGGTGTACTTGACCTTATACGGGTCGTCGAGCGGATGGACCGCGTGCACCCGGGCGCCCTCGGCACGCTCCTCCGCGCGACGACGGTTGACCGACTCGATAAACGAACGCACGCGAATGCCCATGGGACCGGCGACGTCGCTCTCATCGAGCTTGATCATCATCGGAACCTTGGAGCCCATCTCGCCCATCATGCGCGCGATCTCGTCGGTGAGATACGCATCGTGGCCGCAGCCGAAGCTGCCCATCTGCACGAGCTCGAGCTCGGGCGTCGATGCGACGATGACCGCGCACGACAGCATGCGCGCATGGTAGTTGTTCACGATGTCGATGCGGCTGTTGGAAAGATCGACGTTGCAGACCCCCGGCACCGCATCGGGCGTCAGCACGGGGATGCCGCGCTCAGAAAAGAGCTTGGGCAGCCCGTGGTTGACCAGCTGGTCGTTGTGGTACGGGCGCGAAGCGATCACCACCGCGTAGCCGCCGTCCTCGCGCACGTTCTCGAGCACCTGCCTGCCGCGCAGCTGCAGCTGGTTCTCAAACGTCTGCTGCGCGCGGTCCGCCTGCTCGGTCGCCTTGGCAACCAGGTCGGCATCGATATCGAAGGTCTCCTTGCACCACGCCTTGAGCTGGCGGTTTCGGTCGCCCTCGTCGTACCAGTGGAACAGCGGCGTATCGAACGGAACGCCGAAACGCTCCTCCGGGTTATCGGAATTGCGCATCACGTAGGGGTATCCCTTTACGACGGCGCACATCCACTCGCTGGTAGAGGCGGTGTTTTCGGTGGGCACCGTCGTGATGATGGGCATGAAGATGCGGTCGACGCCGGCGTCGACGAGATTGCGGATGTGCCCGTGGACGAGCTTGGCCGGGAAGCACACGGTGTCGGATGTGACGTGCGCCAGACCGCGCTCGTACATCGCCTTGGTGCTGCGTCCCGAGACGCGCACCTTAAAGCCGAGCGTGCTGAAGAACGTCGACCAGAACGGCATGGTGTCCCAGAACTCGAGCACACGGGGAATGCCGATCGTGACATCGCGCCCCCCGCAGACGGGAACCGTGGGGTACGACTCGAACAGCAGCTTCTCGCGGTCGACAAAGAGATTGGGGGCAGCCGCGGTCCGGTCGCGCCCCGTGCCGGGTGCCTGTGCCTCGCAAGCACCCTGCGGACGCAGCTCCTCCGCCGCGGGAACCTCGCGCACGAGCTCATCCCATGAGATGGCGCCGCCGCGCGGGCAGCGATTGCCCGTGACGTAAAGCGAGCCGTCGCCAAATGCCACGACCGCGCGCTGGCAGCGGTTGTTGCACCGACGGCAGGTAACGCCGCCGAACTCGCGATGCTCGAAGCGCTCCACGGCATCGAGCCCGATAAACGACGTGCCGGCGTCGCCCTTGCGGCATTCCTCGCGCGCGAGCAGGGCGATACCGATAGCGCCCATCAGCCCCGGGTGGGGCGCACGCGTGACGGGTTTGCCCAGATACTGCTCGAATGCGCGCAGCACCGCGTCGTTTCGGAATGTGCCGCCCTGGACGACGACTTTGTCGCCCAGACGGTTGAGATTTGAAACGCGAATGACCTTGGTGAACACGTTCTCGATAATCGAACGGCAGAGACCGGCCATGATGTCGCCCGGACCCTTACCGCGCCGCTGCTCGGAAACGACGCTGCTGTTCATGAACACCGTGCAGCGGCTGCCGAGAACGGCGGGGGCTTTGGACGAAAATGCCTCGGTCGCGATATCCTCAACGGCTATTCCGAGGTTTTTGGCAAAACCCTCGAGGAACGAGCCGCAGCCCGCAGAGCACGCCTCGTTGACGACGATATCGGTCAGCACGCCGTGGTTGAGCCAGATGGCCTTCATATCCTGTCCGCCGATGTCGAGCACGAAGGTCGCATCGGGAACGCATGCGCACGCGGCGCGGGCGTGCGCGACCGTCTCGACCGTATGGTAGTCGGCGTGGAACGCACGCGCGAAAAGCTCCTCGCCGTATCCCGTGGTGCCCACGGCATCGATCGCAAGCGTGACTCCCGCTGTCTCCCAGCGGTTCTTCAAGCTGACAAGACCCTGTTGGGCGACGTCGAGCGGTCTGCCGTTATTAGACGCGTAGAACGAATCGACAAGCTCACCCGCCTCATCGACCAGGGCGAACTTGGTCGTCGTGCTCCCCGAATCGATACCGAGCGCCACACGCACCGTCTCTCCGGGCGCATACGCATCCGGACCCTTTGCCGGCGTCTCATTGCCATGGCGTGCCGTAAAATCCGCCTGCTCGGCAGGTGTGGCAAAAAAGGGCTGGGCAAGACGTCCCTCCCCGCTTGCGGGCGCGACCGTCTCGAGCTTATCCAGCCGGACAAAAGCGTCGGGAAGGTCGATCGGTTGGGACGATGCGAACATGTCGGTCAGCGACAGGGCGGCACCGCGCGCGACCATGATCTGCGGATCGCGCGGGACGATAACCTGATCGTCCGATAGATTCAGTTGCTCCCGGAACACGCGGACCAGCGTGGGGTTGTAGGCGAGCGTACCGCCCTCGAAGATTACCGGCGGCTCGATGTCGATACCCTGGGCCAGACCGCCGATCGTTTGGCGGGCGACCGCGTGAAGCGCCGAAAGCGCCAGGTCGGTGGTAGGAATGCCCTCGTTGAGCAGCGGCTGGATATCGGTCTTTGCGTACACGCCGCAGCGGCCCGAGACCTCGTGGACGGTCGTTCCCCGGCTTGCGAGCTGCTCGAACTCGCCCGATTCGGTGCCGACCCCCATGAGCTTTGCCATCTCGTCGATAAATGCACCGGTACCGCCTGCGCACGAGCCGTTCATGCGCATGTCGGCAACCTCGATGTCTCCCTTATCGTTGGTGCGGAAGAAGATCATCTTGGCGTCTTGGCCGCCCAGCTCGATGGCGCAGCGCGTCTGCGGATAGAACCTGCTGATCGCGAGCGCGTTGGCGACCACCTCCTGAACGTACGAGGCGCCCAGCGCGGTCGCGATATCGCGCGCACCCGAGCCGGTCACCGCAACGCGCAGCGACTCATGGGGAAAGCGCTCGGCGAGCTCGCCGAGCATGGCGCGCACGCTTGCTGTCTGACACGCCCCGTGGCGGCGATATCCCCACCACGCCTCGGTCATATCCTCGTGCATCGCGTAAACTTTGGTCGTCGTCGACCCTACGTCCAGTCCTACTAGCAACGCCATAATGCTCCGTCTCTCGCATTTTTCCTGCTAGAGATATACCACTCTACGTAATACAACAGACTGTTGTATTTAAACTCCGTATAAATAGCGGCTGCCGAAACGCTTCAGCAGCCGCCGAATGCACCAACAGATTGTTCTGCGCGCTAGCACGTCGGGCAACGGAGCAGCACGGGCCCTCCGGTCATGTGCACCGCTCACGCCCGCGATGTCGCCGAGAGAGCTATCCACGCTTAGGGCTCCAACCAAGCAAGTCGCCCGCGCTCAGCAGATCCCTAAGCGAGCTACTCGCACTCAGGAGCCATAGCCTGCTCCAAGAGCTCGGCATGCTCCTCCTCGAAAACCGTCCCCACAGGGAAGGCGCGACGGAAGACGAAGTGGGAAATCGGACCGGCTACCAAAAGGTTCCACGGCAGCGCCATCACAAAATTATGCGGGATGTTGATCATCCAGATCGCGGGCACGGAATACAGGTTCGCAAGGATGCCGCCGGGCATGTGCGTCAGACCCTCGCAGGCACCGTACAGCGACATGATGATGACCATGGGAACGACCATGCAGGAGCTGACGGCAAGCGTCATGGCAAGCGGCGAGCTCTTACCCGGCGTGACCAAGTACTTAAAGGCGAAACCCTTGGCGAGCGGGCTGGCGACGAACCAGTCGCAGCACATGGCAAAAATGTAGGCAACGGGGAAGCCGAGCCACGCAGCGGCAACGACCTCGCCGTTGATGGCCCCGTGCTGCAGGGCAACGTTGTAGATGCTCATCCAGAGCACCATGCAAAAGCACATGATAAAGGTGAACAGCAGGCTCTCTCGTTTGTTGATAGGCATATAGGGCAGATTCCTCTCTGTGTTGTACCGCGGCGCCACGCAACAAAAACGGGCGGGCAAGATGGAGCTGTTGGAACTTCATCTCGTCCGCCCGTGGTACGCGCGTCTGCGACTACTTATGGGGTGGAACCAGCCTAGCACGAAACGCATGCGCTTCGTAAGCGTTGAGTTTATGAAGATGCAGGGCATCAATAATCCCCCGACCCCATAAGTTGCGGTGGAATACGGACTGTTTTGACCCTTTAAGCAGCAATTCAGTCCCTATTTCACCGCAACTCATTTGGTGCAAAGTGACCTGTCCCCCTTGTACTAATTAGCTGGTGTGGCGCCAGCGAGGGTCGGTGAGCGTACGCGCCACACCCAGACCAACGGGCAAAAACGCCACGATGAGCACCGCACGCACAAACCAGCCGAGCATATTGACCGTGTCGAAGGTGCACATGTAATACATCGAGCGATACAGATACAAGCCAGGCACCATAATGACAATCGATGGCACCGTGAGGGCGATACGCGGGTAGGTGAGCTTGATTTCGGCTAAGCTCGCGAGCAACCCCGATACCAGTGCGCCGATAAACGCTGCTGCCTCGGGAGGCATACCTGCGCTCAGGCCCAGGAAAGGAAGTATCGTCGGCGCATCGACGAGCGTAAGGCGCAAGGTATTGGACACGGCGCCGATGAGCCCTGCCGCCGCTGCCATCTTTACCGGGCTGTTGAACATAACCGAGAAGCCAAATACACCGATAAAGCTCATCAGTATGCGCAAGAGCGTAAGAGCCAACGGTGAGAGGCCGAGCGGGGCGAAGTCATCCGGCGCCAGTCCCACACACTCAGCAACCATCCAACCTACGAGGGTCGCCATCACAATAATCGACACAGCATACGAAAGACGCTCGATACCGCTTCGCATGTCAAGCTTAGCGATGTCGAGGCCTGCCGTAATGAGGGGAAAGCCGGGAATCACAAAGAGCATGGCGCCGATATAGCCTTCTTGGTGCGACATTGCCCCTGGAATGACCTGGCTAAGGCCGAGCAATGCCAGCAGATACGAAACGCAAGCGAGCGCAACGCCAGTCGTCAGCGCGCTGAACTGGCCAAGACCCTGCTTGAGAATATGGGAGCGAGCAAAGTTGCCGACACCAGCGCCTACGAACGCGCAGGCCATCTCGATAGGGCCGCCGCCGAGCAAAAAGACGAAGGCGCCACAAGCACAGGCCGCCGCAAGACCCTGTTGCCAGGGAGCGTAATCGGGCTTTGATCTCTCAACGGTCTTGAGCATCTCGTGGTACTCGTGCACGGTAAACCGGCGCCCATAAATCTCGATTTCCTTTAAGAAGCTCTCCATCATCCAAATGCGATGAGTATTGACTCCCGTTGTGGGCAGGCTGACAACCTCGTTAAAGCAGTGGCCATCTTCGATGCAGGTGCACTCAAACGACAGAAGACTCAGGTCGACGTGAATCGTAACGCCGAGCACGGCGGCAACACGATTCATGGTATCGCGCACGCGCCAGGCACCTGTTCCGCTCGCCAGCATAAGCATGCCGGTGCGGCAGATGATGGATGACTTATCGGTGAGCGGCGCATCGACAGCAAGCTCATCGCCTGCCGTCACGATCTGGTGCCAGTCAGTTTTCATATGGAGCGCGCCGGCACGAACGCCGTGGTGCATGGGAGCTCTCGAAAGCAGCGAGTCAAGGCGCGAAGGCTGTGGGGGCTCCGTTGATTCGCCCTCGTCCTCGTCGGGCTCTTCATCGACCAAATCAAATGAGTCAAGCGGTGCCGGCTCGCGACGATCGATCAGCTCCTCATCCTCATCGTCAAAGTAATTGAACTGATCGAGCATGTCCTCTTCGATTGCACGCTCGCTCGCGTCGTCCATATAGACACTCCCTTCCTACCGACTAACCCCCATCCTAAGCAGCAACGGCTAAAGGAAACATAAAAGAGACGGCTGTCATGCGAGCCATGCGCGCAATAGCCATTGAGTAGTCATTGGGGACGTTCTTGAATGACTAGTCGTTTAAGAACGTCCCCAATGACTACATCGATGTTTTGGCAACGCCAGCGAGCGGGTCGCATTTGTGACAAGGTGACGTGAAACGAAAGGGCGCTGACCTTCTGGTCGCGCCCTTGAAGTTGAACGTCAGATTGTCCAAATGCGGCCCGCGCAGCGTCGAGCCGTTACGCGGTTCGTAGAACCGCGTAACTAGTTAGTACATCTTTGCGCCGGCGGGGATGGAAGCGTCGAGCTGGATCAGGTTGAGACGCTCCTCGCCCTCCTCCTCGTGGATGGCACTGATGAGCATGCCACAGCTGGGAATGCCCATCATCTTGCGCGGAGGCAGGTTGGTGATGGCGAGCAGGGTCTTACCGACCAGGTCCTCGGGCTCATAGTATCCATGGATGCCGGAGAGGATGGTGCGGTCGGTGCCGGTGCCGTCGTCGAGCGTAAAGTTCAGCAGCTTCTTGGACTTCTTGACGGCCTCGCATGCCTTGACCTTCACAGCGCGGAAATCGCTCTTGGAGAAGGTATCAAAGTCGACGAACTCCTCAAACAGCGGCTCAACGGCGATCTTGGAGTAATCGAGCGTGGGCTTAAGCGACTTAACGAATGGGCTCGCGGCGTTGCCGGCCTCGGCAGCCTTGGCGGCAGCGGCACCGGACTGGAAACCCTTCTCGGGCTTCATGTGCGGGAACAGCAGCACGTCGCGGATGGAAGCCTGGTTGGTAAGCAGCATGACCACGCGATCGATGCCGATGCCGATGCCGCCCGCGGGAGGCATGCCGTACTCGAGAGCGCGCACGTAATCCTCGTCGTACTCCATGGCCTCATCGTCGCCGCCGGCCTTCTCGGCCATCTGGGCAGCGAAGCGCTCGGCCTGGTCGACCGGGTCGTTGAGCTCGGAGAACGCGTTGGCGTACTCGTGGCCGGCAATAACCAGCTCAAAGCGATGCGTCAGGCGCGGGTCGTCCTCAAAGCGCTTGGCAAGCGGGCTGACCTCGATGGGGTAATCGCACACGAAGGTCGGGTTGACGATGGTGTCCTCGCCCAGCTCATCGTAGATCTCGGCGATGATCTTGCCGGCGGTCCACTCGGGCTTAATCTCCAGGCCCTTCTCGCGCGCGGCGGCAGCAAGCTCCTCGACCGGCGTGTCGATGGTAACCTGCTTGCCGAGCACATCGGAGACGATGTCGGTCATGGGACGGCTGGCCCACTCACCAGAAAGGTCGATGGTCTGGCCCTGGTACTCGATGACCTCGGGGTTGCCGATGGCCTTGTTAGCCGCCTTAATGACACCCTGGGCGAGCGCCTTCATGCCCTCGAGGTCGGAGAAGGCACGGTAGGCCTCCATCGTGGTGAACTCGGGGTTGTGGGTGAGGTCCATGCCCTCGTTACGGAAGATGCGGCCGATCTCGAACACGCGCTCAAAACCACCGACGATACAGCGCTTGAGGTGCAGCTCGGTGGCAATACGCAGGTAGCACTCCTGATCGAGCGCGTTGAAGTGGGTAATGAACGGCTTGGCCGTGGCACCGCCCTGGATGGTCTGCAGGATGGGGGTCTCGACCTCCATGTAGCCGTCGGACTCCATAAAGCGACGGAAGGTGGAGAGAATCTGCGAACGTTTACGGAAGGTCTCGCGAACGTCGTCGTTGGCGATCAGGTCGACATAGCGCTGGCGATAGCGGGTCTCCTTGTCGGAAAGACCGTGGAACTTCTCGGGCAGCGGACGAACGGCTTTGGCAAGCAGGGTCGCGCTCTTAGGGGCAACGGAAAGCTGGCCGCGCTGGGTGCGCACGACCACGCCGGTCACGCCCAGGATGTCGCCCAGGTCGAGGGCCTTGAGCGTATTCCAGGCAGCCTCGTCCATGTCGTTGATGCGGCAGAACAGCTGAATCTCGGCAGTCGCATCGCGCACGACGATGAACATGATCTTGCCCTGACCGCGCTTGGCGACCACACGGCCGGCAATCTTCACGACATCCTCGGTGTCCTCACCATCGGCAAGATCGGCGTACTTAGTCTCGATATCGGCGACGTAGTCCTCAAGCTCAGAGTGCTCAGGATAGGGGTTCTGGCCCGCCTCGAACAGGGCGGCGCGCTTGGCCAGGCGGGTGGCGCGCTCATCGTTGAGCGTCGATGCCTGATCGGCGGCGTTCTGGTTCTCTGCCATAAGTTAGCTCCTCAAACTAAAACGCTCCCCAGGATTCGGTCCCAGGGAGCGAAAACATACCTTTACGCGGGACCGTGGTCTAGCGTGCGATCTTGGCGATGGTGTAGACGCGAGTCTTGCCGGAAGGCGTAACGACCTCGACGGAATCACCCTCGCCGTGACCGATGATGGCATGGCCGACCGGAGACTCGTTGGAGATCTTGTGCTCGAGCGAGTTGGTCTCGGTGGTACCAACGAGCGTGACTTCCATGACCTCGCCGTTGGGATCAATCAGCGAAACGGTGGAACCGATGGAGACGGTCAGATCGCCCGTGGTGGCAGCAACCTGAGCGTTGGCAAGAATGGCCTGGATCTCGGCGATACGAGCAGCATTCTGGGCCTGCTTGTCCTTGGCGGCATCGTACTCGGAGTTCTCCGAAAGGTCGCCGAACGCGCGGGCTTCCTTGATGTCCTCGACGATCTCCTTGGCGTAATCGCCCTCACGCCAGGCGAGCTCCTCGACGAGCTTCTGGCGGCCCTCAGCGGTCAGTACGATCTGGCTTGCGTCCATACGGATATCTCCCCAACTATGATGTAACGATCAACTGTCAACAAAAACGAAAAAGACCGGCTAGCCTGCGGGCAAGCCGGTCAGGTGCTCACCCCAAAGGGATGGGACTACTCTGCGTCCGCGTCGCTGTCCTCTGCCTGCTTCTTCTTGGCAGCAGCGAGCTTGGCCTCGAGCTCAGCGATCTCCTTGTCCTCCTCGGACTGCTCGACCACGACCTCCTCGGCCTGCTTGGTCTCGGCCTTATCGTCGCCCTCCATACCCTCGCGGATATTCTTGACGGTAGAGCCGAGAGACTTGCCGAGCTTCGGCAGGTTCTTGGGCCCGAAGATAATCAGGACAACGACGAGAATAATGATGAGCTCAGGAACCCTCAGTCCAAACATGTAGACCTCCACAATACAGCGAGACAAGCTCGAATGAGTATACCGCGGGTATCGCGGTATCACAACAATAGCTAAAAAAAGGGACCGCAAGAAGCGGTCCCTCCTCATGCTCTGGTCGGGTTGACTGGATTTGAACCAGCGACCCCTGCGTCCCGAACGCAGTGCTCTACCAAACTGAGCCACAACCCGTTAGCTCGACTATAGTAACAAAGATTTCCGTCGTGTGCCAGAGAAATTTTTACTTCTTTGGCGCTTCAATGCGAACCGTGTCGGAAACGAGCTCCGTTGCATAAGCCCACCAGCCGTTTTGTTGAGCGTCTGCCGCAAGATTGACTGCCGTGGCGGCGGTATCACAGAGAGCAAACGAGCAGGCACCCGAACCGCACACGTTTACGGCAATGGTACCGTCCTGTGAACGAAGCCAGTCAAGCACCGTTTGAATCCGCGGCTCCATCTGCGCGGAAATGACACCCAGGTTGTTGTGGACGAGCGCGTAGGCCGCCTCTGCGTCTCCCGAGCGAAGGGCAGATGCAATCGCTCCGGGCTTGTCCGCAGGCGCTGGGGTCTCGTCAAAACGTCGATAGGCTTCAATTGTTGAAACGCTTGCCTCGCGCGGCTTGACCAGCACGACGGGTGTCGCGGGTAGTGCGGGGTACTCGGTTGCCAGCACGTCTCCCCCACCCACGTAAAATGCAGGGCTGGCATGCAAAAAGAAGGGAACGTCGGCGCCAATGCCGCGCGCGATGTTGTCCAGCGCGGAATCGGCACGGTCGATACCCCACAGCTCTGCCAAGGCGACAATGACCGCCGCGGCATCCGTCGAAGGACCGCCCAGGCCGGCACACAACGGGATGCGCTTCTCGATCGTGATGCAGACGTTGGCTTCGCGACCATAATGCTCGGCCATAGCAGCGGCCGCACGATACGCCGTATTCTTTTGCATGGGAAAATCGGATGCCGGAATCGTCTGAACGGTCAGCGCCTGTGCCGGCGTAACCGTCACGGTATCGACAAGGCCGACGGCTGCCATCAGGGAATCGACCTTATGGTAGCCGCGGTCGTCACGCTCGGTATGAACCCCCAGATAGAGGTTGATCTTTGCCGGCGCGGAAAGGGTCAGGGACCAATCGGTCACCGCTAGTGCTCCTCGAGCTGATTGCCGAGCGGGGTAAAAATGTGCTCGCCGCTCTCGGGGTCGAACAGCTCGACCTGGCCGGTGAGAACATCAATATACTGGTAGGACTGACGCGACTTGCGGCCACGGCGCTCGTCGACCTCGACGATAAAGACTGCCGGATGGACGCTCTTGATGGTGCCCATGCGCTCGACGACGCGGGTGCGGCCCATGTTGGCCTTCACCTTAACGCGATCGCCCACCATATCGGTCAGCTTCTCGTGGATGTCGTCGACGTGATTGACTTCCATCTCTTCCATGAACAGGGCCTCCAGAAGGTGCAATTCAAAAAGGGGATAATACCCCTAAGATAGACAAAACTCTAATACTATAGCACCCTGCTGCAGTCATATGCAAGCAGCTAAAAAGCCCCGTCCCAAATTGACTACTTACAGGCTATCGGTGTCCAGGACTATGGTGAATGGGCCGTCGTTGACGAGGTCGACCTTCATGTCGGCACCGAAGATGCCATGCGCTACGTGCTCGACGTCCTCGCGCACAAGCGTCAGGAAGTACTCGTAGAGCTCGTTGGCGACATCGGGGGCACCGGCATCCGTAAACGATGGGCGGCGACCGTGGCGGCAGTCGGCGAACAGCGTGAACTGCGACACCACGAGCACCTCGCCGTCGACATCGGCAAGCGCCAAGTTGGTCTTGCCGTTCTCGTCCTCGTTGATACGCAGCCCGCGGAGCTTGCCCCACAGCTTGTCGGCCTCGGCACGCGTATCGCCATGGCCCACACCCAGCAGCACCAGGTAGCCGCGTCCAATGCGGCCCACGCACTCGCCGTCGACCGTCACGCCGGCGTTGAGCACGCGCTGCACCACCGCACGCACGGTCTACTCCTCGCCCGTCAGCTTGGCGGACAGATGCTCGAGCGCGTGGAAACGATGGCTGATGGCGTTCTTCTCGTCAGCCGTCAGCTCGGCCATGGTCTTGCCCGGCGTGTCGACCGGCAGGAACAGCGGGTCGTAGCCAAAGCCGTGATCGCCGCGGCCCTCGTGCGCGATAGCGCCCTCGCAGGCGCCCTCGCCATAGGTGACCAAACCGTCCGTGTCGATGAGCGCGACGACGCTCATAAAGCGCGCAGTGCGGTCCTCGTCGGCCACGCCCTCCAGATTCACGAGAAGCTTGGCGTTGTTGGCGGCATCGTCGCCGTGCACGCCCGCATAGCGCGCGCTATACACACCGGGCTCACCGTCCAGCGCGTCGACGACCAAGCCCGAATCGTCGGCGATGGCCATAAGGCCCGTCTCCTCAACCGCGGCTTGGGCCTTGATGATGGCGTTCTCCAAAAACGTCGTGCCGTTTTCCTCGGGATCCTCAAAATCACCCAGCTGGCCGAGCGCCACAAAGCGCACCTCGGGCATGACCTTGCCCAAAATGGCCTCGATCTCGGTGAGCTTATGGGCGTTGCCCGTTGCCACGACGATGGTCGCCGCCGGGTCGAGGGTGTCGATGTCAATCTTCTCAAGTGCCATGACTGGCCTCCTTGTCTCTAAAGCAATGCCGAGCCGAGGGCAACGAGGGACTCCGCCTCTCCCCTCTCAATCAACGGCAGTCTTGTGTCCAGACGTCTCCACAGGTAAAACCTACCAAAATAAACCTGTCCCTTTTTGGCAGGTTAGGCGATGGCTTGGCGCTGAAGCTCGATGAGCTCGGCGATACCCTTGTCGCCCAGGTCGAGCAGGGCGTTGAGGCGTTTGCGGTCGAAGGGCGCCTGCTCGCCGGTGCCCTGGAGCTCGATCATCTCACCGGTGTCGGTGGCGACGAGGTTCATGTCGACCTCGGCATGGCTGTCCTCGGAATAATCGAGGTCAAGCAGCGTATTGCCGTCGACAACGCCCATGGAGATGGCAGCCACCTGACCGATAAGCGGGATGCGCTCGATCTTGCCCGCCTCGACCCACATGGCGAGGGCGTCGTGCAGCGCCACCCAGGCGCCGGTGATGCTCGCTGTACGCGTGCCGCCATCGGCCTGAATCACATCGCAGTCGACGGTGACGGTGTACTCGCCGAGCGCCTTCATGTTGACGACGGTACGCAGGCTGCGGCCAATGAGGCGCTCGATCTCCATGGAGCGACCCTTGCGGTTGGCGTGCTCGCGCTTGCAGCGCTTGCCGGTCGACGCCGGCAGCATGGCGTATTCCGCGGTCACCCAGCCGGCCTTAGCTCCCTTTCGCCAGCCCGGCACGCCCTCCTCGATAGTGGCGGCGCACAGCACGCGCGTGTCACCGAACTCGGCCAAACACGAGCCGTGGGCGTGCTTCATGACGCCACGGGTGAGCTTAACGGGGCGCAACTCGTTGGCGGCGCGGCCGTTGGCGCGGTTGACCTGCATGTACTCCATAGAAATATCCTTTCGGCAAAATATGTGGCGAAGGCTTTGGCGGCTGCCTTACATCTATTTCAGCTCATCGATATCGATATGTTCGATGCTCTTGAGCGGCTGACCAAAGATAAAGCTGCCCGCCACCGCAAACTCGGCAATGTTATCGGCCGTCGTGGCAAAACGATGCTGCGGCTCGGCGGCGTCGCCCGCCAGCTGCTCGCGGCGCGTGAGGATATCGGTCAGCTCGCGTGTGGTCTCCTCGGCGGAACTCACGACGCGCACCCCAGGCCCCAGCGCATGCCGGATAGGTCCCACCAACAGCGGGAAATGCGTACAGCCGAGCACCACGGTATCGATACCGTGGTCGCGCAGCGGCTCAACCGTGGCACCCACCAGCGCACGCACGGCAGGCGTATCGAAGATGTCCTCGTTCTCAAGCCACTGTTCCTGCAGATGTGCACCCGAGGCGAGTTCGTGTTCGACAACCTCGACAAAGCTCGAGGCAGGACAGCCGTATACATCGACGCCGGCATCCAGATCCTGAATGGCGCGCGTGTAGGCGCCCGAGCGAATGGTGAGGTTGGTGGCGAGCACGCCCACGCGACGCGTACGCGTGCTGTTGATTGCTGCACGGGCACCCGGCGCGATCACACCGATCACGGGAACGTCGAGCACCTGCTGGGCCAGACGCAAGGCCGCAGCGGTCGCCGTGTTGCAGGCGATGACCATAATCTTGACGTCGTGCTTCGAAAGCCAACGACCCGCCTGCAACGCAAACGAGCGCACCTCATCCTCGGTGCGGGTGCCGTAGGGGCAGCGCTTGGTGTCGCCAAAGTAGTAGACGGACTCGTGCGGCAGCGCCGTCGCAATCGCGCGCGCAACCGTCAGACCGCCCAAACCAGAATCGAACACGCCAATCGGGCGCGTGTCGCCTGCCGGATTCTCGATATCGGACATTACCTCACCAGTCTCTCTCGAAAAGACATGTCCAAGTGCAGCGACGCCGCGCTACGAACGCGCCGCGACCAGCAGCTCTGCCGTCGCCGCCCAACCGTCGACAATTTTGCCGCGCGTAACGAAAGCGTTCTCGCAAGCAGCCAGGAACTCGGGCGCGCCGGCGCTCGTCAGGCCATTCTCGACCAGGCAGAACGTGCCCACGTGATCGGCCATGTAGAAGTCGGACTCGGAATCGCCGAGCGCCAACGTCTCCTCGCGCTCGATCCCTAGGTGCTCGCAGAAGCGCGCAATGGCAACGCCCTTGTTGAGGCCGGCGGGATTGATATTAAACGCGCGGCCATCCTCGACGCGTTCGAGCTCGAGCGTCGTCGGTTTGGACAGATGGGTCAGATGGCCGTTGCAGGCCCAGACCAGGCCGCAGCCAGCCTCATCAAGAATGGCCTGGACCTCGTCGTCGGGCACATCGCCGCGCATGCCGACGGTGACCTCGCGGTACTTGTAGCCAGTCGACATGTCGTTGTGATACTCGATCTTGTGCGGCCAGCGGGCGAAGATCTTCTCGCACACGCCGGTCTGCTCGATCACCTGGTGCGGCGTGAGGCCGCAAGAGGAGTCGTAGGGCATGTCGCCGGTCAGATACTCCCAATCGTTGGCTTTGAGGTCGTACATGACCAGGCCGCCCATCTCGCCGATGTAGGAGTTGAGGCCGAGCACGCGCGCGTCCTCGTGGATCATGGTACGGTTGCGGCCCGAGGTGGGAACCACCTGAATACCAGCGCGAGCGAGCGCCACGACGGCCTCGACGAGTTTGGTCGAAGGGTTGCCGTCGTTGTCGCGCAGCACGCACGAGCCGGGCGCGAGCATGGTGGCGTCCAGGTCGGTAAAGACGTACTTAACCTTGGCAAGACGCTCGCGCATCTCGCCCGAAAGCTCAGCGACGGTCGGCAGGGTATTGTGGGACATGGTCACTCCATTACGTAGAAGGGGCTTCTGGTCTTAGGCGTCGTACGCCGCAAGGGTGCGCTTGAGAATCGAACCGTCGCGCTCACAAGGCTCGGGTCCGTTCTTCCGCAGCATACGCTCTTCCTCGCCCTTACCGGTCACGATGACCACGGCAGGACGGACGGTTTCGCGCACGGCAGTCTCGATAGCGGCAACGCGATCAGTCACGATTTGCCAGTTATCATTTCCCTGCGCTTGAACGTTGCGCGCGATCTCGGCGCAAATATCCTCGACATCCTCGGGGCCGGGGTCATCCTCGGTAATCACGATTCGGTCGGCATACTTGCCAGCGGCGATGCCCATCGTGGTGCGTCGATCGACACCCTTACCACCCGTAGCGCCAAATACAACCGCTAGCTCGCGCTCGGGATAGTTCTCGCGCAAGTCACGCAGGAGCGTCTCGAGGCTCATGCCGTTATGTGCAAAATCGACGATTCCCAGGATTTTGCCCGATACAGACGGATAGAGCTCCATGCGGCCGGGAACGAAGACACCCTCAAAGCCGTGGACGATACCCTCTTCGGAAATGCCCAGGGCCTCGGCGCAGGCAATAGCAGCAAGCGCATTGGAGACATTGAACTTAACCGGCGTGGGAATCACAATGTCGCGCGTAAAGCGGGGCGTGCGCACCGTTGCCACCACGCCGCAGTCGCCATTACGAATCGCCAACGCAAGCACGTCGGCACGCTCGTCGGTCAGGGAGAACGTCACCGTACGTTCGCAACGAGATGCCGCCTCGAGCACGCGATCGACCTTATCCATATCGAGATTGACCACGGCAAAACGGCTCTGCGAGAAGATTTTGAGCTTGCTGGCAAAGTAATCCTCGAGCGTCGGATGCTCAATCGGCGAAATGTGATCCTCGCCGATATTGGTAAAGGCGCCGACTTCAAAGGCGGTCTTGCCCGTGCGCTCGTATTTGAGGCCCTGGCTCGATGCCTCCATAACCAGCCACGGGGCACCCGCCTCCGCAGCATGTGCGATGCGAGACTGCAGCAGGAAGGATTCGGGGGTCGTCAGCTTGGAAGGGCCTGCCTCGATGCCGTCGTCGAACTCAATGCCCGTATTAAGAGCGGGCCGATGACAGCCCGTAAGCTTGGCCTCGTTGGCGAGAATGCCGCGCAGATAAAAGCTACAGGTCGACTTGCCCTTGGTGCCTGTAAAGGCGCAGACCTTCACCTTACCCGACGGGTGCCCATAAAAGGCATCTGCCACCACGGCGAGCGTGCGACGAATATCACTCACAATCACCGCGGGAACATCAACATCGTAATCGACCTCGGAAACGTAGGCCACGGCGCCATCGGCGATTGCCGAAAGCAGGTACTCGCGCTTAAACGCACGGCCCTTGCAGACGAACAACGTGCCCGGACGCACCTGGCGCGAGTCATCAGTTGCAAACTCAATGCGCTGGTCGCACGAAGCGCTCGGTCTGGAAACAACAAGGTCATCTTCCTCGAGCAACTCTATATAGCGCATCAGAGTTAGCTTCTCTTGTGTCGGACTCGACATACAAAGACCTCTCTCGCTAAATTCAGCCTTAAAGGGCAAAAGACGTCCCGCGGCAGAAACGATGAAACATTCTGTATTATCAACCATCCTAATATGCCACCTGGCCTTGCGCGCATTGCAGCCTTCTAAAAAATTGCATGGACTGTGCCGTGGGTTAATAAATGACAACAGTGTCCACCCCGTGTAAAAACGAGGAAATCTGGGTGCTATTCTTTATCCAAATGTCTTGATGTGCCTCATTGACCCACAATGCCGACCCATCATGCCCAAGCAAAGGATTCCAGATGAAACGACACTTCGAACGTCGCTACCACTCGGCACATGTCCAGTTGACCCGGCGCATCGTCTGCGCCTTCGCGACGATCGTTGTGGCCCTTGCCACCATCATCGGCGCGAGCGGCTGCTCGTCCTCCCAGAACGCCTCGAGCACCTACACACTCGTCGAGAATGGCAAGCTCACCGTCGCAAGTGACTTGGCCACGCCCCCGTTTGAATACGTCAACGATTCCGGCGAAGACCAGGGCTTTACCTATGAACTCATGGGCATGATCGCGGACGAGCTCGGTCTGGAGCTCAACTACTTGCCGGCGCAAAAGTTCGACGGCATTATCCCCATGGTCAAACAGGGTGTAAAGACCGATGTCGGCGCATGTAACATCACGATTACCGATGAGCGCAAGAAAGAGGTCGACTTCACCGACCCCTATATCGACTCCAACCAGGGCGTCGCAGTTGCAAAGAACACTGGATACGACACGGTCGATAGCCTCAACGCACCGGGCGTCAAAATTGCCGTGCAGTCGGGTACCACGTCCGAGGAGTGGGCAATCGAGAACCTGCCGCAGGCAACCACCGTCAACTTTGACGACTGGACGGCAGCCTTCACCGCCGTCATGAGCGGTCAGTGCCAGGCGGTCGTATGCGATCTTCCCGTTGAGCAGTGGATGGTTTCGAATTCCTTTACCGGTATGGAGATCATCAAAGAGGTTCCGACGGGCGAGCAGTTTGGCATTGCCGTCTCTAAAGACAACCCCGAGCTGACACAGGCCATCAACGATGCCCTTGCCAAGATCAAGAGCTCCGGCGCCTATGACAAACTGTACGAGAAGTGGTTTGGCATGGCACCCACGAGCGGGTCCGATAACGAGGATGCCTCGAGCTCAGAGGACGCGACGGGCGCTTCACTCGCCGTCACCTCGGCGACCGCCAAGTCAAACGAAGACGGCGGCAACGGCGTACTCGGCGGCATCGCAACCCGCCTGACCTGGGAAGCGACAACGGGTAGCGACGAGAGCGACGTTTCGCAAATTGAGCTTGAGCTGCCCGAGGGCGGATCGTTTGAGAGCACCGATGCTAAGGTCACGCTGCTCGACGGACTGAACCAGACGGGTGTCAAGGCATCGTGCTCGCTGGACGGCTCAAAGCTCGTCATCAAGTTCGCCGATCCCGTCGCTGCCGGCTCGCAGATTCGCGTTGTCGTCCCCGACGTCGTATTCCCGAGCAACGCGGGTGCCTATGCCGTCACCGGCAGCTATGTCGCCGACGGCGACAAGCGAGATCTTCCCGAGAGCCCCACCATCAGCGTCTCGGAGAGCACCATGGTGCAAGCAATCGTCGCCTGGCTCGATGCCCAGCCTTGGGTTGCCACGTGGAACTCCAACCCGTTTTTGGGCATGTTCTGCAAGCCGCAGATTATCGTCACCTCAATCGCCTCGCTCTTTAAGGGCTGGGGCATAGCACTTGCCGTGACCGCCATCGGTTTTCCGCTCGCCATCCCCATCGGCTTGCTGTTTGCCTTTATGAAAATCAGTCATAGTCGTATGCTGCGCGGCATCGCCGTGACATACATCAACGTCCTGCGCGGAACCCCGCTCTTCCTGCAGATCTACATTGCGTTCTTTGGGTTCCCTATGATCGGTCTCAACGTGCCCAATCTGCCGCTCGGCGTTGGCGTGCTCGCCATCAACTGTTCGGCCTATCTTGCCGAGATTTTCCGTGCCGGCATCGAGAGCGTACCGCACGGTCAAGCGGAAGCTGCCTACTCGCTTGGCATGACTTGGTCCCAAGTTATGTCGCGCATCGTGATCCCGCAGGCTGTACGTTACGTTATACCGACTATGACCAGCGAGTTCGTTATGCTGTACAAGGACACGTCACTGCTTTCGAGCGTTGGCGTCATGGAGCTCATGCTGTTCTCCAAAAACCTCACGGCCACCACGGGCAACATTACGCCCTACATTTGCGCCGCACTTTACTATCTGGTCGTGACGATTCCGCTCATCCACATCGTCACCAAGGTGGAGCATCGTCTCGCCGAGCGCAGCAAGCGCTAACCGCTCATACATAGCGTTCACAACCACGACCCGCCGCTTCGTCTGAAGATCGGGCCGTGGTTTTTTCGGTTCGCTCGGCGCTTATGCCCTATCACGAAACAAAAGATTGGCATGATAGTAAAGATTATTTGACATCAGCTGCCGCGATCCTTGCGGCAGTACACCTGAGCCGTCAGCAGAAAGGATCTTGCATGTGCGGTTTTGTCGGTTTTACCGGTACAGATGAACAGAGTGAGCTGGTTCTCACGGCCATGATGAATCGCATCATCCACCGTGGTCCCGATATGGGCGGCCAGCATATCGTCGACAACGTTGCCCTTGGCTTCCGTCGTCTTTCGATTCTTGATCTTTCCGAAGCTGGAGCTCAGCCCATGTCGAGCGACGACGGCAAGGTCACGATTGTCTTCAACGGAGAGATCTACAACTTCCAGGAGCTTCGCGCCGAGCTGGAGGCAGCCGGCTACGCCTTCCACTGCAACGCCGATACCGAGGTCCTGGTACACGGCTACGAGGAGTGGGGCGAGGACCTGGTCAACCGCCTGCGCGGCATGTACGCGTTCGTGATTCACGACCAGAACAAGAACAAGCTCTTTGGCGCTCGTGACATCTTTGGTATCAAGCCGTTCTATTACTACCAGGCATCCGATGGCTCGCTGCTGTTTGGCTCCGAGATCAAGAGCTTCCTGGACCATCCCAAGTTCGAGAAGGCTGTCAACCACGACGCGCTGCGCCCCTACCTGACGCTGCAATTCCCCGCCACGGAGGAGACCTTCTTTAAGGGCGTGTTCAAGCTTGCCCCGGCGCATTGCTTTACGTATGACCTGACGACCAACACCATGGACATCAAGCGTTACTGGAGCTGTGACTTCACCGACGACAACTCCAAGACCTTCGAGGAGTACGTGGACGAGTGCGACAAGGTCGTGCACGAAAGCGTCGCCGCGCACCGTATCGCCGATGTTAAGGTGGGCTCGTTCCTTTCTGGCGGCGTTGACTCCAGCTACATTGCCGCCTGCCTCATGCCCGACACCACGTATTCTGTCGGCTTCGATTACAAGAACTTCAACGAGACCAACTACGCTGCCGAGCTTTCCGACAAGCTGGGCATCAAGAACGTGCGTAAGATGATTACCGCCGACGAGTTCTTCGATGCACTGCCAGATATCCAGTACCACATGGACGAGCCGCAATCGAACCTGTCCAGCGTGCCGCTGTACTATCTGGCGCAAATGGCTTCCGAGGAGGTCACCGTCGTCCTTTCGGGCGAGGGTGCCGACGAGCTGTTTGCCGGCTATGAGTGGTACGAGGACACCCCCGAGATGCGCTCCTTTAAGAAGCACGTTCCGCTCGGCGTACGTCGCGCCCTGGGCTCACTCGTTCAGCATCTCCCCTACTTTAAGGGCCACAACTTCCTGACAAAATGCGCCGAGGTTCCCGAGCGCTGGTATGTGGGTCAGGCAAAGGTGTTCGACCCGTCCGAGGTCGACGAGGTGCTCAAGCCTGCTTATGACACCGGCAAGAACGCCGCCGAAATGTGCGCCGAGTACTACAAGCAGGTTCCCAACTGCTGCGAGCTTTCCAAGAAACAGTATCTGGATATGAACATGTGGCTGCCGGGCGACATTCTGCTCAAGGCCGACAAGATGTGTATGGCGCATTCTCTGGAGCTTCGCGTCCCGTTCCTGGACAAGAAGGTCATGGAGTTTGCCGAGCACATTCCCGCCAACTACCGTGTTAACGAAGAAGGCTGCAAGCTCGTCCTGCGTCACGCCGCCAACCGCACGCTGCCCGACGAGTGGGCAACGCGCAAGAAGGTGGGCTTCCCCGTACCGGTCAAGTTCTGGCTGCGCGAGCAAAAGTACTACGACTACGTAAAGGAATACTTCACCGCACCGTGGGCTGCTGATTTCTTTGACACCGATGCGCTCATGAAACTGCTTGACGATCACTTTGAGGGTCGCGCGCTCAACCAGCGCAAGATCTATACCACGCTGACGTTCCTCATCTGGTACAAGCGCTTCTTTATCGATGAGGACAAGGGCGCCGAAGTCGCCGCGTAAGTTTCGTTATGAATTAGCGGTGAACAGCACGGGGTTTCCGCTATACTCAATCCCTGCGGGCGATTGGCGCAACGGTTAGCGCAGGTGCTTTACACGCACAAGGCTGGGGGTTCGAATCCCTCATCGCCCACCACTTGATTGAAAAGGCTCCCAGCGATGGGGGCCTTTCGTTTTTGTGCCCAGCGCAGCACGCGAGGAGCGAAGCGGGGCTCGGGCGGCGAAATGGACCCTTGGCGAATACCCGTGTGCAAAAAATGCCAAATATGAGTACTGCTACCTTTTTAGTAGCAGCGTTTTCGAAGTCATAAAAGGCAAATCCGGCATTAGAACGACGATCGATGGTGGCGCGCGCAGACGTGGTGTAAGAGTGTCCTGAGGTCCGTCGCTGCAAGCCCCGATGTTACTCCTTCTTGAGGCCGCGCTTCTCGACTATCTCGTCCACTATCTCCCTGGCGCGCCGCCCGAGCGCGCGGCGCCTCCCCTCTGTCGGGGCCGGCCTGTCCGCGGGCTCGGCGAAGCCCTCGGCGGCCGAGGCCTCGGAGAACACGCGCTGCTGGGACCACTGCCCCTCGGTCTCCATGAGGCTCGCGCACGTCAGGCGCAGCATCGACTCCCTCGAGGGGAAGGACTGCACGACCCTGTAGCGGCGCTTGATCTCGCGGTTGGCGCGCTCCTGGACGTTGTTGGTGCGGAGCTTGGCCCAGTGCGCCCTGGGGAAGGCCGTGAACGCCAGCGCGGAGTCCTCGGCCTGCTCGAAGACCTCGCCGGCCCTGGCGGACACCGACGCCACCCAGGGCGCCGCCTCGGCCCACACGCAGCGCGCGAGGTCGGGGTCGTCCTGGTAGACCGCGGCGTGCACGAGGTCCCTGACGGCCGCCTTGGAGTCCTCGGGCCTGCCCGAGCAGGCGCTCTGGAGGTTGCGCTGCAGGTGCGTCACGCAGCGCTGCCAGGCGCAGCCCTGGAACAGGCGCGAGACGGCGGCCACGAGCCCGGCGTGGCTGTCGGAGACCACGAGGCGAACGCCGGCCAGCCCGCGCTCGCGCAGCCCGCCGAGGAACGCCGCCCAGGAGTCCTCGCTCTCGGTGTCGACCACGTCGCAGCCCAGGAAGTGCTTGCGCCCGTCGGCGCCCAGCCCGATCGCGGTCACGACGCCCTGCGAGACGACCGACGAGCCGACCCTGCAGCTCATGTAGGTGGCGTCGAGCCACAGGTAGCAGCACGGCGTGCCCGACAGGTCGCGGCGGCGGAACTCCGCCACCTCGGCGTCGAGGTCGGAGCAGAGGCTCGAGACCTCCGAGCTCGACAGCGAGGATATGCCCAGCCTGGACGCCACGCGCTCGACCTTGCGGGTGGACACGCCGCACACGTACATCTCCTGCACGATGGCGGCCACCGAGGTGTCGACGCGCGACCATCGCGCGAGCATGCCCTCGGGGTAGTAGGTGCCGTGCCTGAGCTTGGGTATCTCGAGCTCCACGTCGCCCACGGCGGTCTTGAGCGACCTGGGGCGGTAGCCGTTGCGGCTGTTCTCCCTGCCGTCGCTGCGCTCGTTGCGGCTCGCGCCGCACATCTGCTGGGCCTCGGAGTCCATCAGTGCGTTCATCACGCCGCCCAGCACCCTGCACGCGAACTCGCGCGCGTCGCCGCACTCCTGCCAAAGCCTCGCCGCCTCGAGGGCCTCGTCGCGACCGAGGCGCAGTACACTCTCTTCTTGGGGCATCGCCTTTCCTTCCATTCGTCACCTTCATTACTCCAACGACGAATTCTAGGCGGTGTCCCCTCCCTTTCAAGAAAGGGCGGAGGCGGGGCATGCCCCGCCTCTTACACCACATCTCTGTGCGCTACCCGATCGATAGTCCAGTTAAGCCAATTTGCTAACTACAAAACTGGACATATGTGGCCCAACTCATCTAAAAGTGCCGAATTTATATGTTACGAAGTTAGTGCCCGTACTCATATTTGCCACTTTTTGCACACGGCCTATCCCAGCCATGGTAAATCGATAGCAAAACGGGCTCCAGTTCGCCCAATCGTGCGCCGACCGGCACGTGACGGTCTGGAACCCGTCCCAAATTGCTATGCCTGATGGCGCTAAGCCAAAACGTCCGACAAAATCTCGATCAGGCTGTCCACGTCGGCTTCCTCGCAGACAAGCGGCGGCAGGAAACGCAGCGTGTGGGCACCTGTAGCGTTAATCACGGCGCCGGCGGCCAGCGCGCGGACAACAATATCATGCGCATCGCCCGCAGCGTCATCCAGATCACAGCCGAGCATTAAGCCGCGACCGCGTACCTCGGTAACGTGCGGTAACGTGGCGAGCTTTGCCTCCATATAGGCACCCACCTTGGCGGCATGCTCAGCGTAGTCGCCGCGCACGAGCGCGGAGAGCGTCGCGGCGCACGCCGCGACAGCCAAGCAGCTACCGCCAAAGGTCGAGCCGTGGTCGCCCGGCTTAAACACGTCGGCGATCTCCTTCTTTGCCACCACGGCACCCATGGGCACGCCATCGGCGATGCCCTTGGCAAGGCTCATAATGTCAGGCTCCACGCCATAGGTCTGGAATGCAAACGGCTTGCCGGAACGGAAGATGCCACACTGGACCTCGTCGGCGATAAGAACGGCACCCACCTCGTGCGCCAAGTCGCGCGCTGCCGCCATAAACTCCTCGGTCATGGGGTGCACACCGCTCTCGCCCTGAATCGGCTCGAGCATGACGGCGCAAATCTCGCTTCCCAGCTGCTTAAAGATTGCACGCAGCTCATCGACATCGTTGGGCGTGCAGGCCACAAAGCCACCCGGCAGCGGACGGAAACTGTCCTGTAGCCAATCCTGCATGGTGGCGGCAATGGTCTCGAGCGTACGGCCGTGGAAGCCTCCGCGCATGCATACGATGGTGTTGCCACCGTTACCGGCACGCTTGGCGTACAGACGAGCAAGCTTCATCGAACCCTCATTGGCCTCGGCACCGGAGTTGGCAAAGAACGTCTTCCATACCTGCTCGCCCGCCGTCGGAGCGCCGAGCGCAGCTGCCGTGGTCTCATCGCCGGCGGCGATGGCATCGGCAATCACACGTGCACTGTCCACGTCGTCGTTAGCGAGCTTGGACAGCAGCGCCGCGACCTGGCCACGCTGCTCGATGTAGAAGTAGTTAGACACGTGCAGAAGCTTTTTGGTCTGAGCCTCGAGCGCCGAAAGCACTGCAGGATTTCCGTGACCTAGACTACACACGCCAATACCAGCGAGAAAGTCGAGATACTCACGACCATCGTCACCGATGAGCTTCATGCCGTGACCTTCGACAAACTCAACTGGTGAGCGGCCAAAGGTATGCATAACGTAGTGGGATTCGAGCGATTGTTGAGCAGCAAGTGACATGGGATGCCTTTCGTCGAGCGCCGGGCGGCGCGGGCTATGGGTGTTAGGATGCGGCACCAGGACGTTAAACCGTCTGGAGCTTCTCGACCTCGTCGAGGTTCTCGGTCAGGCGCGCCGCAAACGTCGAAAGCGGGTGCGGATGCGTATCGAACTCATAGGCCGTCTCGGTGGAGTGGATCACGGTACCGACGCCAGCATCGGTCAGCAGCTCCAGCAGCAGCGAGTGCGGCGTCGTGCCGTTGATGATGTGGGCCCGGAAAACGCCAGCGGTAAGCGCATCGACGGCGGCGCGCAGCTTGGGGATCATGCCCTTGTCGACTTCGCCGCCGTAGAGCATCTCATTGACCTCATCGAGCGTCAGGTTGGAGATAAGCGAATCCTTGTCGCTAAAGTCCTTGTACAGGCCGTCGACGTCGGTCAAGAAAATCGCCTTGTGCGCATGAAGCGCCGCCGCGACGGCACCGGCGGCGGTATCGGCGTTGATGTTGAAGAAGCCGCCGTCCTCCCCCGCCGCGACCGTGGCGATAACGGGAATATACTCGCTGTCGAGCAAACGCTCGATATAGTCGGTGTTGACGTGCGTGACCTTGCCTACGCGGCCGAGCTCTGGGTCGAGTGGCTCGGCGATAAGGGTGCCGGCGTCGCTGCCGGACACGCCCACGGCCAGGTTGCCGTGGTGGTTGAGCGCCGCGACCAGCTCCTGATTGACCTTGCCACCCAGTACCTCGCGCACGATGTCCATGGTGGCAGGCGTAGTCACGCGCTGGCCGTTCTTAAACTCGACGGGGATGTCGTAGTGGCTGAGCGCCTCGTTGATGGCCTTGCCGCCACCGTGGACGATAACAGGACGCATGCCGATAATCTTGAGCAAGACGATGTCGCTCATCACGTCACGACGCAGTTGCTCGTCGACCATGGCGGCACCGCCGTACTTGATAACGACCGTCTTACCGGTCAGGTTCTTAATCCATGGCAGCGCCTCGAACAGCAGCTGCGCGGTAACTTCGTTGGATTCGTTCGAGCGGCAATCGCGTGCGAACTTCATAGTCTGCCTCGTCTTTCGTGTAGCTATCGCGCCGCACCTCGTTGCCCGCGATTGCAGCGGGACGCGCGGCACATCGGGACTCTAGGAACGGTAATCACCGTTAATGGAGATGTACTCGTGCGTGAGGTCGCAAGTCCACACGGTGGTCGCCGTGTCCCCTGCGCCCAGGTCTGCTGAGATCACGATCTCGGGCGCCTCAAAGCGACGCAGCGCCTCGTCCTCGTCAAAGGGAACGGTCAGGCCATCACGGCAGACGGGCATACCCATCATGTCGATGGACACATCTTCTTGGTTAAACTGCACGCCGCACTTGCCGAGCGCCATGGCAACGCGGCCCCAGTTGCAGTCGTGGCCGGCGATGCAGGTCTTAACGAGCGGCGAGTTGGCGACAGCACGAGCGGCGATATCGGCCTCCTCGTCGTTCGCGGCACCGGTGACGTTAACCGTCACGAGCTTGGATGCGCCCTCGCCATCTGCGGCGATATTGCGCGCCAGGCTCTCGCACACCTCATGTACGGCAAAGGCCAGCTCGTCGAAGGCGTCAGATCCCTCGACAATAGGCTCGGCATCTGCGGCAGCGCCGGAAGCAAGCATGATGCAGGTGTCGTTAGTCGAGGTGTCGGAGTCGACCGTTACCTTATTAAAGGTCTGCTTGACGGTAGAGAGCAACAAGGCATGGAGCGCCGCCGGCTCGACGGGGGCATCGGTAGTTATGACCGCGATCATGGTTGCCATGTTGGGCATGATCATGCCCGAGCCCTTGCACATACCACCCACCGTATAGGCATTGCCTGCGTGCCCCGCGGCCTCGCTGCGGTAACACACGGCATACTCCTTGGAGTGCGTGTCGGTCGTCATAATAGCGCGGGCGGCATCGGCGCCACCGTGGTCGGAGAGCGCCTCGTAGGCGGCGGGAACGGCAGTCTCAAACGTGTCGATCGGCAGAATCTGACCAATTACGCCCGTGGAGGCAACCAGAATCTGCTGGGGCTCGCAGCCGATGACCTGCGAGGCGATGTTGCAGGTCTCGCGCGCGCAGGCAAGGCCGGTCTCGCCCGTGGCGGCGTTCGCGTTGCCGGAGTTGATAGAAACACCGGCGATGATGCCATAGCCCTTGTCGGCGCCGCCCAGGTTGGCACGACTCACCTGCACGGGCGCCGCACAAAAGCGGTTAGTCGTAAACACGCCGGCCCCGGGACAGGGTTTATCGGGCACGACGAGCGCGTAATCCAGGCGCTCGGGATTCTTGCGGAATCCGGCATGGATGCCCGCCGCCTTAAAGCCCGCTGCCGCCGTTACGCCGCCCTCTACGGCACGAATCTTGATATCGAACTGCTCAGCATTCATCGTCTTTATGACTCCTTATGTCAAACAAAAAATGGGCATCGGTTGGTGCGCCATGCCAGTCACAATCATGAGACCAGCTTAAGAGTGGCGCCCCACTCGATGCCCGACTACCAAATCGTTAACAATCGAATGTGCTACACCGGGCACGCCACTGTGGGCAAGCCTCGTCGCTCGTCAAAACCAAAGACGATGTTGGCGCACTGGACCGCCTGGCCCGCTGCACCCTTGCACAGATTGTCGATGGCGCCCGTAGCCACCAGAACGCCCGCGCGCTTGTTGAGCGCGAGGCCGATCTGGGCGGCGTTGGTGCCGACGACCGAAGCCGTCTTGGGCTGCTGGCCGGCATCGAGTACGCGCACGAAGGTGCGACCGGCGTAGAACTGCTTGTAATGGTCGACAACGTCCTCAAGGGTCAAGGTATCGATAGCCTGCGGCGTAAGCGGCATCGTCACCGTAGAGAGCAGACCGCGCTTGAGCGGTGCCAGGTGCGGGGTAAAGACGACGCGATCGGTTAGGCCCAAGATCTGCTCGATTTCGGGCGTGTGACGATGCTTGCCCACGCCATAGGCCTCCAGGTTCTCGTCCGCGCTGCAAAAATGCGTACGGGCGTTACAGGACTTACCGGCACCCGTCACGCCGCTGATAGCGTCGACGATCACGGGACCGCTCTCGGCCACCCAGCCAGCGCGTACGGCAGGCGCGGCGGCAAGGCTCGTTGCGGTGGGATAGCAACCGGCGCAGGCGACCAATACGGGCTTGCCGTCGGCGTGGTCGGATGCAGCGGTCTCCAAATCCTGGCAGAACAACTCGGGCAGACCAAAGGCGCGGGTCTTGAGCAACTCGGGGCTCGTGTGCTCGGCGGCATGCCAGGCCTCAAAGGTGGCCGGATCGCTCAGGCGATAGTCGGCCGAGAGGTCAATGCAGGAGACTCCCGCGGCAAGCAGGGCGGGCACCTGCGCCATGGCAGCCGTGTGCGGCACGGCCAAAAAGACAGCGTCGCAGGATTTAAGCTCGGGAGCATCGTGCGTCGTGAAGACAAGATCGCTCACGCCGGCGAAACTCGGATACACCGCGGACAGCGACTGGCCGGCATCGGCGTTGGACGTGATGGCGACAAGTTCAAACTCGGGATGGCCGAGTACGAGGCGAATGAGGTCGGCACCGGCATATCCTGCCGCACCGACGATTCCAACCTTTAAAGACATATCAGACTCCTTGTCTGCAGTTATGCACCAATGCGCATCCCGCAGCCGTCGTTATGAAGTGGGTTGAAACTTTAGCACCAAAAGATGCATATCTACGCAAATCTTTTACATATTCATGCATTGAAACAGTCCCGACACATTCACTCGAAGGAATTGACAAATGAATACGGGCCCCACATTGCCCAGTGCACCTTACGGTGACGTTGCAATGTGGGGCCCGCTACATGCGAGAATTTGAATTGTCGAAGCTTGCTGAGAGACTCGTTTAGAGCTCGACCGGCACCCATTCGTCATGGTTGCAGATAAAGGCCTCGGGTTCCTCCACGCTAAAGAAGACGAGCGTGGGATCGTCTGCGCCCTCGTAGTGCTCGCCTAGGCGCTCCAGGTGCTTCCAGCCTACCTCGCGCATATCGGGAGCGGCCAGGTCATCCAGACCCGCACGCCCGCGCAAGATGAGCCAGCCATGGCCCGGCCACCAACTCGTGGCCTCAAAGCGTTGATTTTGCAGCAACTCTTGCCACACGTCTTTGGTGCGCGCCGTTACAAACCACAGCTTGCCGTCCTGGATCTGCGCAAACGAAAACGGACGCACATGCGGCTGTCCGTCAACACTCGTCGCCAAATACCATGCCGGTACCGACGTCAGATACTCCAACACCGTATTCAATCCGTTCATGTGTCCTCCTGGCACTCGTCTTTTTGGGTCGGGGCTGTTTTAGCTGCCCTAGGGTTAAAGCTCCAGGCACTCCTCGCTGCCGTCGATATCACAGAAGCGGGCGGCGATATTGCGCACCGAGAAAAACGCAAGGCGGCCGTCGTTGGCACTATCGTGTTGCTCGCCAATGCCCACCATGTGCTTAAAGCCCGCCTGGCGCACCCGGTCACTCACGACCGCGTCGTCCTCGAGCGCGGCCTCACCGGTCAGCACAATCCAACACTCCCCCGGTTTCCAACCCGAAACCTCAAACTTGGGGTTCGCGCTAAGCTCGGCCCACACATCCTTATCGCGCGAGGTGCAAAACCACAGCTTGCCATCATCGACCATGGCAAACGAGAACGGCCTCACGCGCGGCTGATGTCCGTCCGTCACGTCGATCGTGGCGAGATACCACGCCGGAATACGCCTAAGATACGAACAGGCGCGCTCGAGCTGCGCCGTGCGGTCGTTGTCGGTCATAGGGACCCCTTTCCTGCGCTCGAATCGCGCCTAAACAAGTTGAAGATTGATGACGATGACGCAGATGAGCAGCAACGCCGTCACCACCACCGCCAACGCATCGCCGCGGCCAAATGCAAGCGCATGCAGACGCGTGCGGCCCTGCTCGCCATGATAGCAACGGGCATCCATGGCGGCAGACAGCGTTTCGGCATGACGAAACACGCCCGTAAACAGCGGAATCGCCACACTGCCGAGCATACGCACGCCGCCGAGCGGGCCTCCCGTCACGCGCGCACCGCGGCTCGCCTGCGCATCGGCCGTCTGCTTCATCTCAGTGGCAAACTGCGGCATAAAGCGCAGCGCGATACCCATGATCATGCCGAGCTCGTGCGCAGGAAGTCCCACACGCGCAAACGGCGCGAGCAGACGCTCAAAGCCCGCGGTGAGGTCGAGCGTCGGTGTGGTGAGCGTGATAGCGCTCATACCGGCCATCATCAAGGTCAGGCGGCACGCCATAAAGGCGGCGGAATGCAGCGAGCCCTCGCTTATCTGCAAAAAGCCGAGCTGCCACAGAATGCGCCCGCTCTGGTCGGAAAACAGGTTGAGCACCGCGACCACCGCGACAATCGCCAGCAGCGGCGCCATCGATGACAGGACGCGACGAGCCGGCACCCGGGACACGGCATAGATCAGGACAACGAAGATTGCGATCGGGACCAGTCCGCGGAAGCTGCTGACCGTGAGTGTCGTGATCAGAAACACAAAGCCCAAGAGCAACTTAGTTCGCGGGTCCAGGCGGTGGATTGCACTATCGCCGGGATAGTAGCTACCAAACGAAAACGCCTCCATTAACAGCCCTCCTCTCGCGTGACCGTCTTGGATTTAGCCTTGTCCGCGACGTTAGAAGGACCGTCCGAGCGACCGATTAGCAGGTCCACCAACTCGTCTGCCAGCGACTCAACCGTATAGAGGCCGTCAAAGCGCAGCGGCACGCCTGCCTTCGCAAGCGCCAGCGCCATGCGCTGAGCGGCAGGTACGCCCAAGCCGATTGATTTAAGCTCATCCGCATGCGCAAACACCTGAGCGGGCGTGCCCTCGGCAAACACCGCACCTTTGTTCATTACGACGATACGGTCGCAGCAATTGGCCAGGTCATCCATGCTGTGCGAAACCATGACGACGGTCAGGCCCTCGTCATGAAGATGGCCGATGAGCTCCAGGAAATCCCTGCGGGCTGCCGGATCGAGCCCCGCCATGGGCTCATCGAGTACCAGGACCTCGGGCTCCATGGCAAGCACGCCAGCAAACGCCACGCGCCGCTGCTGCCCGCCCGAGAGCTCAAAGGGGCTCTTGTCGCCCACCGTGGCCAGGTCGAGGCCCACGCGCGCGAGCGATGACGCAACGCGGCGGGCAACCTCGGCCTGCGACAACCCAAGGTTATGCGGACCAAATGCCACGTCCTGTCCCACGGTCTCGGCAAACAGCTGACGCTCTGGATACTGAAACACCACGCCGACCTTTGCCTTAACCGCGGCGGCATCTTTCTTGTTTACCAGGTCGAGCCCCAATGCGTAAACGGAACCCTCCTGGGGACGAATCAGACCGTTGAGATGCTGAACCAGCGTCGATTTACCCGAACCGGTATGGCCCGCAAGGCCCAGGAACTCGCCACGACGCACCGTTAGCGACACATTTCGCAACGCCCAGGGGCTGCTAGGGTCGTTGCCCCAGAGGGCCTGCTTGTTCGATGTGCCCTCGGCGGCTGAGCGCTTGTGCCAACGGCGACGCTCACGGGCGCTCAGCGAATAGCTATACGAAAGGTGCGAAATCTCGATGACGGGCTCCGGCGCGTCTGCGCCATCGAGCGCAGAGGAAACGTTGTCGGGAATACGAAGATCGGACGCAAAAGGCCGCCCGACGATGCCTGTCCTACTCCGCTCGGCATAAGCCTGCGCTATATCGGCGACCATATCCGCCTCGCGCACCTGTGCGCAAATGGGCACGCCCTTCGCGCGAAGCGCCTTGCCAAGACAGCACGATGCCGGCATATCCAGGTTCAGCCGTGCAAGTTCGTCCGCCCGCGTCAAGATCTCCTCGGGCGTACCGAGCATGGCAACGCGGCCCGCCTGGAAGACAGCAACGCGATCGGCCTCAGCGGCCTCTTCCATAAAGTGCGTAATCATCACGATGGTCATGCCGCGTTCGTGCAGCGCGTGACAGGCCTTCATAAGGCCCTTGCGCCCGCGCGGATCGAGCATCGAGGACGCCTCGTCCAAAATGAGCACACGCGGCTCCATGGCGAGCACGCCGGCAAGCGCCACGCGCTGCTTTTGTCCGCCCGAGAGAGCGTGGGTCTCGTGGCGCTCAAAGCCCACCAGACCCACGGCCTTCAGCGCCTCGCGCACGCGCTGCGCGATCTGGGCCGATTCGACCCCTAAGTTCTCGGGACCAAACGCAACATCGTCCTCGACAAGCGTCGCCACAAGCTGGTCGTCGGGATTCTGGAACACCATGCCCGCAGTCGAGCGGATGTCGTAGACCAGCTCGGGATCGGACGCGTCCATGCCGTTGACGCACACCGTTCCCGCATCGGGCTGCAGCAGCGCGTTCAAATGCTTGGCAAACGTAGACTTGCCCGACCCGTTTCCGCCAAGGATGCAGAAAAACTCGCCATCCTCGATGTTCAGATCGATGCCATCGAGCGCCGGTACAGCACCGTCATAGCTAAAGGAAACGCCCCGACACTCAATCATGCGCGGCCTTTGACCTGGTCCTTCTTGGGCGTGATGAGATTAGAGACCGCCTTGTACACCGCCAGCGTCAACACCGAGTTGAGCACGGTCTTGATGAGGTTGAACGGCAGCACGGCGGGAATCATGAGCGGGGCGATCACATCGACCGAGCCATACCAGAACCAAACGCCGATGGTCAGGTTCGCGACCATGGACAGCGCCGTAGCGGCAATGACGCCGAGCGCCAGGCCAATCACGGCACCCTTGTAGGTGTGCATCTTTTGGTAGACGATCGCCGCAGGCAGAATATAGCCCAGCGTAGCGACCAGGTTCATAAGCGCGCCGACCCAGTCACCCGTAGTGAGTGCATGGATAACGATCGCCATGGCGGCAACAGCAGTACCGGCACCGGGGCCATACGCAAACCCGCACACCATCGCCGGCACCAGCGACGGGTCATACGTCAAAAACGGCGCCGAGGGAAGAATGGGTAGCTGTACATACATAAACAACGCGCTCAAGGCACACATCAACGCCATGGTAACGAGCTGTTTGGTGCTCCACCTATTCGTGTTCTCAAAATGGATATGCTGCGACTGTTCAGACATAAGATCACCTGCCTCTTTCATCCGGACTCTAACCGTTGGTACTGGGATCTCACCAGTTCAGCCGGCATGCGAACCAACACACGCACGGGTCGCGGACTCATCGGCTCGGCCGCAGACGCCTCGCCTGCGCCACGGCACCCCTTTGGCACCGCCCGATTTACCGCCAGTGGGGAATTTCACCCCGCCCTGAAACAGCACTTGCAAGTGTAGCACCAGTAGGCTTTCGCGCAAGTATGCCAAGGGTAATTTGTGGCGGGGGAAACGCTCTAGAAATGCGGCCGGGACAGAGCGGCGCGACAATAACGTACCCGCCCATCCCAAAGTGCTGCGTTTTTCGCGGCAAAGCCGCGAAACAGCAAAAGGGAAAAGCCACCGCAACAACCACGTTCCCCATCCATCCCAAAGTAGCGCGCCTTTCGCGCAAAGCGCGAAACAGCGAAGGGGACACGTATCCCTATCGACCACGTCCTTTTCCGCCCGCCGACCTCAAGGCCGTGAACGTAGGGGATCCGGGGCGGGACGGGGGCTTCTCTCCGGAACATTCCGCACTGATATCTTCTGTATTGAAGACGTCGATGATGCACCCGTATACCATTGACGTCGACACCATCAGATGCGG
>NZ_JBBNPD010000014.1:0-70591 GCF_040097075.1 Collinsella sp. CLA-SR-H006 | reverse complement strand
GTCGCAGCCCCGACCCGCGGCCACGAGCGGGGGCTCCTATCTTTTTAGTGCCCTCGGATTGGGTCATAGTGTCTGTCGTTGCCAAAACAACGGTGTTCCCTTGGCTGGCTTAAAGTGGCGCTTGTACCTGTGGCGTTGCCATCGCTGCCGAAGGCGGCACTTGGGGACGTTCCTTTTCTGCCGGCAGTTGGGGACATTCCTTGTGCCAGCGTTGCATCGAGTGCTTGGGAAACCGCGACCCGGTTTTTGGCCGAATAGTGGGTCGCGGTTTCCGGATGGGGTGGGTTACGGAAAGTGCGACCCGGAATATTGCTCTGAAACGGGATGCGGTTTCCCTGATGCGCCTCAAACGGAAAGCGCATCCCATTCCGGAGCTCCAAAACGGGATGCGCTTTCCGCGCGGAAGAATTGTCGCAGCTGCGTTAAGCAGTGTCGCTCGTTACTCGCCCAGGATCAGCGCTGCGAGCTCGCCCTGGGTGTCCACCACGTAGTCGGCGCCGGCGGCTTCCAGCTCTGCGCGGCCGCGGAAGCCCCAGCTGACGCCCGCGCTCTTAAGGCCGGCGTTGTGGCCGGTCAGGATATCGACATTGGAATCGCCCACATAGAGCGTGGTTGCCGGATTGGCGCCCAGCTCCTCCATCACATGTAGCGTGACGGATGCTTCGGGCTTGGGCGGAAACGCATCGACACGGCCCTGTACCAGCGCAAAGCGCTCGGAACCAAAATACTTCTCGATAAGCGGAGCCGCCGAGACGTGGTCCTTGTTGGTGAGCACGGCAAGCTGCACGCCCGCGGCACGCAGGCGGTCGAGCATCTCGATTGTGCCGGCATAGGGGGCGGTGTGGTCCTCCTTGTGCTCGCCGTAGTAAGCCCTAAACTCGGCAAGCGTCTGCTCAAACATGCGGCCGTCGCCCGCATACTCGGCAGGCATAAAGCGCTCAACCAGCTTGAGCATGCCGTTTCCCACCTTGTAGCGGTACTCGTCAACGGCAAACGTGGGCCAGCCGTGCGCCTCGCAGGTATGGTTGCCGGCGGCCGCCAGGTCCTCGAGCGTGTTGAGGATGGTGCCGTCCAGGTCAAAGATCACATGGGAAAAAGCTGCTGCCATAAAAACTCCCGTCATTGGGTTTAAAACGCACCCCATAATACTGGGCTTCCGCGTTGGGCGTGCTTGGAATCTGAACATCTCCAGGGGTATCAGGCCGCATCGCGCCGACCGTGTGGTTTCGCCCTAGCAAATTCTCGGCAGCTGCTCTCCTACGAGCATGTCGAGGATGCGGGTCGAGCCCCAGCCGGTACGTACGCGCACGGCGGGTCGAGCGTCCGATCCAAGTGGCAGCACGCGGCCGATAATCGTGGCGTTCTCGCCGTAGCGGGCGGCGCGCATGGCGGCCAGCGCCGCATCGGCTTGTTCGGCCGGCACGACGGCAACCATCTTGCCCTCGTTTGCCACCTGCAGCACATCGTAGCCGAGCATCTCGCAGGCGGCCTGCACGTCGGGACGCACGGGCACGGCATCCTCGTCGACCTCCATGGCAACGCCGCTGGCCTGCGCAAACTCGTTGAGCGTCGAGGCCAGGCCACCGCGCGTGGGGTCGCGGAAGCAGCGTGTGTCGGGTGCTGCGGAAAGCACATCGGCAATCAGGTGGTTGAGCGGCGCGGCATCGCTTTCGATGGTGCTCGAAAACGCCAGACCCTCGCGCTGACTCATGATGGCGATGCCGTGGTCACCCAGTGTGCCCGACACCAGGATGACGTCGCCGGGCCGGCAGTTTGCGCCGCTGAGCGCCACGCCCGCGGGTACCTCGCCCACACCGGCGGTATTGATATAGACGCCGTCGGCCCCGCCGCGCTCGACCACCTTAGTGTCGCCCGTGATTATGGACACGCCCGCTTCGTGCGCCGTTTCGGCCATCGTCTGCACAATCTGGTGGAGCTTATCCATGGGATAGCCCTCTTCGAGGATAAAGCCGCACGATAGGTAGCGCACGTTGGCGCCCGAGGTCGCGACGTCGTTGACGGTTCCGCACACGGCGAGGCGGCCGATGTTGCCACCGGGGAAGAACTGCGGTGAGACTACAAAGCTGTCGGTCGACATGGCGATGCGCCCGCTCGCGGGCAGCGCGGCGACGCCGGCGTCGTTGCCTTCGAGCAGCTCGGGCGACCCAAAGGCATCCAAAAAGACCTCATCGATGATGCGCTTCATCATCTGTCCGCCGGAGCCGTGGCCCAGCAGGACGGTGCTATCGGTAACGCTATGGGACATATCGAAAACTCCAATCGTGGGTGGAATTATATGGGTGAGGCGCAGCGTCGACTGGTCCGCCGTTCGTTAGAACGGCGGAACCTATTAGCCTCGGTAGCGGAAATATGCTGCGCAGCTGCCCTCGGAGCTCACCATGCAGGGGCCGACGGGATGCTCGGGCGTACAGGCGTGGCCGAACAGGGGGCAGTCGCTCGGCGTAATGGCCCCGCGCAGCACGTCGCCGCAGCGGCACCCGCGTGGCTCGACCGTCGGCTCGATGGACACGTCAAAGCGCATGCTGGCATCAAAGTGCGAAAACTCGGGACGAATGGCGAGTCCCGAAGCCGCAATCGATCCCAGCCCGCGCCACGTGGTATCGCACGGCTCAAATACCTGCTCGACCAGCTGGCGCGCCACAGGATTGCCGTCGGCATTGACGCCGCGACGGTAGGCGTTGTCGATCGCGGGTTGCCCCTCAACAACCATCTGGACCAGCATGCAGATACCCTGCAAGATGTCGACCGGCTCAAATCCCGTGACCACGCCTGGAGTCTTAAACTCGTCGACCAAAAAGCCAAAGGGGGCCAAGCCCGTGATGGTGGCGACGTGGCCCGGCAGGATAAAGCCGTCGATGGCGGTCTCGGGGTCGTTGGCGATGGCGCGCAACGCCGGCGGCGTGGTCTTGTGGGCGCAATAGACCGAGAAGTTCAAAAGCCCGCGCGCCTCGGCCTCCAAGATGGCGGCGGCGATGGCGGGTGTCGTAGTCTCAAAGCCCACGCCCATAAAAATGACCGGGCGATCAGGGTTTTGCTCGGCAATGTCGAGCGCGTCGAGCGGGGAGTAGACGATGCGGATGTCGCGCCCTGCCGCCTTTTGCGCGGCGAGCGAGGTGGATGATCCGGGCACGCGCATCATGTCGCCAAAGGTGGTGATGATGGCGCCGTCTATGTTGGCGAGCGCGATTGCGTGGTCGATGTCGCGGTTGGCGGTGACGCAGACGGGGCAGCCCGGGCCGCTCAGCAGCTTGAGCCCGGCCGGCATAATGGAGCGAAAGCCATAGCGGCCGATGCTCACGGTATGCGTGCCGCAGACTTCCATAAGGTTGATGGTGCGGTCGCCGACAAGCTCATGAATGCGCTCGATGAGCTCGCGAGCCAGCTTGGGATCGCGGAATGCCGAGAAATCGATACCGGAGCGCGCCGGCTGCTTGGCCGCCACTAGTATGCCTCGGCCGGGTTGGTGGCAAGCCGGTCTTCTTCGACCAGCTCGGACATGGCATTAACAAGCTCGAGCGTTTCCTGTGCTTCCTGCTCGTCGACAATTTGGATGCCAAAGCCGGCGTGTACGAGAATATAGTCGCCAACCTGCGCCGTCGGCACGAGTCGCAGCGACACGGGGCGCTCGATGCCCATCATGTCGACGGTGGCCTTGAGGTCGTCGTCGCGTTTGACTACTTTACCGGGAACGGCAAGGCACATAATGTTCCTCTTTTATACGCTTTGCGCTGGATGGGCGCTGGATAATCCATCGTTTGATGGTAGCGCTCGCGGGGTTCGCGGGCAAACGCGTTACGCCTGTGAGACGGCGGCTTGTGGGCTGGCCGAACAGCCTATTGCGGTGCGACCTGTGCGAGGCGAGTGCGTGCGACTGCCGCCTGACCGTAGGCGATACAGCCGTCGTTGACGGGTACGGTGTGGGGGACAAGGACAGTAAAGCCTGCGCTTTTGAGCTCGCGGGTGAGAAGCTGAAGCAGAAGTCGGTTCATGAACACGCCGCCCGAGAGCGCGACGGTGTCGATGCCCTCGTGCACGCAGATATCGCTGGCGATGCGCGCCGAGGAGCGCGCGACGGCGATATGGAAGTCGAGTGCGAGCCTGTAGGCCGCAGTGCCGGCCCTGATTCCCTCCAAAAGCGCCTCAATAAGCGATCTGGAGTTTAGAACATGGCAGGCGTCCGGACGGGATGATTCGGTTACGGAAAAGCCGGCTATATTGCCGGCGGGGCAGGCACTTTCATTGCTGAGCGCGCGCCAGGCGGCGGCTTCGAGTTCTATGGCGGGTTCGCCCTCGTAGGTTGCCTTGTCGCAGATGCCCAGAATTGCTGCCGCGGCATCAAAGAGACGCCCCATGCTGCTGGTACGCGGGCTGTTGATGCCGCGCTCGATCATGGTGGCTGTCACGCTGCGCGTTTGTTCGTCGAGGCTGTCCAAAAGCCGAGCGGCACCTGGGTGCTCGAGCAGGCCGAGCTCACTGAGCAGGGCGAAGGCGTTGCGGCGGGCGTCGCGCACGGAGGCCGCCCCACCGGGGAGCGCCCAGGTGCGCAAATGCGCGGCGCGCTCAAAGCCGCCAAGGCTGGCAACAAGAAACTCGCCGCCCCAAATGGTCCCATCGGTGCCGGCGCCGGTGCCGTCAAAGGCGATGCCAAGGACGCGCGCGTCGGTTGTAAGCTGGCCCGCGGCGATGGCCTCGGCCATTACGCTCGCGATATGCGCATGATGGTGCTGCACCTCGACGAGCGGCAGATTACATTTTCGCGCCTGCTCGCGCGCCCACTGGCCCGATAGATAGCTGGGGTGTAAATCGCAGGCCAAGGCGGCGGGCGCCAAGTCAAAGAGATCTTCCAAGCGCGTGCGCGCGGCGTTCCAGGCATCGAAGGTCCCGCCGTTTTCAACATCGCCGATATGCTGCGACACAAAACAGGTTGCCTCGCCGTTCGTCCCTTCACGCGTGAGCGCAATCGTGGCCTTTTGTTGTGGCCCGCAGGCGAGCACGCAGGACGGAGCGCGGTCGAGCGCCGGCAACGGCAGCGGCTGGGGTGCATATCCGCGAGCGCGGCGAACGGGCATAACGGCGCCGTTGACCACGCGCACTACAGAGTCGTCGTAGCGCGAGAGGATCGCGCGGTCGTTACCGATCAACGCGTCGGCGATGCCGGCAGCAACGAGGTGTTCCCAGGCAAGGTCGTCGTCGGTCTCGATGGGTTCTTCGCTCAGGTTTCCGCTGGTCATGACGAGCGCGTGCATACCGCAGACTTCTGCCGCGGCAAGCAACAGATGTTGAAGCGGCGTATAGGGGAGCATGACGCCGAGCTCGGGCAGGTCGTGCGCGACAGATGGCGCGAGGGCGAGGATGTCGGGGGAACCGTCGTTGTCCTCGCTAACAGTGCGCCGGCGCAGCAGCACGATGGGGCGGATACTGCCAGCGAGCAGATCGCGTTCAGCATCGTCGATATGACACAGGCGCTCGGTATCAGCAAGACTGCGTACCATGACGGCAAGTGGTTTGTTGCTGCGGCGTTTGCGACGGCGCAACTCGGCCACCGCCTGCTCGTTGGCAGCGTTACAGGCTAGATGGAATCCGCCCAGGCCCTTGATGGCGACGATGCCACCGCTGGCCAGCAGCTCAACGCAGCGCTCGATGATAGCGTCGCTGGCCTCGCGTGTGGTGCCGACGGCCGGTGTCGCGGACGAATTCCCGCACGCATTGCCGTTTACAGCCTCGCGCCACGTAATATGCGGCCCGCAATCAAAGCAGGCATCGGGCTGCGCGTGAAAACGCCGGTCGAGTGGGTCGACATACTCCGCAGCGCACTTGGGACACATGGGAAAACAATCCATCGACGTGGCCGCTCGGTCATAAGGCAGCGATCGGATGATGGTAAAGCGTGGGCCGCAGTTAGTGCAGTTGATGAAGGGGTAGTGATAGCGTCGGTCGGCGGGATCGAACAACTCGCGCAGGCAATCGTCACAGGTGGCGATATCGGGCGAGACGAGCGTCGTGTGCGCGGTCTGGTCCTGCGACGCCACAATGTGAAAGCCCTGCTCATCGGCAGCGCTCCAGCCGCCAGGCTCCAAATCCGCAATATCGACTCGCTCAACGCGAGCTGCCGCAGGCGCATGCTCAGAAAGCGCGGTAACAAAAGCATCGAGCGCATCGGCCGGAGCGTGCGCCTCGATATGCACGCCGTCGCCTGCATTGAGCACCCATCCACAAATGCCATGTGCCATGGCCTCGCGATACACAAACGGTCGCATGCCAACGCCCTGCACAATGCCCGTCACATGAATATGCACATGCCGCATGCGACACCCCTCATCAAAACCGATCAAAAAGGGACAGGTTTATTTTGGTAGGTAAAACTTCTAAACCTGCCAAAACAAACCTGTCCCTATTTGGCAGGTGCGCTGCGGGAAATCCCGCTACAGCCCCAGGCTCTGCTTGGTGGCGGCGCACGTGAGCTCGCCGTGCTTAACGCCGCGCAGGCCCAGCAGGCGGTCGGCTAGTTCGTAGACGCGCTCGCCGCGACCCTTGAGTGCCAGGATTTCCAAGCAGTTGTGGTGATCCAAATGCACGTGCATCGTCGATACGATCTCGTCGGTGTAGTCGTGCTGCACCTCGTCCAGGCGGCGCGTCAGGTCGCCGGTATGGTGGTCGTAGATCATGGTGAGCGACCCGATAACGTGCTCATCGGGCGTGCGCATCTGCTCTTTGGCGATCGAGGCGCGAATCAAATCGCGCACGGCCTCGGAGCGGTTGGCCACGTCGCCGCGGCGCGCGATCTGCTCGTCAAAACGGCGCAGCAGGTCGTCGGGTGCGGTAACCGAAAAACGGACCAGCTCGGAGCTGGAGCCACTACAGTGGCAGCCCGCGTCACCGTCCGCCCCGTGCGGATGCTCGTGCTCGTACCCGCAGCAGTGCTCGTGTTCGGCCACCTTACACCAGCTTCACGGAGCCGACGGAGTTGTGGTCGGCCTCGATGGCTTCCTCGTAGCCCTCGAGCGCGTCATGCGCCTCGTGGAGCGCGGCCATGGCGGCCTCGAGCTTGGCGCCGATGCGCTCCATGTCAAAATTCTCGGTCGCATGCAGCAGCTGATGGCTCCACTCATGAGCGAGCTCGATGGTGTCGTCGACCTGCTTGACGCTCATGGCAAGCTGGCTCATGTTCATTCCGACGTCATGCATGGAAAATCTCCTTTTGTATGGGGCAGTTCAGTGGTTCAGATTTTACTACGCCCGCTCTGTGCGCAGCTGCATAAGAAAACGGGTGCGAGTCTGTGCGACCCGCACCCGTTCACTGGGGGCTGTTTGTGACTACCATACTATCCGTGGTTGCACTCGGTGCATCCAGAAGTCCGGCGAGCGGTGCAAAAGCGCTCATGGACGGCAGGCAGACGGCAACATGTAACAAGCGTATTACAGATGCTTCTCCAGCAGCGCCTGCAGCCTCGCCTTGGGCAGAGCGCCAACCGAGCGGTCAATCTCCTCGCCGTTCTTAAACACAACCAGCGTGGGGATGCTCATGACGCCATACTTCATGGCCAGGTCCTGGTTGTCGTCGACGTTGCATTTGGCAACGGCAAGCTTGCCCGCCAGCTCATCGGCAACCTCGTCAACGATGGGCGAGAGGGATCGACAGGGCCCGCACCACGGTGCCCAAAAATCGACCAGCACGGGCAGGCTGTCGTTAACGATGGAATCGAAGTTCTCGGGGGTAATCTGATTAATGTCAGCCATGGTGACCTCCATAATGCGACGCGGCTCGGCCGCGTAAAACTCAGTACGACCGTGCTTATACCCAGCCGCCCGCAAAGCAACCACTCGCGGGCGGCTCTTTTATATAATGGTGGGCACGCAAACGATTGGAGAGCGCATGTCCACGTCACAAAGCCAGAAAAAAGAAGCCATCGCCCAGGCGGCCGAGCAGGAGCTCACATCGCTTGCGGTCCGTGGCGTGCGTATCGCGGGCAACGCGTGCTCGCCGATCGTGCTGGTCAAAGGCGATTTGGACGAGGCCGAGCGTTCGGGTGGCGAGCTTGCCGCCGGCCCGGATGGCGCGGCGTTGCGCAAGGCGCTTGGGGCCATCGGCTACGCGCCCGAGGATTTTTGCGTACTGGCAAGCGTCGCCGGCGTGGGTGACGGAGCGGTCACAGTGGGCGAGACTCTGCCGTGCGAGCTGTTCCGCGAGGCGCTCGAGGCCTTGGACCCCGAGGCGGTCCTGCTGCTGGACGATCGCGCGGCCGATACCATGCGCGAGACCTACGCCGATATGCTCGTGGCGATCGATGACTTCGACACCGCCATGCTCAAGCCCGGCCTGGTCGCCCATGTGCAGGGCCGCCGCGTGCTCGCGCTCGACGGCTTTGAGGCGGCACTCACCGACAAGGCCGCTAAGCAGCGCATGTGGGCATACATCAAGCAACTGACCCCGGCGGCCGCTCCGCTGTAGCGAGCCCGCGTCGACAAACGACCCCGAGCGGACGGGCCGTACCCGCGGAACGCAAATCCGTCGCGCCCGCGCCCTTACATCACGGCGCGCAGCTCAAACCGATCGCCGTTAATGCGGAACTGGCAGTTGCCGTTCATGCGCTCCACGGCAAGTTTGATGCTCCTGGTGCCAAAGCCGTGGCCCGCATGCCGGGTCACGGGCATGCCGTCGACCATGCGCGGCGCGCGGTCAAACGTGTTGGAAACTAACAGCAGCAGCTGGCCGTCCTCTAATCGCAGGTCAAAGTCGACGAATCGCTTTCCTTGGGGTGCGGCGCTTGCGGCGGTGATAGCGTTTTCCAAGGCATTTGAGAGCACGCTAAACAGGTCGGCGTCACCTACGTGGATGGTTTCGGGTACGGCGGCGCGCAGGTTGGCGGTAATGCCGTTTCTATTGATATCCGAGTTAAATGACGAAAGCGCGATGTTTACGGTCTCGTTGGCGCAGAAGCGGCGTACGGCGGTGCGGTCGCCGGCTTCGCAGAGTTCGTCGATGCGATCGAGCGCCTCGTCGGTGTGGCCCTCCTCAATTAAAGCGGCCAGGCCGCGTAGGAAGTGGCGCATGTCGTGGCGCAGAATCGACAGCTCGCGCCCAGATTGACGCCAAGCCTCGAGCTCTTTGATGGCGGCGCTGTCGCGGGTTTCGAGCATCCAGCGCTCTCGCTCGGCGGTTTCCTTTTCTTCGTATTCGCGCAGGTAAACGGCAAGAAACATAAGATAGAAGGCACAGAGCGCAAATGCCAAAAACTCAACCGTCACCACCGAGCCCGAGTGGAACAGCGTGGTGTAGACGTTGGTGGCATAGTCAAAGACGTAATAGACGAGCGGCAGGATTAAAAGGATGCCCAGCTCGGTGGTGCTTTTAATCGCCAAGCGTGGACCGATGTCGCCGGCCCAATGCAACAGGACGGCAAAGACGGCGAGTGTGGTCGCGATACGCGCCAGATAGTACGCGATCTGCGAGTCGGTTGCGGCAAATGCGGCGATGCCCATCCAATTGCTGAACTGGCAGCTCAGATAAGCACTCGTAATGCCGAGCGCGGCAAGCAGCGGGCTCAGGCGGTAGCGCGCACACAAATAGATGACGAGCGGCAGATGCACGACGAGCGGATATACCTGGCGGGCAAAAAGCTCGCCGCCGACGGCATTGGCGAGGCCAAATGCGCATCCGGTTACGGCACCGACCAACACCAGTTCAAGCGCATGACGCCGGTTGATCTCGACACCGCACAGTGCCGTCGAGGCAAAGACGCCAAAGAGCAGCGTCGTGGCGTGGTGGATTGCCCAAAGGACCATTTCGGCCGAGGAGACCATCAGTGTCTCCCACCCTCAAAGCGCGCCGCAAAGTAGGCGTCTTGGAATCCCTGCTTGCAGCTGCGCGAAAGCGGGATGCACGCGCCCGAGCGCATGACGATGTCCGTGCGGTCAAAGTGATCGATATTGCGCAGGTTGACCTGGTAGCTGCGGTGGCATTTAAAGAAGACCGCGTTTTGCTCCAAGCGGTCCTCGACGCTGCGGAACGACTCGAGTGCCTCGATATCGCGTCCGTCGCGCAGGTGGAAGACCACGTGCTTGTTGCGCGCCTCGGCATATTCGATGTCGGACAGGCGCAGGGCGTGGTAGCCAAAGGAAGTTTTGATCACGAGCTCGTCGGTTGCCGCCGGGCGCATGCTCGAAAGCTCGTCGAGTAATCGCGCCAGGCGTTCGTAAGTCACGGGCTTGAGCAGATAGTCGAAGGCGCGGACCTCGTAGGATTCCAGCGCGAACTCGGGCGACGAGGTGAGGAACACCAGGCGCACGGCGGTGTCGGCCTGGCGCAGTTCGCGTGCGGTGTCCATGCCGTTGACGAGCGGCATGATCATGTCGAGCAGAATGATGTCGGCGCGCGATGCGGCATGGCGGGCCAGCAGGTCCTCGCCGCGCGTGACGAGCGCAACATCGACCGTCGTGCCCGTCTCGGTCGACCAACGGTCGATCATCCGGTGCAGTCTATCTAGAAAAGCGACATCATCGTCGCAGGCAATAATCTTGAGCATTCTAAGCCCCCTTAGTAGTTCGATTTTGCCACATTGGGTGCGGACCGCTTGTGGGGGTGCGGACCGTTTGCGCCCCACGGCGTGCAACTCGCGCCAAGCGGTATTGCGGTGGCGAAAGATGCCTCCTGCGCCATCGAGAGCTCAGCTATCCTCAGCTTGCCAGTTCGAATATGGACCTGCCACATGATTGAATCTTTATTTCAACTTTACACCTAGGTTTACAGCTGTCTTGTCAGCTGTAAACCTAGGTGTCATACTAAAGCCCCAAGATTCGCCAAAAGAGAGGGGCCTTGATGGCACAGAGCGCGAACATGGATGCGTCGGAGCTTGCACGCGATATCGCGGCCGGCCTGGCATCGGCAACGACGGCAACGGAGCGTGCGGCACTGGTGCCCGCAGAGCTCGTCGAGGCCATTCATCAACTAAAAACCCAACGTGACGCGGTGATCCTGGCGCACTATTACGTGGCGCCCGAGGTTCAAGCCGTTGCCGATTACGTCGGCGATAGCTTCTACCTGGCAAAGCTCGCCAAAAGCCTGCCGCAGCAGACCATCGTGTTGTGCGGCGTGGAGTTTATGGGCGAGAGCGCCAAGCTGCTCAATCCCACTAAGACCGTGCTGCTGCCCGAGCCGGGCGCGGACTGTCCCATGGCGCACATGGTCAAGCGCGAGACGGTCGACGCGGCGCGCGCCGAGTACGGCGACGACCTGGCCGTGGTGTGCTACGTCAACTCCACGGTCGAGATCAAGAGCTGGAGCGACGTGTGCGTCACCAGCTCCAACGCCGTTAAGATCGTGTCCGAGCTGCCGCAGCAGCATATCCTGTTCATTCCCGACCAAAACCTGGGACGCTTCGTAGCCGAGCAGGTGCCGCAAAAGCACGTCATCCTCAACAACGGCTACTGCCCGCGCCATCACATCATCACCGTCGAGCAGATCGTCGACGCGACGGAGGCCCACCCCGACGCGCTCGTGCTGGCGCACCCCGAGTGCAAGGCCGACGTCCTGGCCGAGGCCGACTACATCGGCTCCACCGCCGGCATCATCAAGTATGCCGAGGAGTCCGACGCGAGCGAGTTCATTATCGTGACGGTCCGCGGCGTGCTCTACGAACTCGAGCGCCGCTGCCAGGGCACCGGCAAGAAGTTCTACTTCCCCGTGGTGCAGCCCACCTGCGTCAACATGGATCTCATCACGCTCGAAAAGCTCGTGCGCTGCCTGGAGACGGGTGAGGGCGAGGTGCAGATCGGCGTGTCGGACGAGGCTGCCGACCAGGCCAAACTCACGCTCGACCGCATGCTCGAGTACGCAGCACGCTAGAACAATGTTGCATGAGGGACGGTCCCTTATGCCACATTACAAGGGAGAGGATTCCTGTGGAAACCAAGCAATACCCCGATATGGAGTGCGACGTCGTCATTGCCGGCTGCGGCGTGGCGGGTCTGTACGCGGCCCTCAATCTGCCGACGAGCACGCGCGTGATCATGCTCTCCAAGGGCGCGGTCGATGAGTGCGATTCGATGCTCGCGCAGGGCGGCATCTGCGTGCTGCCCGAGGGCTCGGACTATGATGCCTTCTTTGAGGACACCATGCACGCCGGTCACTACGAGAACCGCCGCGAGAGCGTCGACATCATGATCCGCTCGAGCCGTTCGGTCATCAACGACCTGCTAGCGATGGGCGTGGATTTTGAGCGCAAGGCCGACGGCAGCCTCGACTTTACCCGCGAGGGCGCGCACAGCCGTCCGCGCATTGCCTTCCATGCCGACATTACGGGCAAGGAGATCACGACCAAACTGCTCCAGGCCGTTCGCAAGCTGGACAACGTGCAGATTTTGGAGCACGTGGCCATGACCGACATCCTGACGGGCGAGCGTGACGGCGCCACGGTGTGCACCGGTATCGTCGCCGTTCCCGTGGACGAGAACAACTCGGTTCGTCCCGCCGACGAGCTGGTAAATGCCGCCGAGGGCGCGCATGCCGGCGAGCCGTTTAAGATCCATGCCCGCCACACGCTGTGGGCAACGGGCGGCATCGGCGGCGTATACGACCATTCGACCAACTACCCGCAGCTCACGGGCGATGCCTGCTACATTGCTCAGGAGCATGGCATTAAGATGGAGCACCTGGACTACGTGCAGATTCACCCCACGGGGCTGTTCTCGCCGCAGCCGGGCCGCACGTTCCTGATCAGCGAGAGCTGCCGCGGCGAGGGCGCGATTTTGCTCAACGCCGCCGGCGAGCGTTTTACCGACGAGTTGCAGCCGCGCGACGTTGTCGCCGCCGCCATCCGCGAGCAGATGAAGCAGGACGGCACCGAGCACGAGTGGCTGAGCTTTGCCCCCGTCGAGCGTGACGTGGTGACCGGGCACTTTGCCAACATTCGCGCGCGCTGCCTGGAGGACGGCCGCGACATCTTGGACGAGCCCATTCCCGTTACGCCGACGCAGCACTACTTTATGGGCGGCGTGTGGGTCGACAAGGACGGCCGCACCTCGATGCCCGAACTCTACGCCGCGGGCGAGACGGCCTGCAACGGCGTTCACGGCAAGAACCGCCTTGCATCAAACAGTCTGCTCGAAGCACTGGTCTGGGGTCGTCGCGCCGCGTGGTACATGCGTACCGGCGAGTCGCTGGCCGTGGAGCAGGCGGGCGATCCCGCGCTCGATGGCCGTCATCGCGCCCTGAGTGCCGACACCCTGGCAATCGATGATTTGGCCCGTGCCGCCGGCACGCAGGCCGTGGAGGAGTAGACCATGAATCCCATTACCATGAAGCTCGTCGTCGATGATCTGATTCTGCAAGCTCTGCGCGAGGACATTACGTTTGAGGACGTGAGCACGGCGAGCGTGTGCCCCACGGCGCGCCCCGCCACGGTGGAGCTCATCGCCAAGGCCGACGGCATCATTGCGGGACTGGATGTGTTCGCTCGCACCTTTGAGCTGCTGGATTCGCAGAGCTCGGTGCTGTTTGATGTTGCCGATGGCGACGAGGTGCACGCCGGCGACCATGTGGGTCAGGTGCGCGGCGATGCGCGCGTGCTGCTTTCGGGCGAGCGCGTGGCACTCAACTACCTGCAGCGCATGAGCGGCATCGCTACCTACACGCACAGCATGGCCGCGGCGCTCGAGGGTACCAAGACCGTGCTCGTCGACACGCGCAAGACCACGCCGGGTATGCGTGTGTTTGAAAAGGCGGCGGTTGAGATTGGCGGCGGTAGCAACCACCGCTACAACCTGTCGACGGCCGTCATGCTCAAGGACAACCACATCGATGCCGCCGGTGGCGTGGCGCGCGCGATCGAGATGGCGCGCGCCCATGCGTCGTTTACCACGACGGTCGAGATCGAGTGCGAGAACCTGGACATGGTGCGCGAGGCCGTGGAGGCCGGTGCCGACATCATCATGTTCGACAACATGACCCATGACGACATGGCCGCCGCTATTGAACTTATCGCCGGCCGCGCCAAGACCGAGTGCTCGGGCAACGTGGATGCCAGCAATATCCGCGCGCTTGCCGACCTGGGCGTTGACTTTATTAGCTCGGGCGCCCTGACGCACTCCGCGCCGATCCTCGACCTCTCGCTTAAGCACCTGCGTCTGCTGGACGGTAAATAATGAACGCCCGCGAGCGTCGCCGTGCCATCATGGCCGTGCTCGAGGGGGCCAAGGGGCCCGTATCGGGCAGCGCGCTTGCCCGCGAGGTGGGTGTGAGCCGCCAGATCGTGGTGCAGGACATCGCCCTGCTGCGCGCCGATGGGCACGATATCGTGGCGACCAACCGCGGCTACGTGCTGCAGGAGGCCCCCAGCAGCCCCGCCGTGCCTACGCGCTTGGTCAAGGTTCGCCACAGCGTGGAGCAGGCAGGCGATGAGCTCACGAGTATCGTCGACGCCGGCGGCGCCGTGCTCAACGTGATTGTCAATCACCGCGTGTACGGTAAGATTACGGCCGACCTGGACATCCGCAATCGTCGCGATGTCGAGCGCTATCTGCGCGATATCGAGAGCGGCAAGAGCTTTCCGCTGCTGACGGTGACCAGCGGCTACCACTTCCATCGCATTGCGGCGGAGGACGAACAGACCCTCGACGAGATCGAGGCGATGCTCAAGGAAAAAGGCTACCTAGCAGACCTGATGCCCTACGAAGACGATTTGTCCTAGTCGACGCCGCATCTATAAGTTGCGGTGAAATAGTTCCTAAAATCGGCATCCAAGACATAAAACAGGAACTATTCCACCGCAACTGCCAAGGGTCCCGCTCCAAATTAGCTGCCCACATATGCAAAAGGAGGCCTCCGCGGCGATGCGGAAGCCTCCTTTTTTTGTGCACGGTGTACTTTTGAGTGTGCAAGTGGGGGAGTTGTTACTCCTCGACGATCTCGGTGATCGCGCCAGCGGGGCAAGCGTCCTGGCAAGCGCCACAGGCGACGCAGGAGTCCTCGTCAGCGACGGTAGCGACGTCCTGGAGCTCCAGAACGCCAGCGGGGCAGGAGTCGACGCAAACGCCACAAGCGATGCACTCGTCGGCATCAATTACGGGATGAGCCATGGTAGTTTCCTCTCTGTTGACCGACGCTACAGGCGATGCGCGCCGGTTTGATTCGGGCAAAAACATACCACGGGAGCGACCGTTTGCAATACCCTCTGGCCGGCATCTTCATACCGTTCGCCGAGTATGCCAAGGTTTACTAAAAAACGCGCAGGTGGGGCCGTTGAGCTGCATAAATGTTAGCTAAAGGTGACTTGAAATATAGGGCGATTGAGCGTGCTTGCGGAAACCGCATCCCATTATTTTGTCGAAAAACGGGTTGCAGTTTCCGGTTAGGCCCGCTAGCGGAAACTGCGACCCGGTATCAGCTCTCAAAACGGGATACGGTTTCCGGTTGAGCCTTCAGATGGAAACTGCGACCCGGAATCCACGCTCAAACCGGGATGAGCTTTCCGCAAGACGGCCCCCAGGCACCCCCGGACGCAAACCTCAGCCATCTCTACATAGATCTCGATAGATTTGCCGAGAACTCAAACAGTGCGTCTACCTGCATATTTGCGAACCTAAACTCTCGGCAATAAGAAATCTTATATGAATTGACTTAGATTTTGTATATTCCGGCCCATAAGGGGATACACTACATCCTGAAAGACAAGCCGAAACACCGCTCGGCAGACCGCCGAGTCGGTGCAAACGCACAAGAGAGAGGGAATTTCTAATGGGCAAGATTCTTGGTATCGACCTTGGTACTACTAACTCCGCAATGGCCGTCCTCGAGGGCGGTTCTCCGACCATTATCGTGAACGCCGAGGGCGACCGCACCACCCCGTCCGTCGTGGGCTTCCGTGCCGACGGCGACCGCGTCGTGGGTAAGGCCGCTAAGAACCAGGCTGTCACCAACCCCAAGAACACCGTGTTCTCCATCAAGCGCTTCATGGGCCGCAAGTACTCCGAGTGCACCTCCGAGATCAAGACCGTGCCGTACGAGGTCAAGGAGGGCCAGGGTGGCCGTGCCGTCGTCGACATCGAGGGCAAGGATTACACCGCCGAGCAGGTGAGCGCCATGACGCTCGCCAAGATGAAGGCCGACGCCGAGAAGTATCTGGGCGAGACTGTCACCGACGCCGTCATCACCGTCCCGGCCTACTTCAACGACGCCCAGCGTCAGGCCACCAAGGACGCCGGTAAGATCGCCGGCCTCAACGTCAAGCGTATCGTCAACGAGCCGACCGCTGCTGCCCTGGCCTATGGCCTGGACAAGCAGGGCACCGACCAGCGCATCCTGGTCTTCGACCTGGGTGGCGGCACCTTTGACGTCTCCATCCTCGACCTCGCCGACGGCGTGTTTGAGGTTCTGTCCACCTCGGGCGACAACCACCTGGGCGGCGACGACTGGGATCAGCGCGTCATCGACTGGATGGCCGATAAGTTCCAGCAGGAGAACGGTGTCGACCTGCGTCAGGACCCCATGGCCCTGCAGCGTCTGAAGGAGGCCGCCGAGAACGCCAAGAAGGAGCTCTCCGCCGCCCAGCAGACCACCATCAACCTGCCGTTCATTACCATGAACCAGTCCGGCCCGCTGCACCTCAACTACACGCTGACCCGCGCCGAGTTCGAGAAGATCACCCGCGACCTGCTCGAGCGCTGCAAGCAGCCTGTCACCAATGCCCTGCGCGACGCCAAGCTTAAGCTCTCCGATCTGACCGAGGTCATCCTCGTCGGCGGCTCCACCCGTATGCCCGCCGTCCAGGAGCTCGTCAAGACCATGACCGGCAAGCAGCCCAACATGTCCGTGAACCCCGACGAGGTCGTTGCCGACGGCGCTGCCGTCCAGGGCGGCGTGCTCACCGGCGACGTCGAGGGCATCCTGCTGCTCGACGTTACCCCGCTGTCGCTGGGCGTCGAGACCATGGGCGGCATCATGACCAAGATGATCGACCGCAACACCACGATCCCGACCTCCAAGACCGAGGTCTACTCCACCGCTGCCGACAACCAGACCAGCGTCGAGATTAACGTGCTCCAGGGCGAGCGCGAGCTTGCCCGCGACAACAAGTCGCTCGGTAAGTTCCAGCTGACCGGTATCCCGGCTGCCCGCCGCGGCGTGCCGCAGATCGAGGTCACCTTCGACATCGACGCCAACGGTATCGTCAAGGTCTCCGCTAAGGACAAGGGCACCGGCAAGGAGCAGCAGATCACCATTTCCGGCTCCACTGCTCTGTCCGACGACGAAGTCGATCGTATGGTCAAGGACGCCGAGGCTCATGCCGAGGAGGACAAGAAGCAGAAGGAAGAGGTCGAGGTCCGCAACCAGACCGACAGTCTGTGCTACTCCACCGAGCAGACCCTCAACGAGCTGGGCGACAAGGTTTCCGCCGACGTGAAGTCCAAGGCCGAGGCCGCTATCGCCGACGCCAAGAAGGCGCTCGAGGGCTCTGACGTCGAGGCCATCAAGGCCGCCGGCGAGTCCCTGCAGTCTGTGGCCTACGAGCTGGCTCAGGTTGTCTACGCCGACGCTCAGCAGCAGACCGACGGTGCCGCCGGTGCCCAGCCTGCCGACGATGACGTCGTCGACGCCGACTACGAGGTTGTGGACGACGAGGACAAGTAATCATGTCCGCCCGTAAAGCTCGCACGGAGGCGGCTGCCGCTGGCGCCGCCCCCGTTGACTCTGAGGAGAAGGACGTGAAGATTCCCGTAGAGGCCGTCGACGATACCGAGGCCAACGAGGCCGAGGCCGCCGAGGCTGCCGAGAACCAGGTAGAGGATTCCAACAAGGAGGCGACGATGACCGAGGACGAGATGGTGGAAGCCGCTATCCGCGCCGGTGAGGAAGCCGCCGACAACGACTTTAAGCTCAAGTTCGAGCAGGCTCAGAAAGAGCTTGCCGACGTGCGCAATGAGCTCGATGCTGCGGCAGAGGCTCAGAAGGCCGCCGAGGACAAGGCAAAGGACGCCACCGAGCGTACCGCCCGTCTGCAGGCCGACTGGGAGAACTTCCGTCGCCGCACCGCCAATGAGCGTATCGCCGAGCGCGAGCGCGCGACCGAGAAGCTCGTCACCGCGCTGCTGCCGGTGATCGACGATATCGAGCGCGCGATCGACCATGCCCGCAGTCAAGAGCTTTCCGACGACTTTAAGCAGTTCGTCGATGGCGTTGACGCGGTACATGCCAAGCTGCTCGATGTGTTTGCGCACGAGGGCGTTGAGCCCATCGACCCCAAGGGCGAGGCGTTCGATCCGCTCGAGCATCAGGCCGTGGGTCGCGTCGAGGACGCATCGCAGTATGACGAGACCGTCAACGATGTGTACCAGAAGGGCTACCGCATGGCGGATCGCATCCTGCGTTCCGCGATGGTGACGGTGACCTACGGTGGCGAGAAGCGCCCCGCACCGGAGCCCGAAGCGGCGCCCGAGGATGCTACGGCCGATACGGCCGAGAGCACCGAGGAGTAATTGAGAAGGGCCCCGGGGCAACACCCGGGGCCCTTTCTGGCCTAGTGCCATATGAAAGCATGAGCCGTCGTCTGCATGGGCGGCGGACGTAACAGGAGAGGAGCTACGATGGCTGCAGGCAAAACCTTCTATGACATCCTGGGCGTATCCAAGAGCGCCTCCGACAAAGAGATCAAGAGCGCGTTTCGCAAGCTCGCGCAAAAATATCACCCCGATGCCGGCGGCGACGAGGCCAAGTTCAAGGAGATCAGCGAGGCCTACGAGACGCTTTCGGACGAGAAGAAGCGCAAAGAGTACGACCAGATGCTCATGTTTGGCGGCATGCCGGGCGCGGGCGGCGCGTATGGCGGCGGCTACGGTGCCGGCGCAGGCGCCAGCGGCTGGGGCGATATCTTCGACAGCATCTTTAGCGGCAACGGCGCCTGGGGCAGCGATTGGGGCTCGGGCTTTGCCGGGGCTGCGGGCGCTGCCGGTGCCGGCGCGGGCCGCAGCCGTGCTCGCAAGGGCGGCGACCTGTCGTTGACCGTCGATGTTTCGGCCGAGGACGCGTTTCGCGGCGTGACGCACAAGGTCACCTACCGCATTCCCTCGACGGGCGAGCAACAGACAATTACGGTCTCAGTGCCTGCGGGCGCGGTCGACGGTGGCAAGCTGCGCTACAAGCGTCGCGGCGAGTACGGCGTTGCCGGCGGCGAGCGCGGCGACCTGGTCGTGACCACGCACGTGGAGGAGCATCCGCTGTTTAAGCGTAAAGGTGCCGACGTGACTATGGAGGTACCGGTCTCGGTCTACGAGGCGGCGCTCGGCTGCACGGTGGACGTGCCCACGCCCGGCGGTGCGACGGTTCGTCTGAAGGTGCCCGCGGGTACCCAGACGGGCAAGAAGTTCCGCTTTAAGGAGATGGGGGCGCCCGACGTTAAGCACCGTGGCCGTACGGGCGCGCTGCTCGTCGAGATCAAGGTGCAGGTCCCCACGAACCTATCCGATGATGAGCGCGACGCCATGACCAAGTTGCGTGAGGCCGACACGCGCGACTATCGCGAGAAGGTCAACCGTTACAAGGCGACGTACTAGGGCGGTCGTGGCGCACGCCCGCGCCCGCGGGCTTATGATGGACGATAACGAGACGGAAAGGGGTCAGGTAGCATGGCCGAGGACAATAGGAACAAACCGCTGTACATGATCAGTGTGGCGGCCGAGCTGACCGGCATGCATCCGCAGACTCTGCGCGTCTACGAGTCCAAGGGACTGGTGAACCCCCAGCGCTCGGGCGGTAACACGCGTCTGTATTCGCGTGCCGATATCGAGCGCCTGGAACTCATCAACCAGCTGACCGACGAGGGCATCAACCTTGCCGGCGTGGTGCGCATCCTCGATATGAAGGAGCGTGCCGAGGAGCGCGAACGCGAGAACGAGAAGCTCCGCGCCCGCGTGCGCCAGCTCGAGGACGAGCTGCACGAGTACAAGATGCAAAAGAAGATCACCGCTCTGGCCCCGCGCGACGGCTCAGTTAACCCCGAGCAAGTCATGCGCAAGCTGCTGGGCGCCGGCGGGGATTTGTAGTTACGCGGTTTTACCAAACCGCGTAACGGGCCGACGCTGCGCGCCGCCCAGAGCGACAATTTGTCATTCAAAAGGCAAGGCATGACCAGAAGGTCTATACCTTGCCTTTTTCATGCCAACTTGTTCGCTCTGGACGTCGCTCGCTGTCCGTCCTCTACCTGCGGCGTTGCCTTGCTCCGGATGCGGTAGTCATTGGGGACGTTCTTAAATGACTGGTCAAAGGGGACATTCTTGCGGCACTTGGCACTTGGGGACGTTCCTTTTGTGCCGGCACTTTGGGACACTCCTTGTCCAGAGAGTGATGCAAGGGGCTCGTCCTTTGCTTTACTGAGATAAAGTGAACGTGTAGATTCGTAACCCACTCGCAACCGTTCTATGGCACGATATTGAACGAATGTATGCTATGCGCCCAAATCTTTTGGGCAGAGTGGGAGACAGTATGGTCAAGCTGTACGAGGACGGCATCTACCTGCGCGGCGGCAGCGAGGTTGTGCCTGCGGCCGAGGCCGCTGAGCGCGGCATTACGCAGACACCCGAGGATGCCAAGCGCGGCACCATCGCGTATTCGATCCTTCAGGCACACAATACGTCCGGCGACCCCGAGGCGCTCAAGATTCGCTTCGATGCCATGGCGAGCCACGACATCACCTTTGTCGGCATCATCCAGACGGCGCGTGCCTCGGGCATGGAGCAGTTCCCGCTGCCCTACGTGCTTACCAACTGCCATAACTCGCTGTGTGCCGTGGGTGGCACCATCAACGAGGACGACCACGTCTTTGGCCTCTCGGCTGCCAAAAAGTACGGCGGCATCTTCGTTCCGCCCCATATCGCGGTCATCCATTCCTTTATGCGTGAGAACTTCGCCGGCTGCGGCAAGATGATCTTGGGCTCCGACTCGCACACCCGCTACGGCGCTCTGGGCACCATGGCCGTGGGCGAGGGCGGTGGCGAGCTGGCAAAGCAGCTGCTGCGCGACACCTACGATGTCGCCTATCCCGGTGTCGTCGCCATCTACCTCACGGGCGCCCCGCGCCCCGGCGTCGGCCCGCACGATGTGGCACTCGCCATCATCCGTGCCGTCTTTGCCAAGGGTTACGTTAAGAACAAGGTTATGGAGTTCGTGGGCCCCGGTATCGCGAGCATGACGACCGACTACCGCAACGGCGTCGACGTCATGACCACCGAGACCACCTGCCTGTCGAGCATCTGGGCCACCGACGAGGACACGCACGCGTTTTTGACCATGCACGGTCGCGGCGAGGACTACCGCGAGCTCAAGCCCGCCGATGTTGCCTACTACGACGGCTGCGTCGAAGTCGATCTGTCGAGTATCAAGCCCATGATCGCGTTGCCGTTCCATCCTTCTAACGGCTTTGAGATCGACGAGCTCAACGAGAACCTCGAGGACATCCTGCATGAGGTGGAGCTCGAGGCCGCCAAGATCGGCGAGGGCAAGACGCACTTTAGCCTGCTCGACAAGATCGTCGACGGCAAGCTGCACGTGCAGCAGGGCGTTATCGCCGGCTGCTCGGGCGGCAACTACGACTCCGTGGTCCAGGCTGCTCGCGTGCTCAAGGGCGCTAACACCGGCTGCGGCGAGTTCTCGCTGTCGGTCTATCCCACGAGCCAGCCCGTGGCACTCGAGCTTACACGCCGCGGCTACATCTACGACCTTATGGAGGCCGGCGCGATTGTGCGCACGGCATTCTGCGGCCCGTGCTTCGGCGCCGGCGACACGCCTGCCAACAACGGCCTTTCGATCCGCCACACCACGCGCAACTTCCCCAATCGCGAGGGTTCCAAGCCGGGCAACGGTCAGCTGAGCGCCGTGGCCCTGATGGACGCCCGCTCCATTGCGGCGACGGCTGCCAACGGCGGCGTCCTGACGCCGGCGACCGACCTGCCCGAGGAGATTTGGGACGAGGCCTGCGAGTACACCTTTGACGACGCGCCGTACAAGAAGCGCGTGTACTGGGGCTTTGGCAAGGCTGAGCCGGCCGACGAGCTGGTCGAGGGCCCCAACATCAAGCCGTGGCCCGCGATGGAGCCTCTCGGCGACGACATCCTGCTCAAGGTGTGCTCCAAGATCATGGACCCGGTCACTACGACCGACGAGCTCATTCCCTCGGGCGAGACGAGCTCCTTCCGCTCCAACCCGCTGGGTCTGGCCGAGTTTACGCTCAGCCGTCGCGACCCTGCCTACGTGGGCCGCTCCAAGGAGGTCGACGCGGTGGAAAAGCGCCGCGTTGCCGGCGAGGCAGCGGGCGACCTGGTGGCACTCGATGCCGAGCTTGCCAGCGTGTTTGAGGCGCTGACCGGCGCGGGTGTCGCGGCCGATGCCAAGGCGACTGAGTACGGCTCCATGCTCTATGCCAAGAAGCCCGGTGACGGTTCTGCCCGCGAGCAGGCCGCGAGCTGCCAGCGCGTAATTGGCGGCCTGGCCAACATCGTCCACGAGTACGCCACCAAGCGCTATCGCTCCAACGTGATGAACTGGGGCATGGTGCCCTTCCAGATGGAGGCCGAGCCCAGCTTTGAGGTGGGCGACTACGTCTTTGTGCCGGGTATCCGCGCCGCGCTCGATGGCGACCTGAAGGGCATCGCCGCCTACGTGGTGCGCGCCGATGGTGCGGTCGAGCAGATTGAGCTCTACATTGCCGATATGACGGCAGAGGAGCGTGCCATCGTCAAGGCTGGCTGCCTGATCAACTACAACAAGTTCAAGGCAGCTGCCGAGTAACGCACTTAATTGTCCGCCCGGGGCCACACCTTTCCCTCGTGCTCACGCGCTTCGCGAGGGTCGCCCGAGGGAAAGGTGTGGCCGGGGCTACCGCGACGTTCTCGTTGGGTCTTGAGGGGCGCTAATAAATAGACTTGTTTGATGCCGCCTCCTTTTATTGGGGCGGCTTCTTTTTGTCGAAAACCACCACGAAGGGGTAGGCGCCTTTGCGGTGGTTCCGTTTGTCTCGACCTGTAACATCTGGGCCCCTATTTGACGAGCGGCTGTTACAGATTGAGACAAACGATCGCCGCCGATCATTTCATCTCAATCTGTAACATCTAGGATCGAAAAGGGCCGCTAGATGTTACAGATCGAGACAGTCGAGTGCCAGAGTCGAAAACTGCCACAAAGGGGGCGGGCACCTTTGTGGCGGTGGGGACGAGCTCGATGTTGTTGTGATCGTTGAGCGGCATGTTAATGGGCGGCTCTAGAGAATTTCATCTGGGCTGGCGGGCTTGGTTGTTTTGGGGATGCCGAGTTTGGATGACGCGAAATCGTCAACATTGTCCTTAATTCCGTCTTTGGTGTAGACAGTGACCGTATAGGTGCTGTGCCCGAATTCGCTCTTGTCGCGTGTCGCCCAGGCCTGCCAGTAGGCAGCCCCGCTTCGCCCTTGGATTTTTCCGATACGGCGGAGTTCTGTTCGCTTTAATTTCCGGTCGCTATAGATGGTTCGACCGGCCTCCTCGGTGAGCCCGCACTGCCCAAGCAGCTTGTCGAGGACTTGGTTCATATGGCGCTCGTCGGTGTTTGGAGCATAGTCGTAAGCGAGGGTGATGGAGTCAAGAGGCTGGTCGTCGATCAGATAATTCATCGCCTGAGGGTCAAGGCAGAAATAAGGAGAGCATCCGTCGACCTGGCCGAGCAACGGTAACTTGGACTGCCAAAGTCCGGTGGGAATTCTATCTTCGTAGAAAACACCGCGGCAGATAAAGGAGAGCGAGGTGGCACGCGAGCCAGCGTCGACCATTCCGCATAAATCGAAGGGCGAGGCGATGCCAAGGGAAAAGGGCGTGGCGACGATAAGGAAGAGCATAACGATGGGTATGGCGAGAATGGCGATGACGTTGCGACCGGTGGAATGAGGCGGCTTCATATGCGCTCCTCGAGACAAAGAGCAGACAAGCTCGATGACAAATGAATAATCTCAGCTAACAATTCAATTTTAATCTCATAACGTGTGACAGCTGGCCGTCGAAACCGAGAAGCACCACAAAGGTGCCTGCCCGGCGGGTCCTTATTTCGATGGGGCCCAGGTTATTTCATCGTCAAATAGCCAAGTGCGTGCTGAGCCACTGTCGCGCGCTGTCTGTGGATCGGGCTCGCAAGTTTGTTCGTAGGCATCCTCGGTACACCGATCCATAAAATCGACGACTGCCGTCTGGTCGCCCTCCATGACGTAGATTACGTCGCCATCCGAGATATAGACCCCCGGTCCTTCATTGTCCACGTAGCCGGGGTCGTATGAGACGTTGCACAATCTGCTCCCGTTTGCCGCATCGAGCTCAAGGGTCGAATAATACCCGCCAACCATTTGGCCGTTCTTGGCTCGATATATTGCGGCGCCGTACCATCGCTTAAACGTCTTGCCTTTGAGTAAACTGGTTGCCTTGCCGATAAGCTGCTCATCTTGGGTATAGCGCGTGGCTCCAAGTTCGATTCGGGGATAGTTACTGACCCCAAGCGCTGCGGGCGTACCGTCGAAATCGACGGTGATTGAATCGGGTTTGACGATATCGGTGAGGATTTCGATGGGGTAGCTTACGGTTTCAACCGCCGCCTGCGTTGCCGAGGCAGGGAGAAATGCGAGATAGATAATGCCCACGCCGACTGCGGTAATTGCAAACGCTAAGACGAGCAGGCCGATATAGGTGGAGCGTTTCACGGCGGGTACCTCGCAAACAGTATGAATTCATTAAGATAAGTGATACCAGCTTACGACAATATTCAAAAGAAAGCGATCGGTCGAAATGACGGGGCGAAAAGGCCCTATTGGGCTTCGATTTGACCTCTAATAGGAATATTTGCCCCACTCATTCTGGGCGAGAGGTCAATAATTGAGTCCACGAGTCTTGAGCGATACTATTCTCACTAAACTCACTATTTTCACAGTAAGCACTATAAATACGATAGGGAGGACAACGAGAACGTTGTGACGTGCGATAGCTAAGCCGTTTAAGCCGGACTCTGACCTTGAATCTCCGCCTCTATCTGTGCGAACGGGCTATTGTCGGTTCTCGATTCCATCGCTGCGTTCTCGTTGGGTCTTGGGATCGCCAAACGTAGACCGGGCTTGATGCCTCCTCTTTTAATCGGGGCTGATTCTTCTCTGGACCACCACAAAGGGGACAGGCACCTTTGTGGTGGTTTGCATGTCGTGGGGGCACTCAGAAAATCTTATATATAGAGACTTAGATTTGTGTATAAGATCGTACAAAGCTGGCAACAATACTTCTCGAACAACGTGAAGCCGCCCCGTAGGGCGGCCGCCCCAAGAGAGGTGATTCCATGAGAATCGATAAGCTAGCAATGACGTCGCGCGAGGCGCTGCAGACCGCCATGAGCACGGCTGCCGACGCGCAGGCCGGCGCGGTGGAGCCGATTCACCTGCTGTCCGCCCTGCTCGGTGCCGGCGAGCGCAATATCTCCGTGATCATCGAGCGCATCGGTGCCGACCCGGCCCAGCTCGCACGCTCCACGCAAGATGCCATCGACCACGCGCCCAAGGTTTCGGGCGAGGGCCAGCAGATGGGCCTGTCCAACGAGCTCGTCCGCGTCATCGAGAAGGCCGAGAAGAAGGCCACCAAGATGGGCGACAGCTTTGTGGTGACCGAGCATCTGCTGATGGCACTTGCCGAGGACAAGGGCGAGGCCGGCCGCGTTCTGCGCGACGCAGGCGTCACCAAGGAGCGCATCGAGCAAGTCTACGAGGAGCTGCGCGGCGATGACCGCGTGACGTCCGCCGAGGACAAGACGCAGTTTGAGGCGCTGGAGCAGTACGGTCGCAACATTTGCGACCTCGCCCGCGCCGGCAAGCTCGACCCGGTCATCGGCCGTACCGATGAGATTCGCCGCACCATCCAGGTCCTGTCCCGCCGCACCAAGAACAACCCCGTGCTCATCGGTGAGCCGGGCGTCGGCAAGACGGCCATCGTCGAGGGCATCGCCCAGCGTATCGTGGCCGGCGACGTGCCGAGCACCCTGCGCGATCGCGACCTCATCGAGCTCGACATGAGCGCGCTGGTCGCCGGCGCCAAGTACCGCGGCGAGTTCGAGGACCGCTTGAAGGCCGTGCTCAAGGAGGTACAGAAGTCCGAAGGTAAGGTCATCCTGTTCATCGATGAGCTCCACACCATCGTGGGCGCGGGTGCCACCGAGGGCTCCATGGACGCCGGCAACATCCTGAAGCCGGCGCTTGCCCGTGGCGACCTGCACGCGATCGGCGCGACCACGCTTGACGAGTACCGCAAGTACATCGAGAAGGACGCGGCGCTCGCGCGTCGTTTCCAGACCGTTATGGTGAGCGAGCCTACCGTCGAGGACACCATTTCGATCCTGCGTGGTCTGAAGGAGAAGTACGAGATCTTCCACGGTGTGCATATCACCGATAGCGCGCTCGTGGCAGCTGCCGACCTCTCCGATCGCTACATCGCCGACCGTTTCCTGCCCGACAAGGCCATCGACCTGGTCGATGAGGCCGCAAGCCGCCTGCGCATGGAGCTCGACAGCATGCCGGTTGAGATCGACGCCACCACGCGTCAGCTCACCCAGCTGCAGATCGAGGAGCAGGCGCTCATGAAGGAGACCGATGACGCCTCCAAGGAGCGTCTGGAGGCCCTGCGTCAGGAGATCGCCGAGGTCCAGGAAAAGCTCAACGTGCAAAAGGCCGGCTGGCTCAACCAGAAGAACGCCATCGATCACGTGCAGGAGCTCAAGGGGCAGCTTGACGAGGCCAAGAGCGAAGAGGAGCGCGCGACGCGCAACGGCGACCTGGGCCGTGCGTCCGAGCTGCGCTACTCCGTGATTCCGGGCCTGCAGCAGCAGATTCAGGATTCCGAGGCCGCGCTCGAGGCACAAAAGCAGCAGGACGGCGAGGGCCTCAACGAGCAGGTGACCTCCGATGAGATCGCCGAGGTCGTGAGCGCCTGGACCGGCGTGCCCGTCTCCAAGATGATGCAGGGCGAGCTCGACAAGTTGAAGGGCCTGGAGGGCGAGCTGCATAAGCGCGTCATCGGTCAGGACGAGGCCGTCTCCGCCGTTGCCGCGGCCGTGCGCCGCAGCCGTGCGGGTCTCTCCGATCCGGACAAGCCCATCGGCAGCTTCTTCTTCCTGGGCCCCACCGGCGTGGGCAAGACCGAGCTCGCCAAGGCGCTTGCTGAGTGCCTGTTCGACGACGAGCGCGCACTCGTGCGTATCGACATGTCCGAGTACATGGAGAAGTTCAGCGTCCAGCGTCTGATCGGTGCGCCCCCGGGATACGTGGGTTACGACGAGGGCGGCCAGCTTACCGAGGCCGTGCGCCGTCGTCCGTACTCCGTGATCTTGCTCGACGAGATGGAGAAGGCTCATCCGGATGTCTTTAACGTGCTGTTGCAGGTGCTCGACGACGGCCGTCTGACCGATGGCCAGGGTCGCCAGGTGTCCTTCAAGAACACGATTATCATCATGACGTCCAACGTGGGCTCCAAAGCCATCGCCGATCTGTCCGGTAAGGACGAGGAGGAGATGCGCCATCAGGTCGACGCCGCCATGGCTCAGACCTTCCGCCCCGAGTTCCTCAACCGTATCGACGATATCGTGGTGTTCCATCCGCTCGGCATGGCGCAGATTGAGAAGATCGTCGACATCCAGCTTGCCGACGTCCGCGCACGCCTGGCCAAGGAGCGCATGACGCTTGCCATCACCCCGGCGGCCAAGCAGATGCTCGCCGTGGGCGGCCTGGACCCCGTGTTCGGTGCCCGTCCGCTCAAGCGTCTGGTCCAGCGCGAGGTCGTGGACGCCATCGCCGCCGCCATCATCGACGGCACGGTGCGCGAGGGCGATCAGGTGACGGTCGATGTCGACAAGGACGGCGGCTTTACCGTCGTGTGCGATAACACGCCGGCGGCCACCTACGAGGTCCCCGACGCCGAGTAGATTTTGGGCCATGCCTTAAAATCTGTCAGTCGTCTCTAAACGCCAAGGGCGGCGGATCCAATTGGGTCCGCCGCCCTTTTTCGTGCGACAATCGATGATGTTGAACACGATTGCATGGCAAGGAGATATGCAGATGAAAGACGAGATCAAGACAAGCGCGCCGGCGACCGATGCCGCACCCGCCGCGCCCAAGCCTGCGCCTAAGCCGGCGCCCAAGCCGCGCGACCCCTACATCCGTGCCGAGAACGAGGACGACGACGGCTACGATCCCTACAGCGATCGCCGCCCCGAGCGCGAGCCGATGTTCGAAGCCGATCCGTGGCGCTGAGTGCCACCCAAAAGGCCACCAATAAGTTGCGGTGAAATAGGGACTGTTTTGCAGTTTGGCCAGCAAAAACAGTCCCTATTTCACCGCAACTGCGTTGGGGATTGTTCTACAGGGGGAGGGTAGTCAAAAAAGCCCCGTCCCAAATTGACTGCTCGGGGAGTCGCATTCGAGCTCGGTTGTCCTCTTAGCCACTCGATATCCTTCGGAGCAATAACGGTGATAAAACTTGCTTAAGTGTTAATCAAGCCACACACAATCTTGCTCTCTAATTAATCAAGAATCAGTATAATTTTGATTAGCTAGAGAGCAAGATTGGAGAATCATGGCATTCAACGACTTGATCGCCCAGAAAATAAAGGACTTTGAACAGCAGGGGGTTCCGCAGGTCTTTGAGCGAGACCTTGATCTGGGAAACCCACAGGAGCCAAAGCGCGACAACATCGTAAATGTGGTTGTGGGGGCCCGCCGTTGTGGAAAGACGTATCGCCTGTATCAGGAGATGCAGCGGCTTCAGGGTCGGGGCGTCGAGCTTGACCGGATGCTTTACTTTAATTTTGAGGACGAGCGCTTGCGCCCGTATGAGTCATCGCTGCTGGCGGACGTGCTCGACACGTTCTATGCGCTGTATCCTGCTGCTCGAACCGAGGGCGCTTACATTTTCTTTGACGAGATCCAGGAAATTCCCGAATGGGGTGCGTTTCTGCGGCGTGTAGTCGATACGGAGAAAGCGACCGTCTATGTGACGGGATCTTCTTCTAAGATGCTGTCCTCAGAGCTTAAGAGCGAGTTCAGGGGTCGTTCTCTTATACGGGAGCTTTTTCCGTTGAGTTTTTCGGAATACGTTCGATATAAGACGGGGAACGTTTTCGAGCCAGATGCGACCTTTTCCCCAAGCGATGCAGCGCTGCTTCGACATCATCTGATCGGATATCTTGAACGAGGGGGATTCATCGCGACGCTTGAGCAGACGCCTGCAGACGCGATTCAGCTGCTACAGGAATATGCTTCGCGAACGGTCGCTATGGACGTCGTTGAGCGTTACGACGTCAAGAACCCTCGCTTGGCATCGCTGTTCCTAACGCGGTGTATGGCATCTTCGGGACGAGAGCTGTCGGTGAACAAAGTGTACAACGAGTTCAAGAGCAGGCAGATACCCGTCAGTCGTAATTCGCTCAGCGACTTACTTGAGTATTATGAGGACGCCTACCTGCTGTTCTCCGTGCCGGAGTTCACGCGTTCACTGGCAAATAACATGCGGTCTGCGTCTAAGGTCTACGCTGTCGATCCTGCGATGTTTGGAGCATTCTCTCCCGCATCGGCATTGGACCAGGGCCAGAGGCTCGAGACCGCAGTGTTCAACGCGCTAAGAAGAAGGACTCCCGCGGTGAGGATCGGATCGGTCTGCCGCCTGCTGATCAAAGAGAAGAGCAAAAGCCATGAGGTGGACTTTGTGGCTGGGGACGCACTTCTCATGCGGGCTTATAGCCTGATTCAGGTGAGTGTGGATATGGCAAGTGAGAAAACGCGCGAGCGCGAAATTGCCGCGCTTGATGCCTCGATGGCCCAGTTCGATCTTGGCGAGTCGGCAATCGTTACCATGGATGAGCAGGCCGATATTCCATGCGAACACGGTGTGGTACACGTTGTGCCCGCATGGAAGTGGCTCCTTGCCTAATCGTCTATGGGCCTGTGGGGTCAGGACCTCCTGGCCCCTTCATCACGGTTGGGGAGCACCATGATGCGCCCGGCTAGTCCTGGGCTTTGATACTCGGCAGGAGAATCTGGGCGAGGTAGTCGGTCTCGAGTTTGGTCGCGGCGTCAGCCTTGCCGTCTTTGCCGACCAGCACGTTCTTGATCTGGCTATAGGTGTAGCGGTTGCCGGTCGTAAGCTCGACAAGCTCAATGGCCGTGTCCATGGGGTAGGTCGACACGGGGTCTTGCGTGCGCCCGTTGATGGTCTGGGGCACCACGTACGGATAGACGGGGCCGCTGGCGTAGACGGTGTAGCCGTTGCCGAGGTTTGCCGCACCCAAAACCGCATCGCCCTCATCGGGCGTAAAGCTCTCGCCGTCGCGCACCGTGACAAGCGTCACAAGCGGCGTGTTCGTGTCGCCGGCAAGATAGATGCACAGCGTGCTGCCGTTTTGCCAAGTCGCGACTTTACCGTACCACTCAACGGGAATATCGAGCTGATACAGGTCCGTTGCCTTATGTCGAGCATCGGCGTCGCGGGCCGCCTGTGCCTCGCGGGAGCTCACGGCGTTGACGGCGGCATCACGGCGCGCGGTTGCCGCCTGCTGGAGCACCTTTGCGACCGCGGCGGAGTTCACCCCGCCTTCCTCGGCATACTTGGCGGCGGCATCGATCTGGTCGTCAGTCACCGTGTCGGCCGAAGGCACCTTGAGCTTAAAGGTGGCCTGGGCACTTAAATCCTGTCCATCGCTCTTAACGGTGACCTGCGTCTTGGTGGTCGGGACGGTATAGATGGTGCCGTCGGCCGCGATGGGGGAGGCAGCGATGGAGAGCGTGTAATCGCCGGGCAGCAGTTTGATGCCGCGACCGTGCTCGTCAACATAGAGCGTTTCGCTCACGGAGGAGCCGTCAGAATCCTGACCGCTCACCTGTACGGGAATCTTGGAGCCAGTGGAACAGTCGAGGCCCGCGGCATGCACGCCAATCTGCACTGACATCATCGTGTGGGCATTGGCGGCGACAGTGGCAGCCTGCTCTTGCTGATATCCGTTCCAGGCAGCATAGCCTGCACCGCCGGCGACGAGCGCGACGGCCACGACACCGGCGACCATCAGATTGCGGCGCTTGGGCGACATCTTGCGATGGCGAACCTCGGCCTCGCGTGCCGAGGGAACGGACGGCAGGGGTATATCGCCCATGGCGATGGTCTCGTCCACGGCTGGTGCGGAACCCAGGCCAGGAAGCTCGCGAGTCAGCGAATCCTCGGCCGGCAAGCTGTCGAGCAAGACGGTTTCCTCGCCCGTGTCGGATTCGGGCTGGTCGTCGGCCTCGCTTTCGGTGTCTTCGTGATCTGCCTCATCCTCGGCAGGCTCAACGTCGCCTGTATCCTGATCATCGGGCTGCGCCTCGATTTCCGGCTCATCCTGCACATCAACGCTCGAATCGTCAAACGCAACATCGTCAAGCGAAATCCGGTCTAGGCTCTCCAGGGCCTCGGCACACGCTTCTGCATCTTGGACCGCGTCCTCTTGGCCCGTCGTCTCATCTTTCATATATCCCCCAAGCTCAATATCGGGACAACACTGTACCCAAAAACAGGACCCTATAGAGCCGCCTCATGATTTGAAATCCGATTTTATATATGCGCATGTTTTTGAATAGATGAATAGAGACGCAACGACAAAAGCCCCCGAAAAGCGAGCGAAACGCTTTCCGGGGGCTCTGCGAGGCATTGGATGAAAAACCTGGCGGGCGGGCCTATGCCCAGGCGCCAACAGCGACCAACATGTTACTCGGCGTGAGCGTAATCGACCTTGGCGCGACGAGCGGTGGCCTTCTCCCAATCGCTGGTGCCCTCAAAGACATCCTGCTTGTAGGGATTGCGGCCGAGCTTCTTGGCGCGGTAGGCGATGTAGATGATCGCGGCGACGTTGGCGACCAGTGCGGCGATCGAGACCGCGGTAGCGGCGCCGGGGTCGAGCGTGGAGTGGGTCACAAAGATGGACTCCTCCTGGAAATACGGGAACACCTGGGCAAACATGCACCAAATAGCCAGCGTAAAGGCGCGGTTCTGGATCCAGCCGCCCTTGTTCCAGATAAAGGCGGCGACGGTGGGCGCCAGCAGCAGCGCAAAGCCGCAGAACCAGGAGTGGGTGGGCAGGCAGTTGTAGGTGTAGCAGAAGTTCCAGATATCGTAGGCGATGATGTAGACCCAGGTCATATCGGGCCACAGCATGTCGGTCTGATCCTCGGAGGCGTAGACGCTCCACCAACCGGTCATGCAGAAGATGTTGATGATACCGGCGATGCCGTTGAACACGTTGTTCCAGCCGGCCAGCTGCGTAGCGCCTTCGGAGGTGACCCAAGTGGACTGGCCCAGGACAAAGAAGTGATAGGCGCTCTCAAAGTCGGACACGACGGCGATCATGATGTTGATGGCGACGATCACAAACGGCCACGCGCGGAACCAATGCGCCTTGCCGATCTTGCCCCACTGGTACTTAATGGCAATGAAGCCCCAGCAACCGGCCAGCGCCGCGTATACCTTGGCGTAGTGGAACCAGCTGTTCTGGTACACATGGGTGGGGTTGGTGAGTGCCCACTCGGCACCCTGCGAAACGCCGATGGCGATGGCGACGCAGTAGATGGTCATGGCCAGCGGAGCCACGCCAAAGATGATTGCCGCGCCCAGCTTGGTGCGGCGGCCGACCTCGTTGAGCACGATCAGGCCAATAAAGACCATGGCCCAGCCGGCCCAGTGGATAAGGGTATCGCTACCCCAAACATCGAACAGCATGCTGCTCTCCTTTCACACGCCCGCGGCCCCTCTTCTGATCGCGGGCAGTTTGGCCAAATGTCGTCAGTTCTGGGGCTTGCGCTCCGGATACTTGGCGGTATAGCCCTCGATGTGGAGTGTCGAGGCGATGATTTCCTTGACCGTTTCGTCGGGCACATCGGGGTGCGTGCGGATATACATCAAAAGGCCCATGATGAGGGTGTAGAACGTCTCGTAGACATGGTCGATGCGTAGCTCATGATGGGCGACAAAATCCACTACGGTGGTGTCGCAGATATACTGCGCCACGCGCTGGACCACGTTGTGCAAAAAGCCGCCGTAGAGCGCGCCGCTGCTCGAGGTAAGCGTGCTCGGCAGCTCGTGGCCGCTGGCGACCAGGCGCTTAAAGAGCGGGGCGACGGTGTCGAGCGCGCCCTCGATATCACCGACGGTGCGGTCGGCGTTCCACCGCTCGAGTTCGGAGATAAAGTCGTCGATCGCCTCGTCCATAACAGCGGTGACGGCGGCGTCCATGTCGGCGAAGTAGTGGTAGAACAATGAACGCGTGCAGCCGGCTCGCTTGGTCACGGCCGATACCGATAGGTGGGACACGCCCAGCTCGGAGCTTACGGTGCGCACGGCATCGAGGATCTCGCGACGGCGTTCGTCGCCCGTCAGGCGCTTTGCCGCGCTATCGGATGCGGGGACGGCATCGACCACAGAGGTACCTGCTGTGTTATTGCCCATGTTTTGCCGCCTTTCATCCTCTTTTGCCTGACCGTTCGCCTAACAGTCTTGAATATTGTTGACGGTTCGTCAATACTATTTTTGACACAATGTCAACAATGGCGGGTGAACGGCATGGGGGCATGTCCGGCCTGCAAAAAAAGAGGGGCGCTGCGGTCCCGCCGGGCTGCGGCAAGAGAAGGGACAACCATGATTCTCAACGGACCGGGGATTAGTTACACCGAGCCCGACATCGGTTCGGAGTTCGTGCCGCCGCTGCCGGAGCATCCGCGCGAGGCCATCGTCAAGCTGTGCGAGCACTGCACCAACCGTCTGCTGCATCGCGACGAGCTGCTGGGCTACGAGTACTGGTCGTTTGCCGAGGCCGCAACCGACGAGCAGGCCGAAGTGCTCTGCAAGATGAAGATGCGCCGTCCCTATACGCTGCCCGAGATGGTCAAGCTCACCGGCATGCCCGAAGCCGATATCGAGAAGATGCTCGACGACATGAGCTACACGGGTCTGCTCGAGTACAACTGGGAAAACCCCGAGCGCGCCAAGCAATGGGTGTTGCCCATGCTGGTGCCGGGTTCTGCCGAGTTCCTCAACATGCGCGTGAGCCAGCTCGAGGAGCACCCGGTCTATGCCAAGTTCTTTGAGCAGGCGTCCAAGGGACCGCTGTCCAAGGCCACGCCGATGGTGCCGCCCGGAGGCGCCGGCATCGGCATGCACGTCATTCCGGTCGAGAAGGCCATCGACGCCGCGAGCACCTCGGTGCCGATCGAGCATATCGAGCATTGGCTCGACAAATACGATGGCAAATATGCCGCCAGCACCTGCAGCTGCCGCGCGAGCCGTCGCGTGATGGGTGAGGGCTGCGCCGACGACCCGGCCGATTGGTGCATCGCCGTGGGCGATATGGCCGACTACGTGGTTGAGACCGATCGTGGCCATTACGTGACCCGCGACGAGGTTTACGACATCTTGCGCCAGGCCGAGGACAACGGCTTTGTGCACCAGATCACTAATATCGACGGCGAGAACAAGATCTTCGCCATCTGCAACTGCAACGTCAACGTGTGCTACGCCCTGCGCACCTCGCAGCTGTTCAACACGCCCAACCTGTCGCGCTCGGCCTATGTCGCTAAGGTCGAGAAGGACAAGTGCGTGGCCTGCGGTCGCTGCGTCGAGGTGTGTCCGGCCGGCGCCGCCAAGCTGGGCCAGAAGCTCTGCAGCAAAAAGGCCGGCGGACAGGTGCCCGAGTATCCGCGCCAGGAGCTGCCCGATGCCACCAAGTGGGACCACACCAAGTGGTCGCCCAACTACCGCAACGACAACCGCATCGAGACGCATGAGTCCGGCACCGCTCCCTGCAAGACGGCCTGCCCCGCGCACGTTGCCGTTCAGGGCTATTTGAAGCTCGCGGCTCAGGGTCGCTATGACGAGGCGCTGGCACTCATTAAGCGCGAGAACCCGCTGCCCGCTATCTGCGGCCGTGTGTGCAACCGCCGCTGCGAGGACGCCTGCACCCGCGGCCGTGTGGACGCCGCCGTGGCCATCGACGAGGTCAAGAAGTTCATCGCCCAGCGCGATCTGGATGCCGCGACCCGCTACGTCCCGCCCGTGGTGACGCCGACGCGCGCTGGCGGCTTTGATCAGAAGATCGCCATCATCGGTGCCGGTCCGGCCGGCCTGTCCTGCGCTTTCTATCTGGCCGAGAAGGGCTACAAGCCCGTCGTCTTCGAGAAAAACGAGCGCCCGGGCGGCATGCTCACCTACGGCATTCCCAGCTTTAAGCTGCAGAAGGACGTCATTGAGGCCGAGGTCGAGATCATTCGCCTGATGGGTGCCGAGTTCCGCTATAGCGTGGAGGTCGGTCGTGATGTGACGCTCGACGAGCTGCGCGCGCAGGGCTTTAAGGCCTTTTACGTGGCCATCGGCTGCCAGGGCGGCCGCCTTGCCGGTATTCCGGGCGAGGATGCCGTGGACGTGACCGTGGCCGTCGACTTCCTTCGCGAGGTTAACAGCGGCAAGATCGATACCCTGTCCGGCCGCACCATTGTGGTGGGCGGCGGCAACGTGGCCATCGACGTTGCCCGCAACGCCTGCCGTCTGGGCTCTGGGCACGTTGAGATGTTCTGCCTGGAGAGCGAGGTCCAGATGCCCGCCAGCGAGGAAGAACGTCGCGAGGCCGTTGAGGACGGCGCTCACATCAGCTGCGGCTGGGGCCCCAAGGAGATTCACCTGGACGAGGCCGGTCGTGTGTGCGGTATCACCTTCAAGCGCTGCACGCGTGTCTTTGACGACGAGGGCCGTTTTGCGCCCGAGTACGACGAGAACGATCTGCGCCGTGTCGATGCCGACCGTGTCGTCATGTCGATTGGCCAGTCCATTGTGTGGGGCGACCTGCTGGCTGGCTCCAAGGTGGAGCTCGGCCGCGGCCAGGGCGCCCTTGCCGATCCCCAGACTTACCAGACCGCCGAACCCGACATCTTTGTGGGTGGTGACGTCTACACTGGCCCCAGCTTTGCCATCGACGCTATCGCCGCCGGCCACGAGGCCGCGGTGTCCATCCATCGCTTTGTGCAGCCGGGCTCCACGCTCACCATCGGCCGCAATCAGCGCCGCTACACCGCGCTCGACCGCGACGACGTTGTGCTCGAGAGCTACGACAACGCGAGCCGCGAGGTTGCCCACGTGGACCGCGAGCGCGAGAAGGCTGCGCCGTTTAGCGAGTACGTCGAGACCTTTACCGAAGAGCAGGTGCGCGCCGAGACCGCCCGTTGCCTGGGTTGCGGTGCCTCGATCGTCGACCCCAACAAGTGCATCGGCTGCGGCCTGTGCACCACCAAGTGCGCGTTCGACGCCATCCATCTGGATCGCGACCGCCCCGAGTGCTCCACGATGGTCAAATACGAGCAAAAGCTCCCAAGCCTCGGCAAGTACGCTCTAAAGCGTGCCATCAAGATTAAATTTGGTCGTAAATAGGTAGCCATGGCGGGTAAGGGGACGGCGCAGACTAGATCTCGTCGTCCCCTTGCTTTGAGTTTGCATCGAATCAACCTCTGCAGAAAGGGTTTCGCCTTGCATGAATTGGGAATCGTCTATCACATCATTCGCGATGTCGAGAACGTGGCGCGCGCCAATGGCGTGCGTCGCGTTTCGAGCGTCACGCTGCTGCTGGGCGAGGTCTCGGGCGTCGTTCCCGACTTGCTACTCGACGCTTGGCGCTGGGCGGCAGATAAAAAGCCCATCACCGAGGGTGCGGAGCTTATCGTGGAGCCCGTTGAGGCCGTGACACATTGCGAGGCGTGTGGCTGCGACTACGCGACGGTCGAGCACGGCAAGGCCTGTCCCCATTGCGGTAGCGGCGAGACCTATTTGCTGCAGGGCCAAGAGGTAATGATCAAACAGATCGAGACCCCCGAAGAGGATCCGGCAGGCGCTGCCCCCGACGGCCCTTCCGACGCGCCCGATGCCGTCGACGCCGCCAACCCACTCCACATCGTCTAGGATCCCCTATAAGTTGCGGTGAAATAGTTCCTAAATCCAGCCTTCTGGCTCTTAAACAAGAACTATTTCACCGCAACTTTTTTGAGTAGTTTTGTTGAGCATAAGTCGTGCAAATAGTCAAGCCATGTCTGTTTAAACAAAATAGTGACAGTACGAGCACATTCGCACTTGCTTAATATCGATATTAATGAACAGCTTGCTTGTATCTATAAAATACATAGCTTGATGAGCGACGCCTTGTCGTGTAATGAGTCAAAAAGCAGTAACGTAATCAACTTGTAACAAACCTAGACGTTTAAACAAATAATCCAACCTTTTGCGGATTTAGCTATAATTCCACAATCCAAACAGGTATACTCCTTTCATGTCGTGTAGGAAATACGTAGACAAAAAGGAGGTTATGTGATGGTAAGTATTGTTCTTGCTAGCCACGGGGACTTGGCAGCTGGAATCAAGCAGACGGGCTCGATGGTCTTTGGCGATCAGCCGTCTGTTGCCGTGGTCTCGCTCGAGCCGAGCATGGGCCCCGACGACTTCCGTGCCAAGGTCGAGGAAGCAGTCGCTTCCTTCGAGGACCAGGAGCAGGTGCTCTTCCTCGTTGATCTGTGGGGCGGCACGCCGTTCAACCAGATCAGCGGGCTCATCGAGGGCCACGATTCCTGGGCTATCGTCACCGGTGTCAACCTGCCTATGCTCATCGAGGCATATTCGCAGCGCTTTGACGCAAAGAACACTGCACATGCGATCGCAAAACATCTCGTGACTGAGGCTAAGGCTGGCGTGCGCGTCAAGCCCGAGTCTCTGGAGCCCGAGGAGAAGAAGCCGGCTGCGGCCGCCGCTGCTCCTGCAGGCGCCATCCCTCCGGGAACGGTCATCGGCGACGGGCACATCAAGATTGCCCACGTCCGTATCGACACCCGTCTGCTGCATGGTCAGGTGGCCACCACGTGGACCAAGCAGATCAACCCCAACCGCATCATCGTGGTTTCCGACGGCGTTGCTCACGACGAGCTCCGCAAGACCATGATCGAGCAGGCTGCCCCTCCGGGAGTCCATGCCAACGTCGTTCCCATCAAGAAGATGGCCGAGGTCGTCAAGGACACGCGCTTTGGTGACACCAAGGCCATGCTGCTCTTTGAGAACCCGCAGGATCTGCTCAAGGCCATCGAGGCCGGCGTCGACATCAAGGAAGTCAACATCGGTTCCATGGCTCACTCCAAGGGCAAGGTCGTCGTCACCAACGCCGTCGCTATGGGCGATGACGACGTCAAGACTCTCGAGGCCCTCAAGGCCAAGGGCGTCAAGTTCGAGGTCCGCAAGGTTCCTTCGGATGCTTCCGAGGATCTCGACGCCATGTTGAAGAAAGCTAAGGCCGAACTGGCCGCTCAAGCATAGTAAAGGAGGGTCCGATACATGTCTGCAATCACTATTCTGCTTGTTGCGATTGTCGCGTTGCTTGCCGGTATGGAAGGCATTCTGGATGAGTTCCAGTTCCATCAGCCGCTCGTGGCATGCACGCTTATCGGTCTCGTAACCGGTCACCTTCAGGAGGGCATCCTCCTGGGCGGTTCGCTCCAGATGATGGCCCTTGGCTGGGCTAACGTCGGCGCCGCCGTCGCGCCTGACGCCGCTCTGGCCTCGGTCGCTTCTTCGATCATCATGGTGCTCGCCCTCAACGGCGGCGCCACTGATTCGGCCAAGGCCGTTACCGCGGCCATCGCCGTCGCCGTCCCGCTGTCGGTCGCTGGCCTGTTCCTGACCATGATTTGCCGTACCATTGCTACCGCTATCGCTCACGCCATGGACGGTTGCGCCGAGAAGGGCGACTTCTCCGGCATCGAGCGCTGGCAGTACATTGCCATCCTCATGCAGGGCCTTCGTATCGCCATCCCGGCAGTGCTTCTGTGCGTCATCCCGGCCGAGGCCGTTACCAACGCGCTTAACGCTATGCCCGACTGGCTGTCCGGCGGCATGGCTGTCGGCGGCGGCATGGTCGCTTCCGTCGGTTACGCCATGGTCATCAACATGATGGCCACCAAGGAGACCTGGCCGTTCTTCATCCTCGGCTTTGTCCTTGCTGCCATCCCTCAGCTCACGCTGATCGCCCTTGGCCTCATCGGCATCTCCCTTGCCCTCATCTACCTTGGCCTTAAGGATCTGGCCAAGCAGGGTGGCGGCATGGGCGGTGGCTCCGGCGACCCGCTCGGCGACATTCTGAACGATTACGAGTAGGAGGGGAGTGATACATATGGCAGAGAACAAGATTCAGCTCACCAAGGCTGACCGCAAGAAGGTTTGCTTCCGTCATCAGTTCCTTCAGGGGTCGTGGAACTACGAGCGTATGCAGAACGGCGGCTGGTGCTTCGCAATGATCCCTGCGATCAAGAAGCTCTACACCAGCAAGGATGACCAGATTGCCGCTCTTAAGCGCCATCTGGAGTTCTATAACACCCACCCCTATGTTTCCGCCCCCGTCATTGGCGTTACCCTCGCCCTCGAGGAGGAGCGCGCCAACGGTGCTCCGATCGATGACGTCGCCATCCAGGGCGTCAAGGTCGGTATGATGGGCCCGCTCGCCGGCGTCGGTGACCCCGTCTTCTGGTTCACCCTTCGCCCGATTCTGGGCGCTCTGGGCGCTTCCCTGGCCATGTCCGGCAGCATCGTCGGTCCGCTGCTGTTCTTCTTCGCGTGGAACATCATCCGTTACGCTTTCCTGTGGTACACGCAGGAGTTTGGCTACAAGGTCGGCTCCTCCATCGCCAAGGACCTCTCCGGTGGTCTGATGGGCAAGGTCACCGAGGGCGCTTCCATCCTGGGTATGTTCATCATCGGCGCCCTGGTCGAGCGCTGGGTGTCCATTTCCTTCACCCCGATCGTCTCCACGGTCAAGCAGTCTGCTGGCGCCTTTATCGACTGGGCTAGCCTGCCCTCCGGTTCCGAGGGTATCAAGGAAGCGCTGACGATGTACAACTCCGTCGGTGCTACCGCCCTTGATCAGATGAAGGTCACCACGCTTCAGGCCAACCTCGATCAGCTCATCCCCGGCCTTGCCGCCGTGTGCCTGACCCTGCTGGTCTGCAAGCTCCTCAAGAAGAAGGTCAGCCCGATCGTCATCATCCTGGCTCTCTTCGCCGTCGGCATCATCGGTCGCTTCTGCGGCTTCATGTAAGCACGCTTCGGCTTAAGACCGAGAATTGCTAGGCAAGGGCTTTTGAGCCATTGAAACGGACCGCACCCGGTGGGTACACTGGATGCGGTCCGATTGTTTTTATTGGAGGGCGAGGCGCGTATGGCGCAATCTCAGAACAGCACGGTCGATCTGGCAACGCCGGCAACCTGCCTGATGGGGCTTACCAGCCACGGTAACGTGATGGTGGGCAATAAGGCGTTTGAGTACTATAACGAGCGCAATCCCGAGGATTATATTCAAATCCCGTGGGACGAGGTCGACTATATTGCCGCCGAGGTTTTGCGCGGTACCAAGAAGATCACGCGTTTTGCCATCTTCACCAAGGACAACGGTCACTTTACGTTTTCGACGCGTGACGACAAAGAGACGCTTCGCGCGGTCCGCAAGTACGTCGACGAGAATAAGCTCGTGCGTTCGCCCGACTTCATCGATGTGACGGCCAAGGGTGCGAAGAGCATTCCCTCCGTTATCAAAAACCTCTTCCACAAAGGTAACTAGTCGCTGGGTAGTCGTTGGGGACGTTCTTAAACGACTAGTCATTAAAGAACGTCCCCAATGACTACCTCGAAGAGTGGCTATGCGCTGCATGGCAGTGGCGCAAATCTGCTACACTAGTACAACATGCCTCCGTAGCTCAGGGGATAGAGCACCGCTCTCCTAAAGCGGGTGTCGTGCGTTCGAATCGCACCGGGGGCACCAGAAGAAAATGCAGGTCAGACGGTATAAATCGTCTGACCTGCTTTTGTATAGATAGGGCTAAATAGACGATAGAGGGGTGAAAAAGGGGTGAAAGATAGTTCTATGATGAAAACAGCTCGCCTACATATTTCACTCCGATATTTCACCCAAATATCCGGTTTTCAACCCTTTCCACAGTCTGCGGGCTTATAAGAAGCCCTCCGACTATGGAAAGCGTTGAAAACCTAGGGTGACGTTGCTGTGAGAAGGGCGAGTTTCCAACAGCCCCCGGTGTCTCCGGGTTACACTTGGGACCCTCCGACACCGAGGACCGTTGAAAACTCGCCCTTCTGCTAGGCAGGCATTTTTTCTAAGTAGGCCAGTTGCTTCAGAAGCAGCTGGAGAGTAATTGACATTCCAAATATTTCCATGAAAGTGAAGTCTGGCTCGCCACCGTTTACAGAGGGAAGCATAATTGCCTGGCGTGCCATCCTTGTAGCATTGAACTTGTACAGATAGCCAAACTTGCTCTTTTGCTGCTGGATGGCGACTTTTAGGAAGAGGTAGATAAACTCGTTGCCCTTGTTGTTCTTGACGTGAAAGCGTTTAACGTCATCGGAGAAAATGCACTCATAGGGGTGGTAGAACCCAAGGCAGACGCCATTACCGTTATAGTTCACGCCAAGGACATTGTTGTCGAGCGACGAATTCTTATCAGCCGTAAAACCGGCAATCCCGTTGCTATTGTCAAGCGCCCCAATAAACGGTCGTCTTCCATACTTTCGGTTACGAGATTCCAAGCGCCTCCCGGAACGAATGTCGAATATTTGGCTGATTGAGTACGATTTCCAATCTCTTTCGTGCAGTGAGGAGTGGTCGAACTCGGGGTTATTTACTCTCTCTCTCTCTCTCTCTCTCGATAGAGGCGATGCGCTTCATCAGGAATTCGCGGCAGCGCTGGACTTGAATGGCTTCTCGCTCGCGGATGTAATCCTCCATGAACTGCCAATCGGGATTGCTGGACTCATCGATGGGAAGCATTACTCGTAGCAAATTGAGCCGTTTTAGGCTGATCGACCTTCCGTGGCCGAATAGCGTTCGCTGTTTAGAAATGGATGCGGCCACGAATTGCATGGCATATCTTGAGAGGTTTCCGATTGAGTCTCTTGGCCTTAAGTCCGTTACGTGGGTGTCGAGAGCGAACTCCATTGGTTGGTAGTACGCGAGACCCGCCCCGCCATCGCCGTCGTTGTTTAGAGTGATGGCGTGGCCACGATGAAGTCTTTCGTTTGGGATAGAGACAAAAGCCTTTACGCCGTTGTCGCAGTTGCGAGCGGAAATAAGTGGAACGTCTCCGACCTGAAGAGAGGTCATGTTTTTCTCGGTGCCGCGAGCCGGTTGAAATAAATCCGAGATTTTAAAGGGTGCCCAATCCCTGTTATTCAAATCGAGCATCGGGGTCCTCCTCGAAGAGATAGCTACGACCATGAGAAACCATGTCTAGCTGGAATGTTAGATAATCGGCTATTGCTTTCTCGAAATCCTCTTCGGTAGGTATCTCGTCGTTGAAGTAATAGAAGCTGTGCAGCCACTCGTCATCTGGCTTGACGGTCGAGCTGACGCAGAATTTCGATGGGGCGTCTTCGCGGCCGTTCCAAACGTCAAGAAGATGCTGCTTTCTGTCCTTTGCAGAGTCGCCTTCGACCAGGCCGACGTGCGCCCTTACCTCATAGCCATCATCCCTAAAGTCGATGAAACGGCATTCCTTTTCAGGGTCATGTGGTTCGCCGGCGGTGAACACGGCTATGACGGGATTCGTTCCGACCCCATAGAATGTATCGGTGTTGCACGTAATAACGCCTTCGAGGGTGTGATGCTTGAGGATGGAGACCTTGAACTCCTTCTCGGCTTTGCTTTTTCCGGTCATGGATGATTGCGGAACGATGACCGCCGCTCTCGCACCTATTGTGAGAGAGTCGAGAAGACGTTCCACAAAAGATGGCTCGTATTGGCTTGGATCCGCTTTGGTTCCTTGGCTGTATGGAGGATTCATCAGCCCGACCGTTGCCCCTTTGAGCTGTATCTGGGCCGGGTTTTGCTTGAGGAAATCGCAGCATTCGAGGTTACTGTTTCCGTCTCGCCTAAGAATCATGTTTGCAGCCGCGACTGCAAACATGTTGCTTTGGAGCTCGATGCCGTGAAGGCGCTTTTTCTTAATGTCTTTGCGTTGCTGCTCGCTGGTTGCAGAAGAAAGCATGCGATGCATGGCGGCGATGAGAAATCCCGCCGTTCCGCATGTTGGGTCAAGCACCGTATCTGTAGGCTTAACATCAACGAGCTCACACATAAGGTCGCAGATGTGCTTTGGCGTGAGTACGATGCCGAGTGTTTGGCCGTCCCCGCCGGAATAGCTCATAAACTCGCCGTAAAAGCGACCTATGAAGTCTTCAGAAGTCTGCTGGTACTTGATGCTTTTGAAAACGTGTTCGTTAAGGAAGTTCGTGTAGTAGTGCAACGGGGTCATCCCTAGGGTGTCATTGACCTCGTTTAAGCGAAAGCTTGTTTGAACAATGCCGAACTCAGCAAGAAGCTTGTTTTTCTTCACATCTGGCCCGGCGTTGGAGCGCGTGAGTCTTCCACGAATGGCGTTCATCAGCTTATCGCCGTCGCGCATGCCTTCGGTCTGGTCCCCGGTAAGGGAATCGATTGAGAATCCGCCGTATTCGATTTCATCCAAAGCTAGAAGAATCCCCGCTACCACAAGAGCCTTGTCTTGGTCCTTGATGGAGCCGTAGGTGCGAAGATATTCGTGAAGCTCTGCCGCATCCTTGAGAATTTGTTCGGTGGTCTTCTCGACGTCGGTTGGTTCGTCAAGAACATACCGTGTGTAGTATTCAACGATGTTGCTCGGTGAGAGCCAAGTGAACGATTCGAGGTCTGGGAGCCTCTTGTAGCCTTCTCGGTCATTCACGAACACGGGAGATATGGTGTGATGCTTGGAGTCCCCTGAAACCCCAACGGCGAAGACCTCAGTGAAAGGGCTCTTCTTTGCGATGTGCGAGGCGTAGTGATAGGCACCGTTGACGGCATAATCGGTAACGGCCTCGGTGCTCATGTCGAGGATGTCAGCATCTGTTAGCTTTTCATGTCGGCTCTGGCTCGCCTTATCTTCGATGACAAGAACAAAGCGGCCAATTTTCGAAACGTATTCAGGATAGCCAGCGTTTCCCGTTCCGCGCTTGGATGCGTCCTTGAGGGCGTTGTCGATTTCTTTGATGCTGCTCCCCTGTGATGTGAACTCAATATCACATTCGGTGAGCCTGTCGGCAACCCAAAGGTCGAGTGCGGCTTCTTTCCTGGCCATGTGAAATCCTTTGATAACGAGCTGGTGCGAATTGAATCGCGACAAAGATATCCAACAGTTTAACCTCCGGCTATAGAGCAAAGGAAAACTACTTCCAATCGGAATTATCGAACGGTAGCGATTCGAGGTTGTCACGTAGCGATCGGCCTTGAGGCCGATGGGTCCCGCTTATGGGCGGGACCCCCGCGACGCATAGCGTCGCTCTCGCTGCGGCTCCCTGGCAACGCTCCCCAGGGTCGCGTTTCGTCCGCCTCCGCTCACGCCGGCCCCACCCGCCGAACGGCTTCGCTCGATGGCTTCCAGAAGTCGCCATCGCTCCGCCGTGGTCGCCGGGCGGGGCCTCTCGCGCCGGGTCGCCGAGCACCGTCGTGCGACGCTCCCCATGGGTCGCGTCTCCTCGGCGTCGGCTCAACCGGCGCTCACCTGCCTGGGCTCGCGTTGCCTTGGCAACCGGCTCGCTCCGTGCAGGCAAGATATGGATTCCGTTGCACGGAATCATCTTGCCGCCTGCGGCGGGGGCGAACCGCTCCGAAGTCGCTCTCGCCAAAAGGGGCCGGGACGCCTGTTGCGTCCCGGCCCAAATGCTCAGTCCCCTCGCCCGTTCTGGTTCTCGAGCGCCTTGCGCTCAAGCTCCCAGAACGCCCTCATCGCCGTCGCTATCCCGCGCAGCGTGAAGCGGACGACGAGGCCGGTCGAGTGGTCGACCGCGAAGCCGAGCCTGCCGCCGTTGACCTTCCGCACAGCCCCGAGGGCCTTCGAGAAGAATCGGTACTGAAGGCTCCCGCCCTTCGACCTGGCGAGCTCGATGCCGTCCCGCCTGAGCCGCCGCTCAAGCTCGCCCATCCGGTCGGGGCAGTCGCGCATGCGCCCGACCTCCTCGATCCGGCGGGCGACCGCGACGCGGATGCGGGCGTTCTCCGAGCGCTCGGCCTGCCCCTTTCGGGCCATGTCGCGCTCTTCCGTGCCGGGTTGCCTCGCGTGGACGCGCGAGTTGGCCTTGCCGCGCTCAAGCTGCCTGAGTCCATACCTCTCGTCCAGGGTACGGACGGTCTTCACGCGTGATGCTGCCGCCTTTCGGGCGGGGCCCTCGTCGAGCCTTCGGCCGGTTTCCAGATCACTGCGGTTGATGCCGAGGTGCACGGCGTAGCGGTCAGTGGCGTCCGCGCGGCAGCGCTCGCGGTGCAGCATCATCACGACCTCCTGGTTGGGGTAGCGCTCGGCCACGTACTCCCTCGCATAGCGCATGCACAGCTCCGGCGTCATCTTCCCGCCGTTGAGGTCGCACTCGTCTGGGAGGAACCCGAGTATCTGGTGCTGCATGTAGGTACACTTGGCACCGGCCTTGCCGGGCCTGTCGTGACCCATGGCCGCCCTCGTGTCCGCCATCTCCTGAAACCAGCGGTCATCGTCGATGATGTTCTGCGTGCCGTGGGCGAGCGCCTTGTCGCGGTCCCAGGAGAGGTAATCCCTGAGTCTCGCGAGGTGCCTCTCGCTGCAGACGCTCGTCTGCTTTATCGCCGTCATGGTCGCCTCCCTAGTCGAGCGAGAGCCCGCTGAATTTGCCGCCCGGCTTGCTCCCGTTCTTCTTCTCCGGCTCGGGCCACTTTGGGCACCAGGTCGAGGCCTCCTCGCGCATCTTCCCAGCAGCTGACTCGTCGAGGCGGCGCTGGTAGGCGCGACGGTTCTCCGCCTCGTGCTCGGGGGTCCCGAGGTCGAAGTGCTCCCTTGTGGGCGTGTTGGTGCAGTCGGTGACGGGGGAGCGGAAGACGCCGGCTCGACATGCGGGCATACCGTTGTCCGCGTGCTTCACGACGATGATCCCGTCCCGGTCCGGGGCCATGCCGCGCCACTCCCAGGGGTGTATCACGTCGTCGGCGCTCTCGCTGTAGGACGTCGAGGATGACGTGCCCGACGCGGCCCTGCCGTTGCTCGTGCCCTGCGTGTGGCGCGTGGTCTTGCCGATGAGCTCGGTAAAGTACCGGCGGTCCTCCTCCTCGGCGAGCTTCATCGCAATCTTGACCCCGCAGTTCGCGAGGATCTTCCTGCGGCCGTCTCTCTCGCCATACTTGTTGAGCTGGGATACGTCCTGCGTCGCTCCGACCCAGAACGTTTCGCACCCGCGCCCGAGACTGAGGAGGGCGGGCAGGCACTCGACGCGGGGCAGGTTGCCCCACTCGTCGCCGAGTATCTGCACGGGGCGGGGGAGCCTGCCGCCGTTCACGTCCGCGACCGCCTGGACCGAAGCCCAGAGCTGCGAGAGGAACATCGCCGCGATGCAGTTGTAGGGGGAGCCCTCGTCGAGCACGTGGAGGAAGACGGCGCTCTTCTCCGTGAGTACCGTGTGCGGGTCGATGTCGGAGCCGGAGGTCATCCAGGCGACCGGGGCGGAGGAGAACGGGCGCAGGGCGACCTTGAGCGTCGAGAGGATGCTCCTGAGCTCGTTGCCGCCCGAGGAGACGAACTGCGACGCCCGGCCCTTGGCGGGGTGGCCGCTCGGCAGAGCGCGGAAGACGGCCTTCAGGGGCTCGGACGGGTCGTCTCCCTCGGCCTCGGTGCCGCGGTCCAGGACCTCGCAGACGGTCGCGAGGTGCTTTGATTCCTCGGGACACTCGTCGGACATGGAGACCAGCAGGACCAGGGCCGAGAGCAGGCCCCTGGCCGAGGCGGTCCAGTGCGAGCCCTTGTCTTTCTCGTCGTCCTGCACCACGAGCTCCGCGATGGCGTCCGCCGCCTGCTCGGCCTCCTGGTCGCGTCCCTCGGCATGGAGGTCGAGCACCTGCTTGAGCGGGTTGAACCTCTGTCCCCTATAGGGGTGCTGCGTGTCGAGAAGCAGGACGCGATAGCCGCGACGGGCCAGCTCGTCGCCCGTGAGTTCTATGAGCTCGTTTTTCACGTCGGAGACGATTAGGGTCGCGGGCTCGGATCCGTTGGAAGCGCCGCCGTAGCTGAGCAGGTCGATTGAGGGGAGATAGAGGAAGCGACTCTTACCTGACCCGGTGGCCCCTGACACGAAGGCCATCTTCTTGGGCTCGTAGAGATAGCAGGGTTTGCCGTGATACTTGGTGAACCCATAGACGAACCCACGTGACGAGGGATTCGTCGAGCCGTCCCAGGTCATGGACCCTTTTATGACCTCGCGACCCGTCTTGACGTGGGCGTTGCCGAGCACGCCGCCGTCCTCGGCCCTCGCGTTGAGGGTGGTCGAGTAGGCGATGAGAGCGCAGATGCAAAAGGCGAGGAGGAAGGTCAGCAGGGTTCCGAGCGGGCAAGCAGTGAACGCACCCGTGAGCCACCAGCCGAGGACGGTGTCCACGCCGAACGACGACGGAATCGCAGCCGCGCCTAACGGTGTCCCGGCGACGAAATCGTCGACGGGGACGGCGAGGACGGGGCATGCGAGGATCGCTAGGAGAAGAGATGATATGAGCGCTGTGGGCATCTTGGTTTTCATGATCATTCTCGATTCTTGGAGATGAGGTTCGATAGCTGCGAGGCCGTGCTCGATACCAGACGGACGGCCTCCGCGAGCTGTTGGGCCGTCTGCGTATCCACGCCATAGGCGTTTGCGGTGAGAACGGCCTGGTTGAGGTTTCCGCCCTGCTTCTTCATCTGATGAAGAAGCTGCCGCAGCGTCGCCTCGTCGGCGATCCTGACGGGCTTCTCACCGATGAGGAGAGCGGCTTCGCGCATGAACGTCGATGGGGCCATACCAAAAGAGGAGGAGCGCACCGTGATGGCGGCACGCTCCTCCTCGGTCATGCGGACGTTTATATGCGCGGTCTTGGCTTTGCCACGCATGGGCTAGCCCCTGTCGTGGAAGGTGGCGCGCGCACCGTCGAAGTCGAGTCGGGACTCGCCCAGCGTGCCGTAGCGGTTCTTGAGGGCGACGAGCTTGAGGGGCGTGCCGGTTGCGGGAGACTCGTAGGGCCACTCGGGCTTGTCATTGTCATCGGCGAGGTAGAGCACCGAGTCAAAGCCGTACTCGACAGCGGAGGAACCACCGAACATGGCGAGGTTGGGCCTGGCCGACTTCCCGGAATCGTAGGACTTGCGAGTGGTCGAGCTCAGTGCGATGACGGGAGAGCCATAGAGGTTCGAGATTTCGCGGAGGCCCTTCACGCATGCTGTGATAGCCAATCGCTCGTCGATGAACTGCTGGTCCGCCGTGACGCCGCAGGCGAGGAGCTGGAGGTAGTCAATGAAGACGAAGGGGACCTCGCCGCGCTCGCGTGTTACCAGCCCGACGAGGTTGGAGAGCTCCACGGTGTTGAGCGGGCCGGTGATGCAGAGATTGGGGGCGATCTGGGTGCGATATTTGTCGAGTGCGGCCTCGAAAGTCGTGTGCTTAGGGTGATTCTGGGTCGCGCAGCTGGAGACCTCGGACAACGCGACTTTGCCGTCGCTGAGACGCGCCAGGCTCTTCTCGACCAGCTTGTGCGCGGGAAGCTCGGCGGAAACGTAGATTACCGGGTGCCCGTCTGCCGCGAGCTTGTCGGCCTCCTGGAGTGCCAGTGTCGTCTTGCCCTTGCCCGGGGCGGTCCCGATTGCGTAGTTGAGCCCGGGGTAGACACCGCCGAGGATGCTGTTGAGTGCGTCGAGCCCGAAGGAGGCGATGGGCTTGTCTTCCTGAAGGGCGTGGACGTGCTCATCGAGTACATCCAGCTCGAAGACGAGGGGATTGGCGTTCGGGCGCTTCATTACTCGCTCGCCCCCTCTGCCAGCTTGTGGAAGTAGTCGAACAGGTCCTCTTCCATGACGAAGTACTGGTTGGCGATACTAAAGCAGTGGTGGGTGGACTTCATGAGCTTGATGGCGCTGGATTGTCCGATGCCGGTGAGGATCTGAACGTCCAGGCGGCTCATGATGCGCTTGGTGCCGACATGGCGCAGGTTGATGCCTGCGGAGATGGCGTCGGTCTTGGGGTCATCTGCAAGATGCATGATAAACTCCTTGTTTGGGGCGCTCGGCTCCTCTTCGAGGTTTGGCGACTAAGAGAGGGGAGTCGGGTGCCGTTTTCTATTGCCAGTCGGAGCAGACCGTCTCCAGAAGGTCGCTCCATTTGCGGCGCAGCTCCGGGGTGTCCGGTGGTACGTGCTTGTTGCCGCACTTGTTAGCCGAGATGGTGACGCTCTCTTCAAGCGCGGAAAAAGCATCGGCGAGATAGGCGCATGTTGCGTTCAGGCATCCAATCTCGTCGAAGTACTCAACTGCGAAGCGAACGAGGGCTGCTACGGGCGCTCGATTGAACTCCGTCGAGCACTCGTTCATCAGCGAGCGTCCGTACTTGACTGCACGGGACGTCTCGTAGTCGAGAAGGGGATTCGAGGGGTCGCTCCGGGTCTCGTGTTCCATGTAGTCAAGAACAGAATCGAAGCAACGTCGAAGGTGCGGTATGTCCATTGCACCGGTGTAGAGCGCAGTGCCGCAGCTCCTCTCGTGAATGAGCCTCGCTCCGAACTCGATTATGGGCTTATAGTCCGCTTCGGCGACGGTGCCGATTGCGCCGGTGACGTTCGAACGCAATACGTCCGACACACTCGTGAACAGGCTATCACCGCTGTAGACGTTGAGCATTCTGTCCCTCGCGAACGCGGACGCGGGAAGCACCTTCTCGAAGACGAGTCCGATGATGGTTTTCGATTCGTCAGTTGCCCGCAGGTAAGCCTCGTCCGAAACCATCTGCGCGAAGGGGGCCCTGAGATTCTCGGGAATGCGAATTCGCTTCTCAGCTTTCTTTGCCAACGCCACTTATACTCACCTCCTTCCATTCAACTTGCGAATAATGTATCACCGTTCAGTCGATATGGCCCATGCGAATGTCACTAATAGCCCATGATATGGAGAAATAGTGAAGTATCCAGTTGAAATAGCTAATTCTTAGATGAAAGCGATTCAAATACCTCAGCTGCGTTTCGGTCATTTGCCCTGATTGCATGGGTGTAGAAGTTTGCGGTTGTGCTTGCGGACGCATGGCCCATTCTCGCTTGAACGGTCTTTAAGTCGACGTTGCTCGCAACAAGGGCCGTTGCTGCCGTGTGCCTCAGGCCATGGGGAACGAGCCCTGAGTATCCGGTGCCTCGTGTGTGCAGTTTGCCGTTGCGCTCGAACTGGCTTGTCACGTTGGCGTACTCGCCATAGCCGTTGTCGACGCAGAAATCCCTGAACCAGCGTGAATAGTTGTGTCCATCGGGTCGGGTGATACTGACGTGAAGGTTGCCGTTTTCGTCCTTATGCGTGCTGAAGGCGTGAACGAGGGGGTCAGAGTTTCTCTGTCTTAGCCCGCGTTGCTCGAATAGACTGCGCTGACGCATCTTCCAGTCGTTTAGATACGCGGCCAGCGAAGAGTCTATAGACAGGATTCGCCTGCTCATTTCCGATTTGGGTGCCCTGAGCGTTTTGTCATTGGTGTACTGGCGGATGATTCGTATCTCCATCGCCTCAGGGTCGTAGTCTTCCCAACAGAGCCCCAGGGCCTCGCCTTTCCTGAGTCCTAGGTGGAATATGAGCATGGTGCAGACGGTCATCGGCCCCATGGGTTCGGATAGCAGGCATTTGGTGAATCGGGGCAGTTCGTCGGGTGGGAGGAAGTTACGCACTCTAAGGTCTGGCTTTGGGAGTTTGATGCTGATGCATGGGTTGCGCCCGATTAGCTCATTCTCCAGTGCGTCCTGCATGACCTGTTTGAGCTTGACGTGGATACGACGAATCTCGGCCTCTGTGAATCTTCCGGTTGAGATCGCTTCAGCATACGCCCGTTTGATCTCGTCGGGCCTCAGTGCGCCGAGGGGCATGTCGCCGAACAGCTCGCGTATATGGCGCACGTCATATTCCTCTCTTTGGAAAGAAAGAGGGGAGCCGAAGGAGCTTTCTCGGAGCCGATGGAAATCCTCAGCGTATCCGGAAACAGTGGTCGGCATGTCGCTAGCCGGTTCATAGGTCTCCAGCTCCTTCCGGTAGGCATCGAGCGCATTCGCCACCTCACCGGGCCAGTTCTTCGGGTTTTTGCTCTTGCAATGGATGGTTCTCTTGGGCGTCTTTAGGTATCTGACTCGTTTCCCGTTCTTGCCGGATTCGGGGTCGCGACCGAGAGAGAAGTAGATGCGGAAGGAACCGGGTTTTCCCTTGATCGGTTCGGAAGTGCCTTTGGCTGTGGGTTTGATTCTGGTTTCCATGGGTCTCCAGGGGTGGTGCGTTGGGTTAGCCTCGGGGGCGGGGCTTTGAGGGCCTCGCCCCCGAGGCTAACCCAAAAATTTCACCCCTGCAAGTCAAAATGAAGGGGTGAAGGGGTGTAAATAGGGTGAAATTGAAAACTAATCAAGAAGAGCAAAAACGGCAGAATAGCTAAATTACCTGCGGAAATAGAGATATTGATGAAAATGAAAAACCGCAGGTAGGGTAAGAGCTCATGACCTCCTAAAGCGGGTGTCGACGGTTCGAATCCGCCCGGGGGCACCAGAGGATTATGACGGCGTCGCGAGGGCGGCGCCGTTTCTGGTTTGTGGGGACCGCCGGCGGATTCGAGCCGTCGACACCCGCGTCACCAATTTCCCGCGGGGGGAGTTTTCGAATCCGCCCGGGGGCACCAGAGAAATATCGAGCCTGGTACCGCTACGGTGCCGGGCTCTTCTGGTTTAAGGCATGCCGGAGTATTCGCTGCTTCAGATAAAGAAAGCGCCCGCTTGCTGGGGAAGCAAGCGGGCGCCTGTGAGCGAATATGTTTGCGGCGAGAGCCGTGATGAGCGGTGGGGTGGCGACTAGTTGGTCGTACCGGAATCGTCACCCGTGCCCGAGCCAGAGCCCGAACCCGAGCCAGAAAGTGCGACTGTTAGCGTGATCGTGCTGTCGGTGGACTGCTTGCCGGTGGGGGAGACGCCCGTAACGGTGGCATCCTCGTTACCGCTTACGGGATTGCCGTTCTGGTCACAGAAGCCGATGTTATAGAAACCGGCGTTGTTGAGCGCGGTAACGGCGGTGGAAATGCTCTTGCCGTACAGGTTGCCCGGGACGGTGGCCTTGCCGGACTTCTTGGCAATGACGACGGTAATCGTGGCGCCGGGCTTCTGCTTACCGCTGGGGTTCCAGCTGATCACGGTGCCCTCGGTAACAGAGTCGTTCTCCTGGTAGCTCACGTCGACGCCAAAGCCTGCCATATCGAGGGCGTTGCGCGCCTGCGCCTCGGTCATGTCGGTCAGGTCGGGGACGGACGTGGTATCCGGGCCGCTCGAGACCTTGTACGAGATGGTCGTGCCCTTCGCGACTTCCTTACCGGCTTCGGTGCCCTGCTCAAAGACCTGGCCCTCATCAGCCTCGTTGGCCTCCTCGGAGGCGTTGCCCTTCAGGCCAACGCTTGCCAGCGCGGCTTCTGCCTGGTCCTTGGTCAGGCCGACAAGCAGGGGAACCTCAACCTTCTCGGAGGGCTTGGGACCCTTGGAGATTACCAGGTTCACCTTGGTGCCCTTGGCCTTCTTGGTGTTGCCGTTGGGGGTCTGCTCGGCGACCTTTCCCTCGTCGACATCGTCGTTGTAGCTCTGGTCGACGGTGCCAACCTCAAGGCCGGCTTCCTTGATCAGCTCAATAGCAGTTTCCTGGTCCTTGCCCAGCACGTCGGGCACCGTGACCTGTTCGCCACTGAACATGCCCGAGGCAAAAGCAACTACAACGCCAATCACGGCAACGGCGGCAATCACGGCGGCGATGATCTTGTTCTTGTTGGACTTAGGCTTCTCGACCTCGTAGGAGCCCGTGGAGCCCGAGACAGCGCTACGGGCAGTGTTCTGACCGCTCACGCCCGAGACGGGACGAACCATAGCGCGCGTTGAGTCGGAAAGCTCGCGGGTCTTGGTGGCGCCCAGGTCGCCGGCGGCACCGATGATGCGCGTGGGCTCCGAGACGTTGACGGCACGGCCGGACAGGTAGCTGTTGAGCACCTGGCGCAGCTCGTCGGCCGTCTGGAAGCGGTTTGCCGGGTCCTTCTCCATGCACTTGAGGATAATGCGCTCAAGGTCGGCATCGACGCCGGAGTTGATCTGGCTCGGCGGGATGGGGAGCTCGTTGACCTGCTTGAGCGCGACCGAGATGGCGTCGTCGCCGTCAAAGGGTACGCGGCCGGTGGCGCACTCGTACATGACGACACCCAGCGAATAGATATCCGAGGTGGGGCCGAGGTCCTGGCCGCGGGTCTGCTCGGGGCTTACATAGTGGGCGGTGCCCAGAACGTTGTTATCCTGCGTGAGGTGGCTGTTCTTGGCGCGTGCGATGCCAAAATCCATGACCTTGATGTTGCCGTCGGGCAGCACCATGATGTTTTGCGGCTTAATGTCGCGGTGGATGATCTCGTGCTTGTGTGCGACCGAAAGCGCGGAGCTGATCTGCGAGCCGATCTGTGCGACCTTTTTGGGATCGAGTGCACCGTGGCTCTTGATGCCGCTTTTAAGGTCGGTGCCGCGCAGGTACTCCATGACGATGTAGTAGGTGTCGCCGTCCTTGCCCCAGTCGTAGACGCCCACGATATAGGGGGAGGACAGGCCGGCAGCTGCCTGGGCCTCCTGCTTAAAGCGGGCGGCGAAGGTGGCGTCGCCGGCATACTGCGGCAGCATGATCTTGACGGCAACCGTGCGGTCGAGGACCTGATCCTGTGCACGGAAGACGGTCGCCATACCGCCCGTTCCCACCTTATCCTTGAGGAGGTATCTTCCCCCGAGGACCCTCTGTTCCATTCCTGCTCCTAACATAACTATTCGCTCAACGATGTGTGTAGTACCAGATGTGTGGCCGCTGGGGCCGTGTGGCGCGTTGCCGCTAGCTCATCGGCCGCGGCGCGCCATAAGTATCCGCTTTGATCATGGGCATCACGCTCCCTGTGCGGCGAGCGCCGCGGTCAGGACGATGCCGGCAATCTTGGCCGCCTCGACGTCGTGTTTGTCGTAATCCTCCAGGGCCACCGAGATGGCAACCGTGGGTGAATCGTAAGGTGCAAAGCCAACAAACATAGAGTTGACGTTGGTGCCGCCGGTCTCGGCCGAACCGGTCTTGCCGGCAACCTTGACGCCCGGAATCTGGGCATCGGTGCCGGTACCGGACTGGACGACGGCGAGCATGGCCTGCTTAACCTGGTCGGCCGTGGCGGAGCTGACGGCCTGACCCAGCGAGCGGGACTGCGTGGTCTTGACCACGGTTCCGTCCGGGGCGAGTACCTGGGCTACAAAGTACGGGTCCATGACCACGCCGCTGTTAGCGATGGCAGCGGCAATCACGGCGTTTTGCATAACGGTGGTCTGCGGGCCAGGCGTGTGGTCCATGCCGACGGGCTGGCCTGCGCCTGCCCAAGCGGTCTCCCACTCGGTCATAAGCGACGGGTCGGCCATGATGGAGGCCGCGGAGGTCAGATCCTGACCGAGCTTTTGACCGTAGCCAAAGGCGTTGGCAAACTGGACGAGCGAGCTGGCACCGACCTCGTTTGCCACCTGGCCAAAGACGACGTTGGACGACACGGCGAAGGCCTGCTGCAGGCTGATGGTGCCGTAGCTCTCGTTGGCATAGTTGGTGACCGGCGCGTTGCCAATATCCATGGAGCCGGGCGCCTGGTACGTGCTGGTAAGGCTGGCGGTGCCGGTCTCGAGCGCCGCGGAGAGTGTGACGACCTTAAAGGTCGAGCCCGGGGTGTACAGCGCGTCCATGGCACGGTCATACATGGAGCCGTCCTCGCCGCCGCCCGACTGGAGCAGCGCATCGATGTTGGTGTTGTCGTAGGTGGGCGAGCTCGCGCACGCAAGGACCGCACCGGTGCGCGGATCCATGACCACCACAGCGCCCTTAAAGCCCTTGAGCGCCTGCTCGGCAGCCGTCTGGATGCGCGAGTCGATGGTGAGCTTGGCGGTATTGCCCGGCTGGGTCTGCCCCGCGAGCGACGCGATGGCGTTGTTCCAGCTGGAGTAATCCTTGGAGCCGGTGAGCGTATCGTTCATGACGCTCTCGATGCCGGCGGTGCCGTATTGCTGGCTCACGTAGCCCACCACGTGCGCGGCCATGTTGCCGTTGGGGTAGGAACGGGCGTAGGTGCCGTCCTCCTGCTGCAGCGACTCGGCTAGCGTCACGCCGTCGGACGTGATGATGGAGCCACGCTGGATGTACTTGGAGCGGGCGATGGTGTGGTTGTTGGTCGGCATGTCCTGATAGTCCTTCGCCTTGATGACCTGGACATAGGTGAGGTTGCCGATAAGGATGGCGAACAGCGCCGTGAAAGCAAACACGGCACGAGTCAGACGGTTGGCAAGCGCCACGCGGCCGAGCACGCCGGACTCTGGCGTGTCGAGCAGGCGACGACGCATGCGAGAACCCGCGGAGTGGTTGCCGTGGCCGTAGGAAGATGCGCTGGCAAAACGTGTGCCGGTCGGGGCGGCGGCGGATGCGACCTGGTCATCGGTGATGGCGGCCATGGTGCCGGTGCCGGTGAGTTCGGCTTCGCGTCCGGTTGCCTCGTCGCCGGCGCGCAGCAGCAGCGCGACGATGATAAAGCTCGCCAGCAGCGAGGAACCGCCCTGGCTCATAAAGGGCAGGGTGACGCCGGTCAGCGGGATCAGGCGGGTAACGCCGCCTACGATCAAAAAGGCCTGGAAGCTGATGGCTGCCGTAAGGCCCGTGGCACTAAAGGCGGCGAGGTCGGATTTAGCGCGGGCAGCCGTGGTGAGGCCACGCACGGCAAAGAGCATAAACAGGATGAGCACGGCGCCGCCGCCCAAAAGGCCCATCTCCTCGCCGATAGCCGAGAAGATAAAGTCGGACTCGACGACAGGGATGTTGTTGGCCATGCCGTTGCCGATGCCAACACCGACCAGACCGCCGTCGGCGAGCGAGAAGAGCGACTGGACGATCTGGTAGCCCTGGCCCTGGGCGTCCTTAAACGGATCGACCCAAACCTGGAAACGCACCTGAACGTGCGACAGGAACTTGTAGGCGCCCACGGCTCCAACGGCTAAGAGCGCAAGGCCGATAACGACATACGAAAAGCGCCCCGTGGCAACGTAGAGCATCAGCAAGAAGATGGTGTAGAACAGCACGGCCGAACCCAGGTCGCGTTCGAAGACGACGACGAGCAGGCACACACCCCACACGGCAAACAACGGCAGTAGCAGTCGCAGGCGAGGGATCTTAAAGCCCAAGATCTTGCGGTTGGAGATGGAGAGCAGCTCGCGGTTCTCGGCCAGGTACCCGGCCAGGAACAGCACGATAAAGACCTTGGCGAACTCGCCGGGCTGGATGGTAAAGCCCGCGATGCGAATCCACAGCTTGGAGCCCGAGATCGTGGTGCCGATAAAGATAGGCAGCATCAGCAGGATGATGCCGATGATGCCAAAGGTGTACTTGTAGCGCATGACCACGTCGAGGTTTTTGACTAGTGCAAGCGTTCCCACCATGAGCGCCACCGAGACAAACAGGATGATGAGCTGTGAGATGGCGAGAGCGGGGGCGAGACGCGTCACGAACGTGATGCCGATGCCCGAAAGTATAAATACGATGGGCAGGATGGCGGGGTCGGCACCGGGCGCCAAGATGCGCACGGCAATGTGGGCCGCGGCAAAGGCGGCAAAGAGGTCGATCGGTACGGCGAGCGTCTCAAAGGAGATAGCGGCGACCGCAGTGAGCACGTACATCGCATACAGCAGGATGACGGGGAACGCCGAGGCGATGAGCAAGAGCAGCTCGGTGTTGCGGCGACTCATAAGCGGCACTCCCTTTCTAGTTCTTATCGGAGGCTTCGGCCTCGGCGGACTGTTCGGCGGTTTTCTCGGAATCTGATTCGGAGGTCGATCCCTGATTGGTGTTGTCGCGAATCGTTTGCGCGTCGATCACCTGGCGGGTCTGCTCCTCGTCGATCTGGTGGCGGTACTTGGATATCGTGTCCTGCGCATCGTCGACACTTGTTTGCGGAATGCCCGCCTTGAGGCGGTTTTGCGTGTCTTCGGGCAGGTCGGACAGCTTAATGCTGGTTTCGCTCTCGAGCCAGTGGAGCTTGAGTCCGAGCGGCTTGCCGGGCAGGCCGCGCCAGACGGCGACATTGCCCTGGTAGGTACCCAGGTAGTATGAGCCGGTGACACCCGTGTAGGCCCAGATGCCAGCTGCCAGCACAAAGACGAGGGCCAGGATGGCGGCGATAGTAATGTTGCGGCGACGCACGCGTTGCGCCTCGCGCATAACGCCATCGTCAACCAGGTCAACGACTACTACGGTCACGTTGTCGTGGCCGCCGGCGGCAAGCGCCGCGTCCACTAGGTTGTCGACGCAGATTTGCGCGGTTGAGGACTGCGTGGCGATGTTCTCGATATCGCTATCGGGAATCATGCTCGAGAGGCCGTCGGAGCACAGGATCAGACGGTCGCCTTCCTCGATATGCAGAGTGAAGTGGTCGGCATACATGGCGGGGTCCGAGCCCAGTGCGCGGGTGATGACCGAACGGTTGGGGTGGACGCGAGCCTCGTCTGCCGTGATCTCGCCGGCGTCCACGAGCTCCTCCACGTAGGAGTGGTCGCGGGTCACGCGGATGAGCGTGCCCTCGTGGAGCAGATAGGCGCGAGAGTCGCCCACGTGGGCGATGGCGAGCGTGTCGTTTTCGATGTAGGCGCAGGTGGCTGTGCAGCCCATGCCGGGCTTGCCCAGGCCGTTCAGGGCCGCCTCGATTACGGCGGCGTTGGCTGCCTCGACGGCTGCGGCCAAGCGTGCTGCGTCGGCGGACTGCGGGGCCGTTTTGGCAATAGTCTCGACGGCGATAGAAGAGGCTACCTCGCCGGCGGCGTGACCGCCCATGCCGTCGCATACGCAAAAGAGCGGCGACTGCACCAGGTAGGAATCCTCATTGTGCGGGCGCACACAGCCAACGTCGGAGCGGGCGCCCCACATGAGTTGCGTGGTGGTGCCGGCATCATAGGTCGAGTCGGTCTCGATGCGCTCCTCGGTCAGGGGCTCAAAGCTCATGGTCGAGCCGGGGTCTTTGAGTTTGGCCTCAACGGCGGCAACGTCGATCTCGGCTGTGTCACCGGGAGAGACGGTGTCGGTCTCGGCGTTTGATTCGGAATCGCCGGTGTCCGGGGAGTCGGGCTCCTCGGACATGCGGGCGGTCGACTCGTCGTCTTGCGGGCTGACGTCTATAGGCTCGGGCGCCGGCGTAGACGCGGGCGCAACCTCGGATGCCGGGGCTATGGGAAACGCCGGCGCGGCGGGCTCGGGTGCCGCAAACACCGCAGCGCTCTCGTTGATTGCCGCGGCGACGGGCTCTGCAAAGTGAGCCGGCGCCGGGGTTGTTTCGGGCGCTGTGGGCTGTTCCGCAGCATGTGCGCCGATGGGCGCCGCTACGGCATCCTCTTCGTCCTCGTTATCGGCGAGATCCGAAATATCATGCGTTACATGCGAAAGAGGCAGGGAGAACACGGTGTCCTCGGGCTCCACGAGTGCGGAGCCCGCCGGAGCGGCGTGGGCCGGCGCAGCTGTGGCGGCGGCCGGTGCCTCGGTCATAGTTGCGGACTTGTTCTCCTCGTCGATCATCGACGGTTCACCTTCATGACCACGTCGCCAATCTGGACTTCGTCGCCCTCACGCAGCGTCGCGGGCTCCACGAGCTGGCGGCCGTTGACGAGCGTGCCGTTAAGCGAGTTGAGATCCTCGATGATGAGCGCCGGGCCCTGCAGCGAAAAGCGCGCATGCGAGGCCGAGACGAACGGTTCGTTGATGCAGATGTCCGAAGATGGCGAGCGACCGACGATGACGGGGCCGAGCATGTCTACGTGGATGCCGCGGATACCGCGCGGACCCTTGTCCACATCAATCGTCCAGATAGCCGAGTCGCGGCGCTGCCCGCGCACAAGTCCCACGCCGGTCTTCATGACGGCGAACAGGAAGATATAGAGCAGGGCGACCAAGACGATGCGGCCTGCAAAAAGGACGATATCGATGTTCATAAGCGACTATCCCCTAAATTCAAAGGTACTCAGGCCAAACGTCAGCAGATCGCCGTTGCGCAGTGGGCAGCGCGTAATGCGGCGGTTGTTGACGAGCGTGCCGTTGGTGGAATTGAGGTCCTCGATCGACCAATCCGAGCCCGTAAAGGTGAGCTGGGCGTGGCGGCGCGACACGTTGGGGTCGCGCAGGGCAATGTCGGAAACTGAGCGCTCGCGACCGATGGTCACCTGTGCGGAGGTGATGCTATGGCTCTCGCCGCTCACGACGTCGACGAGCTGGGCGAGCGGGCGCTGCGGGGCGCGAGTGCTCGCCATGTTGGAGGCGATGCCGGCTGCGGCGCCTAGGCCCACGGCGGCACCGGTCGCGGCGGCTCCGCCCATGCCGGCAAGCGCGTCGCGCGAGACGGTCTGCGGCACCGGGATGGGTGCTGCGGCGGGGTCGGGGACGCTAGGCGCGAAGGGGTCTGCCACGGCAAGCGGGTCGGGAGCGGCGGCGCGAGGCGTCGGCTGTTGCTGGGGCATGGCGGCGGGGCGCTGCTGCTGCGGGGCAGCAAACTGCTGCTGGCCGGCGCGCGGGGCGCTGGCGGCACGGCTTGCCGCGGAGTTGTTCTGGCCCAGGCCGTTTTGATAGGCGCGCTCTTCTTCGTACAGGCGGCCGAGCGTGGGGGCATCGACGTTCTCGGCAAAGACCGAGAACTTGCCGGCGCGCAGCTGCGGATCGATCATAAAGCGCACGAGGGGCTCGCCGACAAAGACATAGCGGCGCTTTTCGGCCTGCGCCTTCACAAACTCGCGGACCTCGCGCGAAAGCTCGGGGTAGAACGGGGCGAGCATGGGATCGTCGTCGGCGGCGATAAGGATGGTATAGAGTGCCGGCGCCGTGTTGACGCCGTTAATCACCAGAGTCTGATCCTCCATGTCGCGAGCGGCCTGCTTAGCAAGCTTCTTAAAGGAGAACGGGGCACGGGTGGCACCGAAGATGCCGGCCACGTGGTCCTCGAAGATGTTCAGGAAGTTCACGAAAGATCACTCTCCGTATAGGTTCTTTGGTATCCGAGCAAATATAGGCATATCCCAACGATTATAGAGGATAGGGTTCCCGCAACCGCCGCCTTGGCGACGACCGCGGCTGCAAGGCTGGCAATTTCCATATGGTGTGCAAGACAGGACGCCGCTGCGCAGCCGATGCCGGTGACAGCGATGGCGGCGATTGCGGCAAGGTTTGAGCCCTGATCGGCACGCTTGGCATGGGCATTGAGCAGCGCAGATGACGCCGCGGCAGTTGCCGCGACCAGCACAAAGGCGACCCAAAGGAGCGGGTCTCCCAGCGCTGCGGCAACGTTACCGAGCCCCAGCACGCCTCCGGCTGAAAGCGCGACCGTGGCCAGACGGGCAAAAAGCGCGCCCATGCCCGTTGCCGCGGCGGCGCTTGCCGGGCCGAGCCAAAATGACGCGACGCCGGCGGTGACCCCAGCTGCCAGGAAGGTATTGCCGGTCAGACAGCCAAGCGCGAGTGCACAGGTGAGCGCGGCGCTCGCGGCAGCCTCGGTGCGACCCCAGGCGATCCACCAACCGGACATGGCGGCGGCAAAGATCACCGCGACGGGCAGCATCGACAGGATGCCCTGCGCCTGCATGGTGGCGTTGGCCATGAGCACCAAAAAGCCCACAGCCGAGATGGCCGAGCCGATCTGGGGGGCCAGGCCAGCCGCCGCTCCGATCGCGATGGCCGCAATGACCAGGCCGGGAAGCGCCGCGACCCCGGCCGTTTGCATCAGCAAAAAGCTATAGGTGCCGCACGTTAGCGCCGAGATAGTGCGCATGGTGTAGTCGCGCGCATGGCTCCAGCGCGTGCCCGCCCAGCCGAGTGCGGGGTCGACCTCGATGGCGTCGTCCTCGTAGTGCGACGGCTCGATATCGTCGAGCTCCTGCTCGTCATCCGAAAGTTCGCCAACCATTTGCTCCAGGCTGCGACGGCCTTCGCGCACGCTGCCCAGACCGGCAAGGAGCTGGTCGCAAAATGCCTCGATGCTGTTGGGGCGGTCCTGCGGCATGGGGGAGAGCGCGCTCATGAGCGCGGCCTCGGCTCCCGGGGGAAAGTGTGGTATCAGTTCGCTGGGATAGGTGGCGCCGCCGATGATGCGGCCGAGCGAGTCGGCGGGCGTGGCCGCCATAAAGGGAGCGCTGCCGCACAGGCCCTCGTAGATCACACAGGCGAGGGCAAAGACATCGGCGCGCTCGTCGACCGTGCCGGTCTCGATATCGAGCTGCTCGGGCGGCATGTAGCCGATGGTGCCGCCGCGCGAGCCGCCAAAGCCACCGGCGGACGACAGTCGCGCCATGCCAAAGTCGGTGAGCTTTACATTGCCCGAGTGGTCGATGAGCACGTTGGCGGGCTTAATGTCCAGGTGGAGTACGCCATTGCTATGGGCGAAGGTGAGCGCCTGGCCCAGGGCATCGGCAATGGCCGCGGCCTCGTCAAAGGTGAGCGAGTGGCCGTCCACGCGATGCAAAAACTCGGCCAGCGACATACCGTCGACATACTCCATGACCAGGTAGGCATAGGCGGTGTCATGCGTAAAGTCGATGACCTGCACGATGTTGGGATGTTGAAGCATGGCGGCAGTGTGCGCCTCGCGCAGGACATCCATGATGTCGCTGGCGGGCATGCCGGCGCCGTTGATAAGGGGGATGCGCTTAATGGCGACGCGGCGGCGCAGGTGCGTGTCGCGGCAAATCTCGATGGAGCCAAAACCGCCGGTCGCAAGTGTCTCGAGCGGCTGGTACCGCTTGAGCAGCTCGCGAGAGCTGGTGCCCTCCAAAGGAACGTCCGGCGAGAACCGGGCGGTATGTTGCGAGAAAAGCGGCATGGCCAACCCTCGTGCGTTTAAAGTTCGTTTGCGAGCGGCGGGCGTGGGGCCGAGCCATTCGCGGTGGCATAGATGCTGCTAGTGTAGCACGCTCGGGTGCATGGGGAGGATAGCGGGATGCGAGGCTGTCTGTCTGGTTTGGTCTTAGCGCTTCTTCTTGTTCTTCTTCTGCTTGCGCTGCTTGCCTTTGGTCTCCTGGGGCTTGTCGTCCTGCTTGGCCTCGGCGGCGGCCTTCTCGGCCTTCATCTTCTTGCGTTTGGTCTCGATGCGGAGTTTTTTGTTGATGCGCGCCTTGAGGAAGGGGCCAAACTGCTCGGCATCGCCGCGAACAAAGGTGTCCTTGGGGATCGTCACGCCCTGGTCGGCGAACATGGCCACAAAGATGCGCTCGCCGTCGAGTACGTGGTCGAGCTTCTCAAACGGGAAGAACTGCGACTTGCCGCTCTTGCCCCAGACCATCAGGCCGTCCTCGTTGGCGGCGACGCGGCGGTAGCGGCCGCCCATGGACTCGTCGGCCTCGACGGCATCGATAAAGTCGCGGGCGAGCGTGTGGTGGAGGTTCTTGCTCCACCAGGCCAAAAAGGCGCCGAACACGATCAGCACGACGCCGAACTTGATCCAGCTGCCGCCGGCCACCAGCATGCCGATGCCGATGAGCACGGCAATCGCGGCGGCGACGTACAGGGAGCCACGGCGCCTGGGCGAGGCGACCAGGCGGGCGAAGTCGGTGACGAGATCGTTTTCGTACTGATACTCGTTGAGGTACAGAATGCCGTCATCGGCCGCGGCCTGCGCCTCGAGCGCGACCTCGACCTGGTCGGCTGCTTCGGAGGGAATGAGGTTGCTCTCTGCGTCTGCCATGCTCTTTGGACTCCTATCGCGGCGGGCTCGCCGTACGGGTTATTATGGAATGCAGTATGCCGTGCGACCGCATGGCCGCCGCGGCAACAAGACTCAGTATACCCGGGGGAGCACCCATGGAATCGTTGTACCGAAAGTATCGCCCGCTCACCTTCGACTCCGTGGTGGGCCAGCAGCATATCGTCTCGACGCTCGAGCACGCCATCACCGAGGGGCGCCTGTCCCACGCCTACCTGTTCTGCGGACCGCGCGGCACGGGCAAGACCACCATGGCGCGTATTCTTGCCAAGGCGCTGCTCTGCCGCAATGCCGAGGCGGCGCGCGCCGAGGGTGCGAGCGGCTGCATGCCCGACGGCACCTGTGAGGAATGCGAGCTCATCGCCGAGGGCAACCACCCCGATGTTTACGAGCTCGATGCCGCAAGCCGTACCGGCGTGGACAACGTGCGCGAGGAAATCATCAACTCCGTCAACTTTGCCCCGGTGCGCGGCAAGTACAAGATTTATATCATCGACGAGGTCCACATGCTCACGACGGCGGCGTTCAACGCGCTGCTCAAGACGCTTGAGGAGCCGCCGGCGCACGTGATCTTTGTGCTGTGCACCACCGACCCGCAAAAGATTCTGGAGACCATCCTCTCGCGCTGCCAGCGCTTCGATTTCCACCGCATCGGCAACGAGGATATCGAGCATCGCCTGTCCTACGTGTGCGAGCAGGAGGGCTTCGATTACGACGACGAGGCGCTCGCCATCGTGGCGCGCCATGCCAAGGGCGGCATGCGCGACGCGCTCTCCACGCTGGAGCAGCTGAGCGTCTTTGGCAACGGCGCCGTGCATGCGGACGATGCCCGCTCGCTTTTGGGCGAGGTTTCGGACCAGATTTTGGGCGAGTTTGCCCGCGCCATTGCCGATCGCGATGTTGCCGAGCTATATGGACTGATCCGTGCGCAGGTCGAGGAAGGAAACGACCTGCTGGGGCTGACGCGCGACCTGGTGGCGCATGTGCGTGACGTGTACGTTGCCTGCGTTGCCGGTGCCCGTGCCGAGCTGTTTGAGGGCGGCTCCGAGCAGGCCGAGGCGCTTGCTGCCGAGGCCGCTGCCTTTGGCGAGCATCCTGCCGACCGCCTGGCTCGTGTGCTGACAGTGCTCGACGATGCCGCACTGGAGATGAGGGGCGCGAGCGACGTGCGCCTGGTGCTCGAGATTGCCTGCACGCGTCTGGCGCGTCCCGAGGCTGATTTAACGATTGAGGCATTGGCCGAGCGCGTGGCACGCCTGGAGGCCATGGTTGCCAACGCCGCCGTGCCGGCGAGCGTGGCTGCTGTTCAGGCCGCCGCGCCTGCAGCATCCGTACCCGCTGCTGCCCAACAGCCGACGCTCATTTCGGGCGCCCGCGCTGCCGCCCCGGCGGCATCCGCTGCCCCCGCTGCTACGTCCGCGCGCCAGGGCGGTATGCCTTGGGACCGTGGTGCTGCTGTTCCGGCTGCCCAGCCTGCGCCCCGTTCTGCGTCCGTGTCAGCTTCCAAGCCTGCAGCGCCTGCGCCTCAGCCCGTTGCGGCCCCCGCGTCTGCCACCGCTCCGGCACCTAAGCCCCAGTCCAACAATGCCGCCCAGGTTGCCGCCGCCGGTGCTGCCGAGACGCCCGCGGTCGAGGATGCCGGAGAGCTGCAGCGCAAATGGGCCGAGGTTGTCGAGCGTGTCAAGGCACGTCAGGCTTCCTACGCAGGGCTTTTGCTCAACGCCCGCGCCACGGCCGACGACGGCTCCAAGCTCACGGTCTCGTTCCCCGCGGGTTCGACTTTTGCCATTAAGATGCTCGGTCGCGCCGATACGCAGTCGGTGGTCCTGCCGACGGTCTGCGCGGTCTTCGGTCGTCGTACCGTCGACTATGTCTTGGATGGGGGTGGCACGCCGGCTCCTCAACATGAGGAGCATTCTCCATCTGCACGGGCTGCGGCATCTGCGGACCCGCAACCCGTGTCCTCGGCGGCCCCTGTATCCTCGAGCGCCAGCGCGTCGCAGCAGCAAGCGGCGCCGGTAGCGGCATCGACCCCGTCGGCGCCTAAGCCCGCGGCGCCCAAACCGGCTGCTCCGACACCCGCGCCCAAGCCCGTCTCGCCCGCGCCCAAGTCGTCTGACCTGGGCAAAGCCCCCTGGCTACGCTCCGACAACCCCGCCGGCGCTCCTGCCACGGGTAAGCTCCCGACTGAGCCCGCACCTCGTGCGCCCGAGCGCTCGGCTGCCCCCAAGGCTCAGCCTGTCGCGCAGTCCGCGCCGTGGGAATCCGAGCAGGTGCCCTACGACGACGCTATGGTCGGCGGCTTCGCTGTCGATGCGAGCGGGGACGATCTGCCTCCGTTCGACGTGCCGGGTGCGGCGTCCGCGCCCAAGTCCGCTGCAACTGCCCCCAAAGAGGAGGGCGCTCCTGCAGCTCCCTGGGAGTCCAACCCCGGTGCGGGCAGCCCCTTCGGCCATCAGGGTGCAGCCCCGAGCATCCCGCAGACCGAGGACGAGGCCAAAGCCCTCATCCGCAGCGTCTTCGGCCAGTCCACCATCTTCAAACCGGTGGAGTAACCGTGCGGGCGGGTATGCTGCTCAAGAAGAGATCTCTTTGCCCGGGCGCATCTGTATTTCGGACATGTGCAACGCGGTGCCGCGTATCTCGCATTCGAGCAGACAGGTACGTGACGGTCGGCCTAGGATGCTGAGGTCGATACGATACGTCGCATGGCTGTCCGTGTGCTCGACTTGCTCGGCGTTGACGGTTGCTCCGATTGTCAAGAAAGCGCCTAGTTCGGCATCGACAATCTTGGAGTCCTTTATCTTGACCTTGAACTCTTGGTAGAGGGACGGGCTGTTGTAGTAAATGGTTCGAGTTCCGTCGGTGCACTCATCGGTCGCTTCCCATTTGACGACGGGCTGGTCCGAGCTGGCTATCAGCAGTTCTGCTCCAAAGGCTATAGCATGGGTGATGACAACCAGTAATGCCCAGCCGACAAAGAGATAGAGAACCACATATGCAACGGGGTGTTTTGAGCGGATGTTTTGGAGCGCGTCGGGGGCATTCATGGGGGCACCTCCAAATTACTATCTATGGCAATCAAATTATACCCTGCCGCCATGTGCGCCGCCTCGAGCAGCGGTTCGGCATTTAGCTATTTAGTGGCGCACATGAAATGCCGGATTCGGCTCTACTAGATTGAGTGTGCGATATTATGCAACCTTGCATAATTCGACCTTGCATAATCTTTGAGTGCGGTTTGTATTGGAGGACATGTATATCGACTGAGGTAACACGTCCGCCCCGCTCTCTCGCCGCGCGCCGTGGTACGATTTTTGAGTTTGAAAGTCCCGCCGTGCTCCGGCTGCCCTTGCAGCTCGGCGTGCGGCCGCACGTAAAGGAGCCATCATGGCCGGTATGAACATGCAGCAGATGATGAAGCAGGCTCGCAAGATGCAGGAGCAGCTTGCCGCCGCGCAGGAGAACCTCAAGTCCCAGACCGTCGACGCCTCTGCCGGCGGCGGCATGGTCAAGGTGACCGTTAACGGCGAGATGGAGCTCGTCAACCTCACCATCGATCCCGATGCGCTCGATCCCGAGGACGTCGATATGCTGCAGGATATGATCATGGCTGCCGTCAACGAGGCCGTCCGCGGCGTCAACGAGCTCGCCAACAAGCAGATGGGCGCCATCACCGGCGGCCTCAACATCCCGGGCATGCCGTTCTAAGACACGCATATATATGAGTGCGAATCACAGTCTGCAAAAACTGCTTGATGAGCTGGGCCGTCTGCCGGGCATTGGTCCCAAGTCGGCCCAGCGCATCGCCTATTACCTGCTCGAGGCCGATGCCGAGGAGGCCCGCCGCCTGGCCGAGGCCATCCTGGAGGTCAAGCAGGAGGTCCACTTTTGCAGCCGTTGCTTTAACTACGCCACGGCCGACGAGTGCTCCATCTGCCAGGACCCGATGCGCGATACCACTCGTATTTGCGTGGTGGGCGAGCCGCGCGACGTCCAGGCGATCGAGCGCACGGGCAGCTACCACGGCCTGTACCATGTGCTGGGCGGCGTGATCAGCCCCATGGACAAGATTGGCCCTGAGCAGCTGCACATCCGCGAGCTGCTGGCGCGCCTGGGGCACGAGGATATCCATGAGGTCATCATCGCCACCAACCCCAACATCGAGGGCGAGACCACGGCGAGCTATCTGGCCCGTACCATCAAGCCGTTGGGCGTCGAGGTGTCGCGTCTGGCAAGCGGCCTTCCCGTGGGCGGCGACTTGGAGTATGCCGACGAGCTTACGCTTGGCCGCGCCATCGAGGCCCGTCGCGCGATTTAGGTGGCGAGCCTGTTCCTGCCGTATGTTTTCCTCGCGATGCACGGGGTAGTCATAATTTCCCCGTGCGACTGTGAGTTTGTTGTGCAACAAAGATGCTTCGTATCCGCTTATCGCATGGATGCTTCCGCTCGCATCCTTAATTTGCCCATTCGTTGCGCAACCTTTTAGGTTCGCTGATACACTCAAATATGGATTTGAATGAATGCGCCGCTTCTGAGCGGCGTGTTTTTGTTGGAGGAGAACGCATGCGGCCCGGTGGCACTCAGACAAAGCGCGGCGCCGCGGTGCGCATGCGACGCCGACTGGGCTTGGCGCCGCGGGCGTACGTGCTGCTGTCGTGCTCGCTGGTGCTGGTCATGGCTGGCGTTTCTGCCTATGGCATGACCGTGCCGTCCATGATGCAGGCGCATGCCGCACGCGAACCGCGCGTGGGGCATGAGGTCAAAAGTGATTTGGGTACCACGACTGGATATGCTTGGGCAAGTGTGGTCGCGCATATTGTGTTTGGCACCGACGATGCGGACGGCGCCGAGGCCCCGGACAACGAAGTCACGCTTGCCAATGGCAAAACCATCGTGCTCACCAACACCAAGATCATCGATCGGTTGTCCAACAATAGCGTGGCGGCAACGGTGAATAAGGTCGAGCAGCAGAAGGAGCAGGACGCCCAGCAGTCCGGAAAGCCCGGTAGCTCGGATACTTCTGGCTCCGGCTCGAATTCGTCGAGTTCGAGCGGCGGCTCTGGGTCGGGCTCCTCTACCGGAGGGTCTGGAAATGGCGGCTCGACGGGCGGCAACACTGACAACGATGCAAACTCCGGTGGCCTTTCCGCTGCTGAGGAAGAGAGCATTCACAGTTGGCTTGTGACCAAGTACAACATGCTCGACGGCTACGTTTCTCGTGCCAATGACGTGGTCTCGACCTATAACTCTACGGGAGATCCCAGGCCGTGCGACAGCCTGGTCGGGGAGATGTTTGTCATTCGAGCCGAGTTCGGTCGTCAGACATTCTCGCCCCGGTCAAAGTGGTATCAGCAGTATGCCAATCTGTGGGGCTGTTACACCAACCTATGTCAATGGGTCGGCCATTACGGCGATGATGACGTCGCACTCGGTAACTTCAACAATAACGTGGCGGCGCTTGCCCTATGATGACCGATCTTGCATCCACCACACCACAATCGCTCGGTCGCGATTCCATGGTCGGCCTGCGCCTGGCGCGTGTCGACGGGTTTGAGCCGGCCATTGCGCTCGGTCAGGACGAACTGCCTGCCTATCTGCGTCGTTTTACGATGCTGTTTGCCGACGAAGCCACCATGCGCCGTGGCGGTATCGGCCGCGTGACGCGTGCCGTCAACGCCCAAGGCGAGGCCGTGGCACTCAAGCAGCTCATCTTGCCGACGCGCGATGAGTTTGACGACGATGCAGCTCACGAGGCGCTGGTCGCCAAGTTCAAGGCGGCGTTTCGGGAGGAATACGAATGCCATCGCGCCCTTTCGGGTCTTAAGGGCTTTCCCCGCCTCTATGGCTGGGGCGAGGTCGACGGTGTGCCTGCAATTGTCATGGAATGGGTCGAGGGCGAGACGCTTGTCCGCTTGCGTTCGCGACTCGCCGTGGACGATGCCGGACGCCTGTCGCCGCTTGTGGCGGCGCGTCTGGGTCGCGACCTGTTCGATCTGCTCTGCCGTATGAGCCTGGTGGGTGAGGGCTTTGTCCATCGCGATATCTCGCCCGCTAATATTATGGTGCGTACGGCGCGTCTACCGCTTGACCGGCAGCTTGCCGAGGGCACCTTTGACCTGTGCCTGATCGACTTTGGCTCGTCGCTGGCGCTCGAGCCTGCGTCGGCCGTGGCCGGTACCGGCGGCAAGGCGTCGTTTACGGAGCGCTATGCCACGCTGCGTCGCGCGACGGTTGCCTATGCCCCACCCGAGATGCTCACCGACGATATTCCCGATCTGCGCGCTTTGCGTATGTCGCCGGCGATTGACGTCTATGCCGCGGCAAGCACGGTTTACGAGCTCATTGCCGGCGTCGCGCCATACGAAGCCGCGCCGAGCACTTCGGGCACCTCGGGTTCGCGCAAAAAGACGCGCGACATCGCGAGCCCCTACCGTCTCAAGATGGACACGCGGCCCGACTATCCCATTGGTGCCCATGCGCCCGGTTGTGATTTGACTCAGCTGCTTCGTCGTGAGCCCGATGTGGCGCTCGCCGCGGCCGAGCAGGCCCAGCAGCTAGGGCTTGAGCCGGATTCCGAAGAGCTACGCGATGCGCTGGCGTTTGTCGATGCCCAGCTGTTCGACGTGGTGATGGCCTGTCTGTCCAGCCATCAAAAAGATCGTCCCGAGCCGGCGGCGGTCGAGGCGGCGCTCTCGGCGTTTTGTGACCACTATGCGCAAAATGTCGGTCGTTCGCTCCGCGGCGAGCCGCTCACGCCGTGCCCCATGGATGCGTCTGGCCGTGCGGTTCGTCGCGCGCTGATGGTCGGCGCGACGGTCGTCTGTGGCGTGGTTTGGGCTGTGGTCGTGGTTTCGGCCGCGCTGCTGGCGTCGGGCGCTCGCGTGACGGCGACTTTGGGATCGCTCGTGTGGTCTGGGTCGCTACCGGGTATTATTGCCGCACTGGCGTTGGCGCTGCCAGGCATAGCCGGCGTTGCCGCGGGGGCACTTGCGCGCAATCGGCGCTCGGGGTTCCTGCAGGGTGTGCTTGCGCTTTCTGCCTGCGAGGTTCCAGTACTGGTTGTGGCTGCATGTAGCGTATTTTCCCAACGCGCCGTGATGGGCGGCCTTGTTGCCGCTCTGGTTGCAACCTATACGCTTACGTGGTTTTTGCTTGCGATGGGCTTTGCCTTTGAACTTCCCGTTTCGGCACCGCGACGCACAAAAGCCCAGATGGCGACTCCGCTTGCCGGTGGAGCCGCAGCTGCCCGTACTTTTGGCGGACCTGTCGAAGTATCGTCCGATTCTATTTCTACGACCAAGGAGGCCTAGGTCATGGCATCTCAAGTTGAGCTCACCCCATGCGGGGCCATGTTTGACATCTTTAAGCGCGCGGCGCATCTGAGCCATATCGAGCTGTGCGGCCTGGTGCTTTCGTCCCGTCCGCTCGCCGACGGCCGCAGCCCGCAGAGCCGAGCCGCCGATCGCTCTTGGGTTTCCCGCTTTATCGTTCGCGCGCCGGTCGGCACGCTTCAGCAGCGCTACTTTGCCGAATACGGTACCTCGGCTGCGCGTATTATGTCGCAACTGGCCCTGCGCCAGACACTATGACCCAATCCGAGGGCACTAAAAAGATAGGAGCCCCCGCTCGTGGCCGCGGGTCGGGGCTGCGACAA
>NZ_JBBNPD010000013.1:0-77868 GCF_040097075.1 Collinsella sp. CLA-SR-H006 | reverse complement strand
GGTATCCGCGGATATGAGACTGAGCCGAAGGCGTCGATGACATGCCGGGGGCGGACCGGGACGGGTTAACGGCAGGCTCCGCCGACCGATTGCAAGCGGTCGGCGGGGCCATTGTGGCTCTTGACAGCGGATTGGGTCATATGAGCGGCCAGCTCATGATCATCTTCGGTACCGGTACCGTCAACAAGGTCTACGATGAGTTTATGGCTCTGACGGGCGTTAAGGAGATCAGCGCTTCCGAGGTCAAGGGCGCCGAGGCGGACAAGAAGGGCAAGTTCTTCTCGGTCCTCAAGGTATTCTCGGACATCTTTATCCCCATCATTCCCGCCTTCGTCGGCGCCGCTATCATCATCGGCCTTAAGTCGCTGATCGTTGCCAACGGCCTCTTTGGCATGGAGGGCAGCCTTGCCGATCACAGCGAGTTCCTCAAGAACCTCGCAAGCTTCTTTGCCATTATCGCCACCACGTTTGACTACCTGCCTGTCCTGGTTATGTACAGCGCGGTGAAGCGTTTTGGCGGTAACCCGATTCTGGGCATCCTCGTCGGTATCGTCATGGTTCACCCGAGCCTTATGAACCGCAACACGTTCGTTATGGACCCGACGGGTGCTGAGTACTGGAACTTTGGTCCGCTCTCCATTCCCATGGTTGCTTTCCAGGGTGGCGTGTTCCCTGCAATCCTGACTGCCTGGTTTATGGCCAAGGTCGAAAAGATTGCCCAGAAGTACATCCCCGAGGTCGTTTCGTTCGTCTTTGTCCCGACCGTTACCCTGATTCTTGCTAACGTCGCCCTGTTCACCGTGTTCGGCCCGCTCGGCAACCTGATCGGCGACGTCCTCGCCGGCGTAATCGATATCCTGTACAACAGGATGGGCGTCTTTGGTGCCTTTGTCTTCGCCGCGTTCCTGCAGCCGCTTGTCGTTACCGGTACGCATCAGTTCATCCAGGGTATCGAGGCAAACCTCGTTGCCACGACTGGCTTCAACTACATCCAGGCCATCTGGTCGGTTTCCATCATCGCCCAGGGCGGCGGCGCCATCGGCATGTACCTCATTCACAAGAAGCATTCCAAAGAGCGCAACATCTGCATGTCGTCCTTTATCCCGACGCTGGTCGGTATCTCCGAGCCCGCAATCTTTGCTGCAAACATGCGCTACTCGATCATCCCGTTCATCTGCGCTTGCATCGGTGCAGGCTGCGGCGGTGCCTTCGTGAAGCTCTTTGAGGTGCGCGCCATCGGTCAGGGTCTGACCGGCGTGCTTGGCCTGCTCATCGTCACGCCCGAGACGCTCGTGTGGTATGTGGCTGGCAATCTCATCGCCTTCATCGTGCCGATCGTCTTGATCTTTGCCTACAACAAGGCAAAGGGCGTGCCGACCACCGATGAAGAGGGCGCTGGCGCTGGCTTCGACGTTAGCTTCTAGTTGAGCCGTTCAGCGTAATGTGCGGATAAGTCCATTTGGGGAAGGGCGTTCGGCTCGTGCGAGTCGAGCGTCCTTTCCCATAGACGAGAAAGTCAACGGCGATGTTTAATCAAAAAAATAAGGTGACACGCGCGGACTATGAGCAGTGGCGTGCCGGACAGGATGAGACGGCGGCTCGCATCGCATCCGACCCCGATAGGCTTTTGTTCCATGTGGAGCCTGAGCTTGGCTGGCTCAACGACCCCAATGGTTTGGTTCAGATTGGTGATACGTATCACATCTATCATCAATACGATCCGTTCGATGCTGCGCATGGCGGTCCAGTGCTTTGGAACCATCTGACGACAAAGGATTTTGTGACGTACGAGAATCACGGCCCCGTGCTGTTCCCCGATTCCGATTTGGATTCGAGTGGAGCGTATTCTGGTTCTGCCTTTGTACGTGATGGCAAGATTCACTACTTCTATACCGGCAACGTCAAGCATTTTGACCGCGATGATTACGACTACGTGTTGACGGGCCGTGAGCAAAACCAAATTCATATGGTTGCCGAGAATCCCGACGAATTGGGCAAGAAGCGTGTGGCTGTTGGGCCGGTCGATTACCCCGACGATATCGGTACGCACGTACGCGACCCCAAGATCCTTGAGCACGATGGTATCTACTACATGGTTCTGGGCGCTCGTACGAAAGACGACCGTGGCTGTGTGCTTGTCTATACTTCGCGCGATCTAGAGGGCTGGAGCTATGCGACGCGCATTGAGCTGGGCGAGAAGTTTGGCTTTATGTGGGAGTGCCCTGATCTGTTTGAGCTTGATGGCGAGCTTATTCTCGTTTGCTGTCCGCAGGGCGTGTCCGCCGATGGTTGGCGTTACCGCAATCCGCACCAGTGCGTGTGGTTTCCCATCGAGGCCGATTGGAAGGCACCGAGTTTTAAGATCACCGGGCAGGGCGTGCCCCCGATGGTCGATGCCGGCTTTGATTTCTACGCACCACAGTCCTTTGAGGATGCTGCGGGTCGGCGTTTGATGATCGGGTGGTCGGGTTGCCCCGATGCGACGGCAAAAAGCCCGACAGTGGCACGCGGGTGGCAGTGCGCGTTGACGGTGCCGAGAGAACTGATCATGCGCGATGGTAAGCTCTGTCAGCAGCCGGCGCACGAGATTGAGAGGATGCGCGGCGACTGCGTTCGCGCGACAGGCGGTGAAACCGTTGAGGAGCCGGGCCGCCTGTTTGATCTTGTGGTTTCCTGCGAGGGCGCCAAGATGGTCGAGCTCGAAATCCGCAAGGGTGTCTTTGTGCGTTATACGGACGGGATGCTTACCCTCGATATGGGTGACGAAGGCTATGGGCGCGACCAGAGGTCGATTGAGCTCGGCGAGCTTCGCGACCTACGCGTGCTTTCGGACACTACGATGGTCGAGATTTTTGCAAATGGCGGCGAGGCGGCACTTACGAGCCGTACCTATTCGCCGGCGGTTCCGGCGATGGAGCTGCACGCCGAGGGTGCGGCATCGATGAATTTCTACCGCCTCGTGCATTAACCGTGCGTGGAGCACGATTGGATTTACTGGACGGAATGTGTCGCAGTTGTCGCGGCCAACTACCGCTTACCGCATATAGCGACCGTTTGTGGAATAAGTAACACTCCTTAATAAACCGTGTAGAATCTCAGGATGCACGGAGTTTTCCAGGGAGACGCTGTCCTTTGTTGTGCAAGGGGCGGCGTCTCTTTGGCGCTTGGACGCTGTTGTGCAACAGTGCGGCGGCGCGTGCCATGTATTGAAAAGCCAATGTTGAGATGGGTCGTGATAATAATGGGCAAGTACGTAATCGTGGTTGAGTCTGGTTCGGATGTGACGCCGGAGCTTTGCGAACGCTACGGCATCGTGCGCGTGCCCATGCATGTCACGATTGGTGACGAGACCGTCGAGGACGGCTCGATCGATCCGCTCGAGATTTATTCGCGCTGCAACGAGTTTGGCGTAATGCCCAAGACCAGCGGCTGCGCGCCTGCGGATTTTGCTCACGTGTACGACCGCATTCATGCCGAGCAGCCCGATGCGACTATTCTGCATCTCGCGTATTCTGAGGCCACGACCTGTTCGCATCAGTCCTCGAAGATTGCGGCCCAGGGGCGCGACTACGTGTTCTCCATGGACACGCGTTTTGTTTCGGTGGGTCAGTCGCTCGTTGTCGTCGAGACCGCCAAATACATCGAGGCTCACCCCGATGCCACCGTCGACGAGATCTTTGCATTTACGAATTCCGTCATGGACCGTGTGTTGCTGGGTTTTGTTCCTACGGACCTTGCCTTCCTTAAGGCGGGCGGTCGCTTGTCCAACGTCGCGTTCCTGGGCGCCCACCTGCTCAAGATTAAGCCCTGCATTGAGGTAACGGGCGGTAAGTTTGTGGCGACCAAGAAGTTCCGCGGCTCTATGCTCAAATGCGCCCGCGCCTTTATTGACCACATGGTTGCGAAGGGCGAGATCGACTACTCGCACATTGGCCTGGCGTATTCGGTAGGCCTTTCCCAGGAGCTGCGCGACGACATGGAGGTCTATGCGCACGACTTGGGCTTTAAGGACGTTACCTGGACTCAGGTCGGTGGCGTCATCTCGAGCCATTGCGGCCCGACCGCCTTCGGTGCGGTGCTCACGCTTAAAGCGTAAGGCCTGGCATCTATCGATTTCTATTGCCTCTGCGGCGGGCGGGTTGCGACAGCCTTCCCGCCGCTTTTGCGTAGGGTCAAATAGGACAACCCAATTGACCGCTAAACCGTTTCGCCATCATACGTATGGGCTAGAATGATTCTGGCATTTATGTAGCTAAAACCAATGAGAGGCAAGGTAGCGGGAATGGCAGAGATGACGCTCGAGGGTGTGGACGCTCGTCCTGAGGACTCCGCGTTTGCCCTGGGCCGCGTACATTCGATTGAAACGATGGGTACGGTCGACGGTCCCGGCATTCGCTTTGTGGTGTTTGTTCAGGGCTGCCCCATGCGCTGTGCGTATTGCCACAACCCCGACACCTGGTCGGTTAACGGCGGCACCATGGTGACCGTCGAGCACCTGATGGACGAGTTCCAGAGCAACCATGAGTTTTACCGCAGCGGCGGTATTACGGTGTCCGGCGGCGAGCCGCTCCTGCAGCCTGAGTTTTTGGCCGACCTGTTCCGTGCAATGCACAACAACCCCGATGGTCGCGTGCATACCTGCTTGGATAGCTGCGGCTATGCGTTTGACCCCGCGCATCCCGAGAAGTTCAATGCCGTGCTCAACGAGACCGATATGGTGCTGCTCGACATTAAACACGCCGACCCCGTCGAGCATAAAAAGCTGACCGGTTGCGATCCCGCACGCATTCTGGCGTTTGGTGATGAGCTCGCGCGTCGCAAGATTAAGGTCGTTATCCGCCACGTGGTGGTGCCGGGCATTACCGATACGGTTGAGGAGTGCGAGGCGCTCGGCCGCCTCATCGCCCCGTGGCACAACGTGGTGGGCCTGGAAATGCTGCCGTATCACACGATGGGTGTCGTCAAGTACGAGCAATTGGGCATTCCCTATAAGCTCGAGGGCGTTCCACAGATGGATACCGCGCGCATGCCCGAGCTGCGCAGCGCCGTCATGACGGGCATGAAAAAGCGCCGCGCGGAACTCAAAAACGCTATCGGCTAGCGAGCCATTCTGCTCCCCAAGGGCACTCATTGGGGACAGACTTAAATGAGTGCCCCTGGGCACCAAGTTGATTGCCAAAGAGCCCTGTCAAGTTGCGGTGGAATAGTTCTTGTTTTTCGGCTTATGCCGCCCAAACAGGAACTATTCCACCGCAACTGCGTTTTGGACAGAGATACGCAACAGAATCGTGCCATTTGGATAAATACGCTTGTGGTTTCTTTAAAGACACCTTAAACGCCGCTGAATATCTTTGGAAAGAAATGCCTGCTCGGTATTATGCTGCTCGTATATAAACGGTAGCAGTCAGGAGACCACGTGCGAAGCAACGCATCGCGGGACGAGTATGTGCCGCAGCATGGCAGCAGATATGAGACGAAGGGCACGCCTTCGCGTGGCCTCGCTGACGTTCGCATCCGCGTGACGAAGATTGCCGCCGTTGGGATGCTAACGTTGGCGGTTATTATCCTCGGAATTACCGCCAAAACCTACGCGTCGGAGCGAATGGCACACTCAGATGCGTCAACGGTACAGACGCAAAACAAAAAGGTCTCTGAATCTAAAGCCACCGCAAGTCAAACCCTGTCGACAGCGAGCCTTAAGACGAGGCTTTCGAAGGCGGACTTTAACGATATTCCCTCAGGCGATACCGTGCAGACCTTCTCATTGGTTGATGACCAGATCCCCGCCCTGGAGGATGAGAGCCTCGCCGCACTCCAAGATGCCCTTGATCAGGCCCAGGAATTCGGCGATGTGGGCGTGGTGTTTTACGATTTGTCGAGCGGCAAGGGCGTGACGTATAACGCCGATGTCGAGGTTTACGGCGCGAGTAGCTACAAGGCGCTCTATGCGTTGTACATCTGCGAATCTCTGGTCGAGACGGGCCAGGTCTCACTTGATGATTCCCTTGGCACCTATGGTGGCTATAACATGGGCTGGCAGACGGTGCGCGACCTAATCGAGGCCGCGGTCGTTAATTCGGACAACGATTCGTTTATTGCGTTACGTGCGGCGTTTGACCATGCCGGTTACGAGGATTGGATTGTCAGTCTTGGCATCGATTACGATACCGCGCTCGATCCGATGAGTGATTTTCCCACCTATTGCCCGCGCACTTCTGCTAGGTTATGGCGTGAGATGAGCGAGTATCTGAGCACGGATACCGAGACTTCACAGTGGTTGTCGGGCCTTCTGGCATCAACATCGCGCTCGTTTATTCGCGATGGCATTGCGGACGATCAGGTCTCGGTGCGCAACAAGGCAGGCTGGATCAGCGAGGACGGTTGCTATTCGACATGTGATGCCGGACTGATCGACGTCGACGGCCATAGCTATGTTATGAGCATCATGACGTCGATGCCGTGGAGCGACCAGTCGAGCGAGGCTGTGGCCGCGATTGCAAAGGCGCTCTATGATGTGCGGTCCTCGTTGGCCTAGCGACTTCGTAAAAAGTGAAAGAACCAAAATGCTGGTACCATACCGTGGATAAGCAATTTGCACGGATTTGGGGGATGGCATGGCAACCATCGCGATCATAGGCGCACTCGAAAAAGAGGTTGCGCAGATTAAAGAAGAGCTGAGTGGCACGCATGAGGCGCAGGAGGCGGGCTTGACCGTTGTGAGCGGCGAGCTTGACGGTCTGACGGTGGTCGCCACGACCGCTGGCATGGGTACCGTGAACGCCGCTGCCGCAACGCAGCATCTCATCAGCAAATACGCCCCGCAGACCGTTGTGTTTTCGGGTATCGCGGGAGGCCTAAACCCTAAACTGCATATTAACGACGTGGTTATAGGCAAGTGCCTGCGCTATCTGGATACCGATACGGCACTCATCGCCGAGTCCGCGCCGGGGCTCGAGGAGTTTGTCTCGACGCCGGCGTTGGCTGATGTTGCCGCCGCCGTGCTTGCCGAGCATGGATTTGTGGATGCCTCGGCGGATGAGACTTCTGCGAAGAAGGACTCCAAGCAGTTCCTGTGTGGCACTATCGCCACGGGTGACCGCTTTGTTACGGGTGACGCCATGCGTAACGCTGCGATTGAGGCCACGCGTGCCGATTGCGTCGAGATGGAGGGCGCGGCAATTGCGCACATCGCGGCCAAGAATGGTGTCGATTGCCTAGTGCTGCGCGCTATCAGCGATAATTGTGACGAGGCATATGACGCGTTTTGCGAGCGCGAGTTCGATCTGGATGAGTACGCCCGTACCGCGAGCGGCATCACGCTTGACATCGTTCGTCGTATCGCCGCCGCGCAATAGCACGCCCGTTTTGTAAGAACCTACGACCAAGGAGTGTCCATGGCCGATTCCATTAACTACCAGCTTGCCAAGTTCGTCGCCAGCTATGGCAAGGTTTCGCAGATCCCCGAGTCCACCTGTCCCGAGGTGAGCTTTGTGGGCCGCTCCAACGTGGGCAAGTCCTCCATCATGAACAAGCTCTTCGGCCGCAAGAACCTCGTCAAGGTTTCGAGCACGCCGGGCAAAACGAGCAATATCAATTTCTTCGAGGCCGACGACGTGCACTTTGTGGACCTGCCGGGCTACGGTTTCGCTCGCCGTTCCAAGGCCGAGCGCGACCGCTGGGCCGAGCTCATCGGCGACTTCTTCGACTCCGAGCGCAGCTTTAACCTGGTTGTATCGCTGGTGGACATTCGCCACGATCCCAGTAAACTCGACCATGACATGATCGACTACCTGCAGGGCAACGAGTTCAACTTTATCGTCTGCCTCACCAAGGCCGACAAGCTCAGCCGCACCCAACAGGCCCGCCAGGCAGCAGCCATCAAAAAGCAGCTCAACGTCCCTGCCGAGAACGTGATCATCACAAGCTCCCAAACCGGCGCCGGCATCGACGAGCTCAAGCGCCGCATCGCCGAGGCTTGCCTCTAATCAGGCCTAACCTTTCAAAAGTCCCTATCTGTATCACCTCAGTGATAGTTTTTTAGGAGACCTAGGTATCCAATATGCGCTTATGAGTGAGCGCGCGTTCTCGGCGATCAGGTTCCGCGACTGGAAGCAGGCCTCGGGAGCCGAGTTTTATCCCAAACGATTTGAGCAAGAACAGAACGCTCGACGTAAGTATCTGGATACGGTAAACGGATTTGACTCTGATGGTGTCGACATTAGGGATTTGATGGCAGGGAGGGTTGATTTAGATGATCCAAGAGTTGACGGATTGTGGACCGAGTAGAACATATCCCGTCTATTACCTTGAGGACGCAATGAGCAACCTCGGCGACTGTTTTGACTATGCCGTAAACGACTATGGAGCGGAAGGGTCCGAGGTCGCTGAACTCTTTTGCCTGAGCGGCGTAGCCCGCGAGTTTGAACGCGGCAACGCATGGGTGGTGTCGGGAAAATCGGGCGTTGAGCTGTTCGCGCTCATTGCCGAAAGGTCCGGCTATCAATCAAGGCCGATGCCAAATCGAACCTACCGATTCGAAAAGACACCGGAATATTGGACAGGCTGGATATTGGCATACCTTCAGTGGCGCCTAGGAGAGTCTTTCGAAGATTTGCTGCATGTCGTTCCATTTGATGCGCTGCGCAGTCTGTACTACCCCTGGCACGAAGCCTCGGAGGAACGCGTGGCTCGCCTCGTCTGCGATATGGCGAAGAAAGCGTCCAGGCAAACAAAACTTGCGTTAGCAAGAAAGAAGCTTAAGAAAACCCAACAAGACCTGGCATACGAATCAGGCGTATCGCTCCGCTCAATCCAAATGTACGAGCAGCGCCAGAGAAACATCAATGAAGCCTCGGTAACAACCGTAAGAGCTATAGCAAAAGCCCTCCACTGTAACATCGAAGACCTCCTAGAACCAGTCTTCGAATACAAAGAAACAAGCGCAGCGTAAACCAATATATTGCCAAGGTTTGTATCTAGTAAGCGCTCCTTACCAGCAAGAGTCCCTACCAATAGATAGCGGCTTAAAGGGCCGAAATCGTATGAATGGCGTTGCGACTTCCAAATGGGTGACTGCTGCTTGAAAAGCTATAGAAATAGGGGCCGATTTAACGGCCCCAAGCATCGCATAAATGGCATATACGTTTTATCAACTATTTCTTGTTTTTAACCCATTTGCAGATACGCCAAATAAGCACTCCGACGAGAATCCAAACGAGAGCGATCATAATGTCTGAGCGTGCAGGAATTGGGATCATTGAACTTCCTCAATTGATGTGAGTCTAGTTTGCATAGGTGTGGAGCGTGCTGCCTTCCATGGTCGCTTGCAACACGGCGATACCGGACGTCATCCCCATCGATTCATAGTTGAGTCGATATGTCGCCTGTTTCGAGTTCCATATAAAGGACTCGTTAGTTACCGTACAGCCGATAGTCGTATAGTTTTGTCCCCAAGCGCTGGTAATGAGCGAGTTCGCTATCTTGATCTTGAATTCGCGATAAATAAAAGGACTGTTGTAATAGATAGTCCAAGTTCCAGATGCGTTGTTGTAGTAACTGTCCCATATCAGGCTGGGTTCATTGGTTTTTTTAATTCCTATTACTGCAACGGTCCCATCCTTAAGCTTGATTTGATGAGACTGCTCGGGACCTTTCGTTAAATCAAAATCTTGGGTTGCGCCAGAAATTGCGACAGCATCGCTTTCTGCAGCATAAGCAGTCGAAGGGCTAAACGAGAAACATATCGGTAATATCAAAAGTATCGAGAGGAAAAACGAAGCTTTGAGTGTGCGTAACACTTTGACCACCTCCATACTGCGATGCCTAGTTAAATAGTAGCATAGATTAACAGTTTATTATGTAACCTAAAAAGCCCCTATCTGCCCGGCGCCCCTTCAAAGCGTGGGTCCCTGTAGACATCCTCAGCAAGGTAAACGCAGGGATGGTCGGGGTGTTCCCCTCAAAATTATTCCGCAGCGCGAAGGCCTCTCGTCTGTGGCTCCGTTGGAGCACAAGATTAAATCATTGAATGCGACTATCCTGTCGAGGCTGCGCAGGTCCCCTTGGGGCTTCCCCTGAAAACAATCCGCAGATCGAATTGCCCCGTCGCGCGAAGCGCACGACGGGGCAATTCATGATCGAGGACGTTTTCAGGGGAAGCCCCAAGGGGACCGGTGAGAGCAATGAGGCAGGGCGCTACAGGTATTCGATCTGGGCGCCTTCCGTGTCGCACGTGAGGATATGCGTATCACACTTGGGGAACTGCTCACGCAGCTTGACCTGTAGGAACTTTGCCACGATGGTGTCGTCGGTCACAGCCATGAGGGTCGAGCCCGAGCCGCTAATCCAGATGGTCTTAGCGCCGCCGTTAAGGCAGGTGTCGCGCACTGCGTTGTAGTCGGGGATGAGGCGGCGGCGATAGGGCTCCTGGATGCGGTCGTCGTTGGCGGCGGCAATCAGGTCAAGGTCGCCGGTCTCCAGGCCGCGCGTCATGCCCGCGATGCGGCCCATCTGCCACACGGCGGTGGAGAGCGGAATCTCCTGTGGCACGACCTTGCGCGCCTCACTCGTGTGCACCTCGTAAGGTGGAATCACGGTAATAAAACGCAAGCGATCGCTCACCTCGTAGCGCAGACACTGGGGGAGCGAATCGGTCGGCGTAAAGGAGCAGACGGCGCCGCCCAGGATAGCGGGGGCGACGTTATCGGGATGGCCCTCGACCTCGGTGGCGATGCGGACGAGTTCGGCGCGGTCGACGGTGTGGCCTGTCAGCGCGGCGGCCGCCATGATGCCGGCGACGACGCAGGTGGAGCTGGAACCCAGGCCGCGGGCGACGGGCACGTCGGTTTGAATGTCGATGGCAACGGGGAAAGCCGGCTCGCCCCACGCGGCCAGAGCATCGACAAAGCTCACATAGACCAGGTTATTCTCGTTTTGGAACTCCTCGGGGCAGCCCGTGATGGTGAGCTTGTCGGCGCGCTCGAAGGTGAAGTGCGAGTAGAGGCTGACGGCCATGCCGAGGGTGTCGTAGCCGATGCCTAGGTTGGCGCTGGTTGCTGGGACGGTGATTTTGATCATGTGGGTCCTCCTGGGCGGGTCTGGCCGTTTAGTTCGCTGCTCGGGCAGTCCTGGCTCGCTCGGAAAGCACATTAAGTGCTTTCCGGCTCGTGCGGAACTCGCGACGAACTAAACGGCCAGACCCGCTCGCATGCTCGTCATCATCCCGAAAGCTAAATAAAAAGAAGGTGCGCCGGCTTTCGCCGGCGCTTAATAAGGGATCTAGTTGGCACTCATTCGTTTTGCTGCGGACTCGACGTAGCTTGCCATCTCATCGACGTCGCAGACGTCTTCGAAGCGGACGGGTTTGGATTCGAGTTCGGCGAGCTGGCTCGGGGCGACCGTGTTGGTGGCCTGCTCGAGTACGCGCATAGCCTCAAAATCATCCTCGGGAACGTCGAGGCCCAGGGCGTCGCAGCAGGCGCGCGGGAACTTGTAGGGGCTTGCGGTCGAAAGCAGCACGCGGGCCTTGGCACCCTCGGCGGGAGCGACCTGCTCAAAGACGTGATAGCCGCAAGCAGTATGCGGGTCGATCACGTAGCCGTTCGCATCCCAGCAACTCTTGATGGCAGCGCGGACCTCGTCCTCGCTGGCCCAACCGCAGCCAAAGATGCTCTGAATCTTTGCCAGCAGGTCGGCGGGAACCTCGTAGCGACCAGTCTGTGCCAGCTGCTCCATAAGGCCGGCAACGAGTTCGCAGTCGCCATCGGACAGGAAGTAGAGCATGCGCTCGAGGTTGGAGCTGATGAGGATGTCCATCGACGGCGAGATGGTCGTGAAGAACGGACGGTTGCGGTCGTAGACGCCGGTAGTCAGGAAGTCGGCAAGTACGTTGTTCTTGTCGCTCGCCACGACGAGCTTGGCGACGGGCAGACCCATGCGCTTGGCGTAGTAGCCGGCCAAGATATCGCCAAAGTTGCCGGTCGGTACGCAGAACTCTACGGCGTCGCCAGCCTCGATGGCGCCGGCGCGCAGCAGCTGCGCATAGGCGGCAAAGTAGTAGACGACCTGCGGTACCAGGCGGCCGACGTTGATGGAGTTGGCGCTCGAAAGCACCGTGCCGGCGGCCTCCAGACGCTCGGCAAGCTCCTTATCGGCAAAGATGCGCTTGACGGCGCTCTGGGCGTCGTCAAAGTTGCCGCGGATACCGCAGACGGCGACGTTGTTGCCCTCCTGCGTGGACATCTGCAGGTTCTGGACGCGGCTGACCTTGCCCTCGGGATAAAAGACGGTGATGCCCGTGCCCGGAGCGTCGGCAAAACCGGCGAGCGCGGCCTTGCCGGTGTCGCCCGACGTGGCGGTGACGATCATGATGCGCTCAGCGCCGCCGTCCTTGGCGGAAGTGCGGGCCATGAGGCGGGGGAGCATCTGCAGGGCGACGTCCTTGAAGGCGCTCGTGGGACCGCCAAAGAGCTCCATCACATAGGTCTGGGGGGCGTCAGCGCCCGGCGCGGCGTCGAGTTTGACGAGCGGCGTAACCTCTTCACTCGCGAACGTGCCGCGGTATGCCTCGTCGACACACGCCGAAATTTCTTCGGCCGTGTAATCATTCAGTAACATTCCCAACACATCTTGAGCGATTTCAAAGTACGATTTATCTGCAAGCGAGCTGATATCGACCTGCTGGGTGCCGAGCTCGTCCGAGACAAACAAACCCCCGTCGGGAGCGATGCCGGTACGGATTGCCACCTTACTTGAGCACGATAAAGTGCGTCCTCGTGTACTATGATAAGTTCCCATATAACACTGCTCCTCGGATGCCTTGGTCCCAATCGGTGAAACCATGGTATCAGAGCGCGCAAAATAGGTTCGCAGAGGCTTTTTAGAAAGGTAACCTCCAGCCCATGATTAAGATTGCCAAGTTTGGCGGCTCGTCGGTCGCCGACGCCGAACACTTCAAAAAGATCAAGGCCATCGTCGACGCCGACCCTGCCCGCCGTTTTGTGGTGGTTTCCGCCTGCGGCCGCCGCTTTAAGGGCGACACCAAGGTGACCGACCTGCTCTACCTGGTTAACGCGCACGTTAAGTATCACGTGTCGTGCGAGGAGCTACTCGAGGACATTGGCCAGCGCTATTTTGATATCGCTGACGAGCTGGAGCTCACCTATCCCATCCGCGAGGAGTTTGCGGCCTTTGCCGAGCGCGCCCGCTCGGGCGGCTACTCCACCGAGGAGCTTGTGAGCCGCGGCGAGTACTTCACCGCTCGCCTGATGGCCGAGTACCTGGGCCTGCCGTTCCTGGATGCCGCGACGGTTGTGGCGTTCCATCACGACGGTACGCTCAGCATGAACCGTACCTCCGAGCTGGTGCAGGAGTACGGTCAGCAGGGCGGCTTTGTTATGCCCGGTTTCTACGGCGCGACGCGTGAGGGCCAGATCAAGCTGCTCGATCGTGGCGGCGGCGATATCTCGGGCTCGATCTTGGCTAAGTGCCTGGGCGCCGACCTTTACGAGAACTGGACTGACGTCTCGGGCTTCTATTCTGCCGATCCGCGTATTGTTCCCGAGGCTCAGCCCATTGCGCGCGTTACCTACGAGGAGCTGCGCGAGCTTTCGTACATGGGCGCAAGTGTCCTGCACGAGGAGGCCGTGTTCCCCGTGCGCGAGGCAGGCATTCCGTTGGTCATCAAGAACACCAATGCGCCGCAGGACCCCGGCACCATCATTAGCGAGACGGCTGATGAGGGCGAGGCGGAGCCCATCATTACCGGTGTGACCGGCAAGCGCGGTTTTGTCGCCATCAACGTTGCCCGCGACCGCACCAAACCCCGTGTCGGTTTTATGCGCCGCGCGCTTTCGGTCTTCGAGCGCTATGACGTTTCCGTCGAGCACATGCCCACCGGTGTCGACCGCTTTGGCGCCGTGGTGCAGGAGCAAGACGTTCACGATTCACTGTACTCGCTCGTGGGCGACATTCAGCAGGAGGTCGAGCCGCTCGAGATCGAGGTTGTCGAGGGCCTGGCGCTTATCGCGACCGTCGGTCGTAACCTGCGCGGTCGTGCCGGCATCTCTGGCCACCTGTTTGGCATGCTTGGCCAGGCCGGCGTGAGCGTGCGTATGATTTCGCAGAGCTGCGACGAGATCAACATCATTATCGGTGTCGAGGAGAAGGACTTTGACCTGGCGATTCAGACCATCTACCGTGCCTTCTCCGACGAGAACGGCATTGTGAAGGTCTCCGATCTGGAGGCTCCCGCGCCGGTCGATCCCGCTCTGGTCGCGCTCCACAAGTAGCTGCTATCCCAGTAGATTTTTGGACTTGCCTCAAAAATCTATGGCGGGGCGTTTCGTTTCGGTTTCGTTTCGACGGGGCGGGTTTCGTGCCCGCCCCGTTCTTGTATACACTGGCAACAATAATCGGCCTGCTTGGCGTGCGGGCAAAAGCCACAACCTTTAAAGGGGGAAGCATGAAACAGTACACGGTTGCTATTTTGGGCGCGACGGGAGCCGTGGGCACCCAGATGCTCGAGTGCCTCAACGAGCAGGAGTTCCCGGTTGGCAAGCTCAAGCTGCTGGCGAGCGCGCGTTCTGCGGGCAAGACCGTCGAGTTCCGTGGCGAGCAGATCGTGATCGAAGAGGCTTGTCCCGAGGCCTTTGAGGGCTGTGACATTGTGCTTGGAGCTGCCGGCGACGACATCGCGAAGGAGCTACTGCCCGAGGCCGTCAAGCGCGGCGCCGTCGTGGTCGACAACAGCCATGCCTTCCGCATGGATCCCGAGGTGCCGCTGGTTGTGCCCGAGATCAATGCCGACGACATCAAGTGGCATCACGGCCTTATCGCCAACCCCAACTGCGCGACCATTATCGGCCTGGTTCCCACGTGGCCGCTGCATCAGCTCGCTGGCGTGAAGCGCATGATCGTCTCGACGTACCAGGCGGCTTCGGGTGCTGGCGCCCCCGGTATGGCCGAGCTCGAGGCTCAGCTGGCCGCCCTGGGCCGTGGCGAGGAGATTCCCGAGCCGCGCGCGTTTGCCGCCCAGCTCGCGAGCAACCTGATTCCGCAGATTGGCGGCGTCAAGGAGGAGGGCTTTACCTCCGAGGAGATGAAGTTGCAAAACGAGGGCCGCAAGATCATGCATCTGCCCGAGCTGCGCGTGAACTGCACCTGTGTGCGCGTGCCCGTGCTGCGCTCGCACTCCGAGAGCATCACGCTTGAGTTCGAGCGCGACATCACGGTGGAAGAGGCCCGTGCCGCGCTGGCTGCCGCTCCGGGTGTCAAGCTAGTTGACGACATGAGCGCCGAGGATGCGCACGACCGCTTCCCCATGCCGATGGACACCTCCGACCAGGACCTGATTTGGGTCGGTCGCGTACGCCGCGACATCTCGAACCCCGAGGCCGCGCGTGGCATCACCTTCTGGTGCTGCGGCGACCAAATCCGTAAGGGCGCGGCAACCAACGCCGTCCAGATCGCTAAGCTGCTCTGCGAGTAGTGTGGCCTGTCCGGCGGGGGCCGGACTTAGTTTTCAGAACGTCCTCGACCATGTGTGGCACCTTGTCCTGCTCCTTCGGAGCCGCGGACAAGGCGCCACACTGGTCTGCGGAGTGTTCTGAAAACTAAGCCCGGCCCCCGCCTGCGGTGACGCGGCTGCGAGCGGCCTGCGATGGGGTCGTTGTTGGTTGGGGCCGCTGGGCTGATGGGGCACGTGGCCGTTGCGGGCCCTGATCCCGGCGGCGGCCTCGGCGCTTTGTGCCTGCCGCCTTTGGGGGCCGCGGAGCACGGCCGGCAGCTGCGGCGCTGTCGCGCCTGCTGCCTGAGGTGACTTTGGGGTCGATTGGGGTTGTCTGCACAATTCGCGGTATTATGTTGCGGAGTTTTGAAAGGAGCCGCTGGTGGTCACGACGACGTTTGCTTCGCCTTTGGGCGAAATCTTGCTTGCCGCTGATGGCCGCGGTTTGACGGGGCTTTGGTTTGAGGGGCAGGAGCACTTTGGCTCCACGCTTCTCAAAGAAGATCCCGAACATGTTGAAGGCGCCGATGCAGTTTCTGGTGCTGGCGGCATGTCGTCGGTGAGTCCGGCAAATGGTGCAGCGTCTTCGGTGCTTGATCGTTCTTGGGCTTGGCTGAATGCTTATTTTGCAGGGCAGGAACCTCGGTTTACGCCGCCGTTGCATTTGATTGGCACGGCGTTTCAGCGTGAAGTTTGGTACGAGCTGCTTTCTATTCCGCGTGGCGAGGTCGCTACGTATGGCGAGATCGCCCAGCGTGTTGCGGCTCGACATCGTGTGCCGGGAAATGAGACACCCGTTGTGTCTCCCCGTGCCGTGGGGGCCGCGGTCGCTCGCAACCCTGTTTCGATTATTGTGCCGTGCCATCGTGTGGTTGCCGCCGATGGTTCGCTTAACGGGTATGCCGGCGGGCTTGACCGCAAGGAGTGGCTGCTTCGGCTTGAGGGCGCGTACGAGGAGTAACGCTCGAACACTTTGCATAGCCAAGACGCCGTGAAAGAACGGGACATGCTTTCCGAATGGAGGCTCAGACGGAAACTACGTCCCGGAATTCCGTTTTAAAGCGGGATGCGCTTTCCGAATGGCGTTCCAAGCGGAAACCGTGTCCCGGAATACAGCCTCAGAGTGGGACGCCGTTTCCGGCTGAGACCACCTGCCTGGACATCGATCTACGCCCGCTCCTGCAGGGCGTAGATGGACTTATCCATGTTGAACAGGTAAGTCACAACGCAGACAATAATGAACATCGGCAAGTTACCAAAGCCGAAGACTTCGCAGCCAATAGGGATGGGTGCGAGCAGTGTATTGGTGGCGCTGCCAAAGGCGGCTGCGTAGCCCAGTGCGGCGCAGAGCTCGACGGGCATGCCGAGTTGAGCCTCGTTATGGCGACATCTGGGTAACAGAAAGGCCCGCGTTCCTCAGAGGCAAGATAGGCAATTCTGCTTCTGAGGTAGATCTCAATTCTGCCGACCGCACTGCCGACCGCATCAAACATTAACTGCCGGAGGGCTCGGTCAAATTCATACGTGTAGATGATGGTTTCGAATGTTGTGCCTTCGCGAAAGATGGTAATCCCGGACTTGCATTTGGTTTTGTAGGGAAACCAGTAGGCCGACAGTCTGTAGTGGTTGGCTTCGACCAAAGCTCGCTCGAGTTCGCTTTGATCAGAGCACTTAAGACCCTTGTTTTCTGTCAATAGTGCTATTTGTTCGTTGATGGATATCCGCGACTTCTGGTATTTCATTAAGCCTCTTGATATAAAAAGAGCTGGAGTTGCGCATCGTTGAGAGGCTTTCCAGCTTTAGCAAAACAAACTTATAAGATGCGACGGGCCGCGTCAAGATAATTACCGGACGGCCTAGGAGGCGGCTGGTTGGCTGGCTTAAAACCCAGCGCGTGAAATGACGCTCCACGCTATTCAGCGCGCTTGATAGGATGACGAACCACAGTCTTAAGTTTCTCCGGCGCACACTTGCGTGGATCGGAAAGATAGATTTCGTGATGTAAACGGGTATCTGAGAAGTCGGGGACATAGCCCTGCTCGGTCGTGTATTCATGCATAGCGTCTACGGTCGCCGGTTCGTTGTCGTAGGGCCCGGTGTGCATGCATTGAACGCAGAGGCCCTCGTCAACTTTAAGCAGCTCGACGGCAGAAAAGTCCAGTTTCTTTTTGTTCGTGGCTTCCACGACTGCCCAGTCAAAGTCATCTCGGGTGACGAAATCGGGTAGGCGGATGCACGAGATAAAGTTGAAATCGTCCTTGCGTACATAGTCGATGTCGCCGCTCGGGGAGTCTTGCCACCAGAAACCCTCGAGCGGAGGTACCACAAAGTCGAAATAACCCTCGATACTCCTTGAGCCTTTCTTCGACATCTTGACGGTATAGGCGATTCCGTAAAGTAGCGGCAGAGCGTTTTGATACTCGCCACCTTCGGTATTTGGGTCGCCCTTTCCGCGAACGGCAACGTAGCTCATAGGCGGGACAGTTACGATACTCGGCTTGCTTGCAGGTTTGTAGAGCTCCTTGCATTCCTTCTTAAAGTCGAACGCCATGTTGGCCGCCTTTCTGCGTATTGGCCTGCTTAGATAACGGAATCATATCATAGAAACGAACAGCTGTTCGAATGATTTGGCTGACAGATTGAGATGCGTGCGTTGTGTTTGGCGGTCGGCCAGACCCCGTCGATGATGTCTCTGCCTTCCCGGCGCCCGTCTGCGCTCCCCGTTTCCCCATATAAAACCTGCCAAAATGAACCTGTCCCTTTTTGGTCGGTGCGAAATGGGTAATACTAAAGAGTTATCCGACCAGATGGGAACCGATCGATGGCCTATATCGAATTTAAAGACGTCATCAAAGCATACGGCGAGGGCGATGCCCGCATCCACGCGCTCGACGGCGCGAGCTTTACGGTCGAGCGCGGCGAGCTCGCCATTATCCTGGGTGCCTCGGGTGCCGGCAAGACCACGGCGCTCAACATTCTGGGCGGCATGGATACGGCGACCTCCGGCACCGTGACGGTGGACGGGCGCGATGTGAGCTCCGCTAACGAGGCGCAGCTCGTGGAATACCGCCGCGCCGATGTCGGTTTTGTCTTCCAGTTCTACAATCTGGTTCCCAACCTGACGGCCCTCGAAAACGTTGAGCTCGCAGCTCAGATTTGCCCCGATTCGCTCGATGCCGAACAGACGCTTCGTCAGGTTGGCCTGGGCGAGCGCCTGGGCAACTTTCCGGCACAGCTTTCGGGCGGCGAGCAGCAGCGCGTGTCCATCGCCCGCGCACTGGCAAAGAACCCCAAGCTGCTTCTGTGCGACGAGCCCACGGGCGCGCTCGACTATAAAACCGGCAAGCAGATCTTGCAGCTGCTGCAGGATACCTGCCGCAAGCAGGGCATTACGGTCATCATCATCACGCACAACTCCGCGCTCGCGCCCATGGCCGATCGCCTGATTCGCTTTAAGAGCGGTCGCGTGGAGAGCGAGACGGTCCAGCAAAATCCCGTGCCTATCGAGACGATCGAGTGGTAGCGCCCATGGATCAGGACCGCCAAAACAGCCAACGCCGCGACGCGCGGAACACGGAGCGCGAGCAGGATTTTACGACCTACCGCACTGCCCAAAGCTCAAACGATATGGTGCCGACGGTTTTTCGCCGTGGCATCTACCGCACGATTCGGGGCAGTCTTAAGCGCTTTTTGTCCATCGTGGTTATCACCGCTCTCGGCGTGAGTGTGATGTGCGGCCTTAAGGCGGGCTGCGAGGATCTGTGCGATTCGGTCGACGCGTATTTTGACCAGCAGAATGTCTATGACATTAACGTGCAGTCGACCTATGGCCTTACACGCGACGATCTTGCGGCTATCCAAGAGGTCGACGGCGTCGAGACGGCTGAGGGTATCTACACCGAGACCGCCTACACCGCCGTGGGCACAACGCGCGAGCGCGTGGTCGTGCAGAGCCTTTCCAAGGAGAACATCGATCAGCCGGTGCTGGTGAACGGCGATTTGCCCGAGAGTGCCGATGAGGTCGCGGTGACTTCGAAGTTCCTGAAGGCTTCGGGCAAAAAGCTCGGCGATACGGTGAGTTTTGCTGCCAATGACGCGAGCTCGTCGAACCAAAGCGCCAAGGACCAGTTTGCCGCGGGCGATTACACCATTACGGCCGAGGTCCTCGATCCCACCGACGTGAGCTCCGACTCGACAGTCAACGCCTTTCGCGCTGCTTCGGCTGCGGATTATAAGTTCTATGTGAACGAGGACGCCGCGACATCTTCTTCCTACTCCGCGGTCCACGTGATCGTCGAGGGAGCCAAGAGCCTCAACTCCTATTCCGATGCCTACACGACAAAGATCAACGAGGTCAAGGGCAATATCGAAGAGATTCGCGACGAGCGCGAGAAAGCGCGTGCTCAGGAGCTGACGGTCGACACGCCGGCAAGCTTGGATGCGGCCGAGCGTCAGGCGAATATGCTCTTTGGGATTGAACAGGGCAACATCGATCGTATGGCCGAGGGCAGTGAGGAGCGCGTCCAGGCTCAGGCCGAGTTGGACCAGCGCCGCGCCGCCGCCGACCAACAGTTTGCCGATGCCCGTGCCGAGCTCTCTGACCTGGGCGAATGCACCTGGTACATCCAGGATCGCGGCAATATCGCAAGCTACTCGAGCGTCGAGAGCGACAGTTCTTCGATCGAGGCCATCGCCACCGTGTTCCCGTTTATCTTCTTTATCGTCGCCGTGCTCATCAGCCTTACCACTGCCACGCGTATGGTTGAGGAGGAGCGCACGCTCATTGGTCTGTATAAGGCACTCGGTTATTCGCGCGGGCGCATCCTGTCCAAATACGTGGACTACGCGCTGTGGGCTTGTCTGATCGGCGGCGTGCTTGGCAACATCATCGGATTCGTGGGCCTGCCGCTGTTCCTGTTTACGGTGTTTGACGACATGTACTCACTGCCCCAGATGCTGCTTTCGTACGATATCGTGTCGTCGCTCGTGTCGGTGGCGCTGTTTGCCGTGGGCGTGGTGGGCGCCACGATTATCGCCTGCCGCCACGAGATGGCCGAGACCCCGGCCTCGCTTATGCGTCCCAAGGCCCCGCGCGCTGGCTCACGCATCTTGCTCGAGCGCATCGGCTTTATCTGGCGCCGCATGGGCTTTTTGAACAAGGTCGCTGCACGCAACCTATTCCGCTATAAAAAGCGCGCCTTTATGACCATCTTTGGCATCGCCGGCTGCACGGCGCTTGTGATTTGCGGCATGGGCATTCGTGATACGTCGGTCGCGCTTTCGCCCAAGCAGTACGGGCATATCACGCGCTATGACCTGCTGGCGGTTGCCAATCCCGACGATTTTTCACAGACGTGCGCGGCGCTCGACGAGCGAAGCGCAGCCAAGGATTCCGACGTGACCGTGTCTTCGACGCTGTCGATTATGACCGACAACGTCACCTTTACATTTGGCGGCAAGAGCGAGACCGTGCAGCTGATCGTGGTGCCCGATGACCGCACGAACGACCTGGACGACTACGTGCGTCTCGAGGATGAGTCCAAAGAGCCGCTATCTTTGCGTGACGGAGATGTGTACCTGAGCAAGAGTTCACAGCTGGTGCTGGGGATTCAACCGGGCGATACGGCACACGTCCAGGATTCGTCGCTCAACGTAGCCAAGGTCAAAGTCAGCGACATTTCGCTCAACTATCTGGGCAACACGCTTTACATGACGCAGGGCACCTATGAGCGCGCGTTTGGGCGCAGCGTTCGCCTCAATGGCATCTTTGCGCTGCTCAAGGGTTCGTCGGCCGACCAGATTGCGTTTAGCAAGAAGCTTAAGAGTGACGGCTGGCTTTCGATTTCGAGCACGGCCGAGCATTGGGAGAACTTTGAGGCGAACTTCACTATTATCAATTCCGTCGTGGTGCTCGTGACCTTTATGGCGGCGTGCCTGTCGTTTGTGGTGGTGTTTACGCTGTCCAACACGAATATCTCCGAGCGCGAGCGCGAGCTGGCGACCATCAAGGTGCTTGGTTTCCGCCGTGGCGAGGTGCACCATTACGTCAACAAGGAGACGTTGATCCTCACGGCAATTGGCGCCGCGCTGGGCGTGCCACTGGGCGGCTTGCTGGCCGAGAGTTTTACGTACATTTTGCAGATGCCGTCGCTGTACTTTGATGTTGAGGTCGAGCCGCTAAGCTACGTGCTCGCCGTGGTGCTTTCCTTTGGCTTTACGTTTATCGTCAACCTCGCCACCAATCGTACCCTCAACAAGATCGACATGGTCGGCGCCCTCAAAAGCGCCGAGTAACCTGCCTGGGATTCAAGCTGTAGCGAGCTGTAATGTACCACAACCGCATTTTTGCATAAACCGCCCCGCCGATTGCATATTTCGGCGGGGCGGTTGCTTTTTGCCCGCGGGTACCCCAGGGGGCGACGTGCAAATTCCGGAGTATTCAGCATCCCGGAGCCCGCGGGTGCGGGAGCGGGCGCACAAAAGCGCATTGAAAGCCTGACTTTGAGCTCCGGCGCCTCGAGGACCGCTCATTTTTTTTGCAGAATGCGGCCCGCGGCGCCTGTCTCTCGCCCAAAATCCAGTATGCAGGCACCCTCGGCTGCTGAATACTCCCAAAAATGCACGCCGCATCCTACCCCAGGCACTTGCAGCAAGAAGACGAATAGCCTCGGCCTCCCCGGTTACCGCAGGAGGCCCCAGGGCTTACCTCCCAAATCTTTCCGCAGGACGGAAGGACCCCGCCGCGCGAAGCGCACAGCGGGGTCCTGACATGTCCGAGGACGATTTGGGAGGTAAGCCCTGGGGGCCTCCGATGGGGGCGGTTCCAGCCGAGGCTATTCGTCGCCGAAGCTGATGCCCAACGCCTTGGCCTCGCGCACTAGATCGCTCTGGGGGTCGACGTACTTGAGCTTGCCAGCGACCTCCTCGAGCGGCATGTGGCACATCTTGCCGTCACGCAGGGCAATCATGTAGCCAAACTCGCCGCGTAGGCAGCCCAGCGCGGCCTCGACGCCGCACTGGGTCGCAAAGATGCGGTCCTGGGCGTCGGGCTGACCGCCGCGCTGCGTGTGGCCGGGGATGGCGACGCGGGTCTCGCGACCGGTCTTGGCCTCGATCTCCTTGGCGATGTCGTAGACGATCGACGGGCTCGTGCGCTCGGCGAGCTTTTTCTTGTACTCCTTCTTGGACAGCGCCGCGTCCTCCTTGGAGATAGCGCCCTCGGCGACGGCTACAATCGTAAAGCGGCTGCCGGTTTCCATGCGATGCTCGATGGTCTTGATGACGTTATCCATGTCGTAGGGGATCTCGGGAATCAAGATGACATCCGCGCCGCCCGCGACGCCGGCATACAGCGGGATCCAGCCAACCTTGTGGCCCATGATCTCGATAACGAACACGCGGCCGTGGCTCGAAGCGGTGGTGTGGATGTCGTCGATGCACTTGGTGGCGACGTCGATGGCGCTCGTAAAGCCAAACGTCAGCTCGGTGCCCCATGTGTCGTTATCGATGGTCTTGGGCAGCGCGATAACGTTGAGGCCCTCTTCGCGCAGGCGGTTGGCGGTCTTGGTGGAGCCGTTACCGCCCAGCATAAACAGGCAGTCGAGCTGCAGCTTATGATAGGTGTGGACCATCGCCGGCACCTTCTCGACACCATCGGCCTCGGGGGTATCCAGACGCTTGAACGGTGTGCGGCTCGTGCCCAGGATGGTGCCGCCGCGGGTGAGGATGCCGCTAAAATCGGCGGGCGTCATGACGCGGAACCTGCTGTAGATAAGGCCCTGATAGCCGTCCTCAAAGCCATAAATCTCGATAGGCTCTTCGCTATTGGTCATAAGCGTTTTGACGATGCCGCGCATGGTGGCGTTGAGCGCCTGGCAGTCGCCGCCACTGGTAAGAAGACCGATCCTGAGCATGATGAATCCTTCCGGGCAAGTTATAACATGCGCATAAGTTTACCCCCCGCACACTGTTGATACGGGGGTAAACGTGTTAGCTCAAGCGTATGGAAATGTAAGCAACGTCAGGCGAGCGTAAGGTCGACGAGCCTGGGTCCTTACAGTGCGAAGGCGTCGACGTCGCCCCAGTGGCGGCGCAGCGTAATGGCGGCGGCGGGTTCGGTATTGTCAAAGACGACCGACCATTGCGTATTGCTGGTGATGTCTTCCGGATTGGGTTCTTGCGCTGCGGCACGCAGGGCTTTCCAGACAATCGTTTCGTCCTGGGCACCGACATGGGCGTCAAGGACATCGGCGATTGCGACGGCGCGCTCTTTACCATGGCCCAGCTCGCCATTCTTTTGGTTGGGCAGCACTTCGTCGCCATAGCAGGCGTAGAAGTTCGTAACCTGGCGTACAGGAGTCGCTTTGAAAGCACGGTCCGGATCGCGCGGATCCCACTCTACTACGCGCGCGTCACCGGCGGCGTCGTTGATAAAGAAGTGGTAATCGCGTCCTGCCATGGCGTGCATGTCGTAGGCGGAAAGCAGGTCGACAGCTTCTTGCGTGGTGGCGGCACGGTCGAGCACCAGGCGGATGGCGAGCGAGGTATTGATGACGGGGCGTTGCGTGTCCTGGTCACAGGGCTGGGAATCCAGGGTGAGTACGGCAATGGACACGCCGCATTCGTTAACACCGTCGAGCTGGGCAAACGGGCCCATGAGTGCGGCGGCGCGTCCGCCGACGGAGTCAAGCGGAGTGTTATCGCCCAGGTTGTTAAGGGCGGCAAACCCGATGGAGGCATAGCCGTCGCGTGGGTGATTGCGCACCAGCAGCGCCGAGGTGTCGTCCTTAAAGTCGTAATTGCGACCGGTGCGCACGCGGCCTTCGGCATCTACGGCGACAAAAGCGCTGCAGGCAAACTGGGGCGCCTGGACATGTACCGGCACACCGGGCAGCACCTGCGCCACCACGGCATCGATGTAGGCCTGGTCGTCGCGCACGCCAGCGGCGATGATGCGATCAAGATCGTAGTCGTAGGCGATGTCGATTGCGTACAGGTCATAGCCATCCGCGTAGCCGGTCAAGCGTTTGAGCGACGCGGCGGACTTGATTTGCTTGTGATAAACGATACCGGTGGCAGCGGCAAGGCCGACGGCGACTCCCGCGACACCGCAGGCGATGGCAATGTTACGTGGCTTCATGACGGCTCCTCTCGTCCTGTTAGCGTAATTGTCGCAAAAGGAGCGTGGGCATGATGGCTCAACTTGGCGAGCGGCGCGGGATTAAACACGGAATGAAGAGTGCGGCGCTGGCGCGGCGGGGTATGCTGGAAGGGACCATCAACCCAGCGAAAGGGGAGAGCATGACGGATCAGGAAACGCCCGAGCGCGCGCATGTGACGGCCGATGATATCGAGGCCGCCAACGACCTTATCGACTTTATCGAGGCATGCCCCAGCATGTTCCATACGGCGGCGACCATTATGGCCGAGCTCGACGAGGCAGGCTTTACCTACCTGCCCGAGAATGCGGCGTGGGACATCGAGCCGGGCGGGCGTTATTACACGCAGCGCAACACCTCGAGCGTTGTTGCCTTTAAGGTGGGCGAGGACCTGGCCGCGACGTGGGGCGAGGACGGCGTTGCCGGCGACTACCATTTTCAGCTGACGGCGTCGCACAGCGACTCGCCGACGTTTAAGGTTAAGGCCGTGCCCGAGCTCGACGGCGCGGGCGAGACGCTGCGCCTGAACACCGAGGCCTACGGCGGCATGATCGACTACACCTGGTTCGACCGTCCGTTGGCACTCGCGGGCCGCGTGCTGGTACGCGAGGGCGACCGTATCGAGAGTCGTTTGCTCGCTACCGAGCGCGAAGTCGCCATCATCCCGAGCCTTGCCATCCACATGAACCGTGGCGTTAACGAGAGCTTTGCTCCCAACCGAGCCGTTGACCTGTGTCCGCTCATCAGCGCCGGTGACCTTAAGCAGGGCGACTTTGACGCCCTGATCGCCGACGAGCTGGATGTTGAGCCCGAGCAAATTTTGGGCCGCGATCTGTTTCTGGTCAACCGCCAGGATGCGCGCATTTGGGGCTGGGCCGACGAGTTTATCTCGACGCCCAAGCTCGACGACCTGGCCTGCGCCTACACCTCGCTGCAGGCATTTTTGGGTGCCGAGAATGCGCACGACGTTTCGGTCTTTTGCTGCTTTGATAACGAGGAGGTTGGCTCCGAGACCAAGCAGGGCGCCATGTCGACGTTCTTGGCCGATGCACTGCGCCGCATTAACGGCTCGCTGGGCTTTGACGACGAATCGTACCACCGTGCGCTTGCTGCCTCGATGCTCGTGAGCTGCGACAATGCACATGCCGTGCACCCCAACCACACCGAGAAGTGCGATGCCCGCAACCAGGTGGTGCTCAACGGTGGCATCGTCATCAAGGAGGCAGCCAACCAGCACTATTGCACCGATGCCTTTAGCCGCGCGGTGTTCCAAGCCATTTGCGATGACGCCGACGTGCCCACGCAGGCCTTCGCCAACAAGAGCGATATGGCTGGCGGTTCTACGCTGGGCAATCTGTCGAACATGCAGGCGAGCATGCATGCCGTGGACGTGGGCCTGCCGCAGCTTGCCATGCACTCGAGCTACGAGACCGGCGGCGTGCGCGACGTGATGTACGCCATCCGCGCCCTCACCGCCTTCTACGAGCGAAACCTAACCATCAACGGCGCCGAAAGCGTGGAGCTCTAAACCTGCCAAAAAGGGACAGGTTTATTTTGGCAGGTTTTATCTGGGCAAATGCAAAGGATGAAACCGACCTAGATCGGTGGTACGTGGCCGCTGAGGTGCAGTGCACCTCGGCGGCTTTTTGTGCACAGAGTGCGGCTAATGCTAATAAATGCTATACGTGCTTTACGTATCTACCATTGTATTTTATGATTGGCATAGGAGATGATAAGGAGGAACCATGACTACGGCGTCAGCTCAGATCAACGTGCGTCTCAATGCCGATCTCAAGCGGAGCGGTGATGCTGCGCTCTCTAGCGCTGGCATGACACCGAGCCAAGCGGTGCGTGCGCTTTGGCAACTTGCGGCGTCTCTGGCTGATCGGCCCGGCGCGCTCCAGGACCTCCTTTCGCCCAGTCGTGCCCGGGCGGAACAGCGCGAGCGGGAGAAAGTCGCCAAGCACAAGTTCGAACTCATCGACCGGGGTTCGCAACTGTTCGCTGCTGCTTGCCGTGAATCGGAAATTGACTTGGCTAAGGTGCAGCCCTCGGGCGATGAAGAACTCAAACGGAACGCCTACGCGGATCGCTACGGCGAGGAGATGAGCTGGCTCTGTGAATGAGAATCCAAAGCGCATCTTGGTTGACACCAACGTGTGGCTCGATTACTTCATTCCCCGGCGACGCGGTCGTTCAGCGGCGATTGAGTTTCTACGTGATGCATGCGCGGCTCAAGTTGATTTGCTGTATGCGGCGACATCGTCCAAAGACCTGTTCTATTTGATTTCGAGCGAACATAAGGCGTGGTATCGGCGCGAGCATGGCTCGCTATCCCAAGATGCCTCCGTGGCGGCGACATCACTTGCATGGGATTGCCTCGACGTGTTGTCGCAACTTGCCACGCCGGTACCCTGCGACCTGAGTGACATATGGATGGCGAGCAAGCAGCGTAATCTCCATAGCGATTACGAAGACGATTTAATCATCGCGGCAGCGATGCGCGCAAAGGCAGACCTTCTGGTCACCAACGATGTCAAGCTCTGCTCGCACGCACCAGTCGCCGCAATGAGCGTAGAAGACGCAAAGAATTACTTAGCAACGCTCTAACAATTTGAAGACCTCACAGGTCGAATAAAAGTCAGCGAGAGTCCGCCGTTTGAGTCAAGGTGCCGCGAAATGAAAAGGCGCTGACCTTCTGGTCGCGCCTTTGAAATTGAACGGCAGATTGGCCAAACGGCGGGTTCGTAGCGTCGGCCGGTCCGCCGTTCGTTAGAACGGCGGAACCAATGGGGCTCGCAGCGTCGAGGGGTTCCGGCGTTTGGAAAACGCCGGAACAATCAGTGTTCGATCCAGCAGCGCAGGGTCTCGCCTGCCTGCAGGTGACGCAGATTCTCCGCGGCAATGTCGACCACATTGTTGAGCGTGGCTGCCAGGTGGAACCAGCCCGAGATATGCGGCGTGATGAGCATGTTGGGCGCATCCCACAGTGGACTTGTCTCAGGCAACGGTTCGGGGTCGGTGACGTCGACCGCGGCGCCGGCGAGATGTCCCGACTCCAGGGCGGCAACCAAGTCGTCGGCGACCACAAGGTCGCCGCGGCCGCCGTTGGCAAAGAAAGCGCCCGGTTTCATCGCGGCGAAGAACTCGGCGTTCGCCAGGCCGCGGGTCTCGGGTGTGCTGGGCATAAAGGATGCGACGATGTCAGCCTCGGTCAGGCGCTCAGACAGGGCATCCATGCCGTCCATGTCCTCAAACACAATGGGGTAGACGAGCGGATGGCGCTTGATGCCGCGGACGTGCGCGCCCATGCTGCGGCAGAGCGTGGCAAAGTGGCCACCGATGTCGCCCGCGCCCAGCACCAGCACGTTGGCGTTTTTGAGCGAGGTGACCGGCCCTAAATCCTCCCAGCGATGCTCGCGCTGCAAGTCGTGATAGTCGGGCAGGCGCTTCATCATGGAAAGGACCATGGCAAACATGTGCTCGCTCACGGCCTGGCCGTAGGCGCCCACCGAGCAAGACAGTTTGGCGTCGGCCGGTACGGTGCCGGCGGCAAGGTAGTCGTCATAGCCGGCGGTCTGCAATTGCAACAGCTGGAGATGCTCGCATGCCGTGAGCATGTCAGGGTCGATGTTGCCCAGGATCACGTCGGCATCGGCGACCTGCTCACGCGTGGCGGCGTCGGCGCTCGTGTAGATAAAGTCCTCGCCCGGAGCGCTCGACTCAAGAATTGCGCGATGGCGGTCATTGACGGGCAGCAAAACCAGGATGTTCACAAGCAGTCCTCTCCGCTCGACCTGCAAAAAGGGACAGGTTTTTTGGCAGGTTTTATCAGGCAAAACGTTCAAATAAAATCGCCGGATGCAAGACGAGCGTGCCCGTCAGCATCCGGCGCATCCACGGCTACCAGCTCAGCAGCTCGTAACCGTCCTCGGTCACCACGAGCTGCACCTCGCACTGGGCCGAATCGCTGCCGTCCTTGGTGCGCACGCACCAACCGTCACCCTTGCTGATCGTAATGTCGGGCGCTCCGGCATTGACCATGGGCTCGATGGTAAAGACCATGCCCGGAGCCATGATGGTGTCCACATCGGGTGCCTCGGTGGTAAAGCCCACAAACGGGTCCTCGTGGAACTCCTTACCGATGCCGTGTCCGCCGTACTCGCGCACCACGCTAAAACCGGCGTCCTCGACCGTCTTTTGCACGGCCTCGGCCATCACGGACAGCGGTAGCCACGGCTTGACGGCAGCCAGACCCGCCTCCACGCTGGCGCGGGTGACGTCGACCAGGCGCTGACGCTCGACAGAGACCTCGCCGATGCAGAACATGCGGCTCGAGTCGCTAAAGTAGCCGTCCAGGATCGTGGAGCAATCGACGTTGATGATGTCGCCCTCGTGCAGCACGTCCGTATCACAGGGGATACCGTGGCAGACCACATCATTGATCGAGGTGCACACGCTTTTGGGGTAGCCCTCGTAGTTGAGATCGGCCGGCGTGCCACCGTGCTCGACGGTGTAGTCGTAGATCATCTGGTCAATCTGGTTGGTGGTCATGCCCGCGGCGATGTGCTCGCCTACGTAGTCGAGCACGCCCACGTTGATGGCGGCGGAGCGCTTGATGCCCTCGATATCGGCGGGCGTCTTGTAGAGCGTACGGGGCAGAATCTCCCAGCCCTCCTCCCACAGGCGCTCGAGGCGCTCGTCGAAGGCGCTGTGACATTTCTTATATTTTTTGCCGCTGCCGCACCAGCAGGCGTCGTTGCGGCCGGGCACGGGTCCTTTGTCATACATGGCTAACTTCCTTTCATTCGCAGCTAGTATAGCCCACTCACAGGGCAGCTGCGCGCTAGTAGCTCGCCTGACAGGGGATGCCGAGGGCGCGCACGCGTGCGGCAATCTTGTCGAGCACCTCGGGCGCCGCTTTGGCAAGGCCGGCGATCGGTGTCTCGCGCGCTACCGTGTAGATGGTTGCTTCTTGTGGGCGAATACGCTCAAGCGCCGCGAGCCAGGGGGCAACGTACTCCTCGCCGGTGTTGTCGATGGGCTTGCCCAGATACTCACCGGTCAAGAAGATCGTCTGGATAATAACGTGACCGTCAAAGCTTGCGAACGTCTCAATCTGGTGCTCGACGTCGTAGGGGCCAACAGGCTGGTCGAGCAGCTGGATAAATGCCGGATCGACCGTATCGAGCTTAAGAATGTTGTCGTCGACCATCATGAGCGCATCGTGCACCTCGGGGCAGTCGGCGCGCGTACCGTTGGAGAGCACGGCGATTTTGGAGTTTGGGGCAAGCTCGTCGCGCAGCGCGACGGCGCCGGCGATGGCCTGCGGAAACTCCGGTGCGGCGGTGGGCTCGCCGTTGCCTGCGAAGGTGATCACATCGGGGAGCTCGCCCTCGGCTGCCATCTCGCGGAGCTTTGCCTCGAGCGCGTCGAGTACCACGGCGGCTGTGTTGTACGGCTCATGGCAGGGGCGCTCGGCGTTGAGGCCGTTTTCGCAGTAAATGCAGTCGAACGTGCAGATTTTGCCGCTGGCCGGCATCATGTTGACGCCGAGCGAGAGACCAAGGCGACGGCTGCGAACGGGCCCAAAGATGGGGCTGGCATTCAAAAACGTAGACATAGGCATATGCTCCTCAAGACAATTGTGCCTAAGCATAGCATCGGCTCCAAAGCAAGGCGCGGGCTCTTGCTTTACAAGTTTCGTTTTTTCACGTCGCTCATTATGCCGTGCCATGAAAAGCCTCGGGTCGGGTACAGTTAATCTGTTAACAAGGCGTAAGACAATGCGGGCCCATCTAGCCGTACTGACGTGCAACTGGATGAGCATTGATTATGGGGGCACAACATGGATTTTACGGTCGAGGATGCGGGCACCACGATTGCCTGTCGCGAATATGCCGGCCCGGATGTGTCGCCTGATGCTCCTGCCTTGGTGTGCGTGCACGGCGCTTGTGTCGACGGCACATTTTTCGACGGTATCGCTTGTGAGCTCAGCCGCAACTACCGCGTGATTGCCTACGACCGCCGCGGCTGCGGTGGCAGCAGCGATGCGGCAGACGGCAGCTATGATCTTGCCGCTCAGGCCGCCGATCTGCAAGCCGTGATCGAACACGTTGGCGCTCCGGCAAATGTGCTTGCGCATAGCGCCGGTACGTTGGTGGCGCTGGAGCTTCTTCGCACCGAACCCCATCTCGTCGCCCGTGCGATTCTGCATGAGCCGGCTGTGTCGGCCGAAGGCGTCGGTATGGGCGCAGCTCCGGTTTTGCTCGATATGATTGCGGCTGGAAAGGTTTCAAGGGCGCTCCGGCTTTTCTTGGGAGCCCTCGGCGACTTGGACCCCGAGGCTCCTGGGACGACCGAAGCGGAAGTCAAACATGCCCTGCGCAATGGTCGTTGCTTTATGGCGAACGAATATGGAACAAATATGACATATGCTCCCGACTGGGAGCGCGCCCGCGCGTCAAAGGCGGTGTCGGCCGTGTTTTTGGGCGAGCTTTCGGTCGATACGCCCCGCGAGGCTGGTACGCGAGCGGCTGCCGAATATCTCGATTGCCCCCTTGTGACGATCCCGGGCGCGCATAACGGTTTGCGCGATCGCCCCGTTACGGCGGCAAACGCCGTTCGCGATGTCTTGGAGCGTTAGCACGCTCGATGACCTGCGGGGAGAGGGACTGTTAGCGTTTCGTCATTGTTAACGAATGCGCCCATAACCGCGCGCTCGCAGCTCCATTACCGCCGTTTGCCAGGTCATAAAAATGTAACGATAATCGCGCGTTTGCCTTCAGCTGTTAGATGTTACCCTTGTACCAATTGATATGCACCGTTGCCGTGCGTAACGATAGGAAGGGCCCCATATGCTCAATAATCACGAGGTCAATCTAACCGACGAGGAGGCTGCCGCCGAGGTCGCCCGCGTCGCGAAGACCTACCCCGTGGTGCGTTTGCTGTCGGCCGATCAGATTAAGAGCGAGCCTAACTGCCTGCTCGCCGGCAATCGGTGCCCTTGTCTGCGCCAGTCGAGTCTTGAGGCCTTGGCAGATTCGGGTGAGGTGTCGGAGCAACTGCTCAACGATGGTGTTGAGTACCGCGCCCGTCTGCGCCCTCTAAAGGTCGAGGGCGAGCCTCACGTCTTGCTGATGGTGCGTCCGATTGATGAGCAAGAGGCCACAGAAGAGGACCTTGTCTACACCGACGTGCTGACGAGTGTGCGCAATCGCCGATATTACGAGGAAAAGCTCCGTAGCGCCCGCATGAATGCCGGCGTTGCGATGATCGACCTTGATGATTTTAGGGTCTTCAACGATACCTGCGGCCATCATGCCGGCGACCTTGCACTCGGTGCTGTGGCGACAGCCATACGCAGCGGAATTCGTTCGACTGACGAGCTTGTGCGCTATGGCTGCGACAAGTTTGTGGTCGTCATGCCCAATATTCCCTCCGATGACTTCGCCCGTCGCCTGCATCAGGTATCCGAAGCCGTTCATTCCACGATTATTCCGGGCCATGAGTACGTGAGCTTGACGGCATGTGTTGGTGGCGTTCGCATTCATGGCGAGACGGTCGATGAGGGCGTTGGCCGTGCTGTCCAGTTACTGAGCCGCGCTAAGGCAAAAGCCGGCACGGTCGTGACTGATGCCGATTCCATCGAGGCCTTCCAAAGCGAAAAGCCTTTGGTGCTTATTGTCGATGACTCCGAGATGAACCGAGCCATTCTCAACGAGATGCTCAAGGATGAGTATTGCATCCTCGAGGCTGATAACGGTCGCGCGGCACTCGACATGGTCGACCGCTATGGCGATGAACTGTCGCTCGTGCTGCTGGATATTGTCATGCCGGGCATAAGCGGCTTTGAGGTGCTGGCCGGTCTGTCGCGCCGATCGGGTATAGACAATCTGCCTGTCATCATGATTTCGAGCGAAGATTCCGATGATATGGTTCTGCGCGCGTACGAGCTGGGCGCCTCGGACTATATCAACCGCCCGTTTGACTCCCGTGTCGTGCGTCGCCGTGTAAGCAACACTATCCGTCTGTACGCCAAGCAGCGCCGCCTGACGAGCTTGCTGTCCCAGCAGTACAACGAGCGCGTCAAGAACAGTCGCATGCTCATCGACATCATGGCCGGCGTCATGGAGCTTCGCAACGGCGAGAGCGGCAGGCACGTTACGAATATCGAGAAGCTGACCGAGCTGCTGCTTGGCTGTCTGGTCCGGCGTAGCGACACGATCTCCCTCGACAATGAGGAACGCTCCACGATCGCCCTGGCTTCGGCGCTGCACGATATCGGCAAGATGTCGATTGACGATGCGATTCTCAACAAACCCGGACGCCTTACGCCCGAGGAGTTCGAGATTATGAAGACGCATACCACGATCGGCGCCAACATGCTGCTTGAGCTGGGTAGCCATCACGCCGGCAATGCGCTTATGGAATATGCGTACCAGATTGCGCGTTGGCATCACGAGCGCTGGGACGGCAAGGGTTATCCCGATGGCCTTAAGGGCGATGAAATTCCCATTGCCGCACAGGTGGTTTCGGTGGCCGACGTGTACGATGCGCTGACGAGCGTGCGCGTGTACAAGGACGCTATCCCGCACAAGGAGGCGATCAAGATGATCCTGGACGGTAAGTGCGGCACCTTTAACCCGCTGCTGCTCGATTGCCTGCTCGAGGTGCAAGACCAAATTGCCGAGACGTTGGCACGCCCCGCCGACGTCGTCGCGTTTCCCACGATTTAGTTTGACCAAAGGAGTTTTAATCCATGATTTCCATGCGTGAGGCGTATGAGAAGATCGGCGCCAATTATGATGACGCGTGCGCTCGGCTGATGGGCGAGGAGATGCTTAGCCGCTTTGCCCTCAAGTTTTTGGATGACGAGAGCATGGACAAGCTGGAGGCCGCCATGGCGGCGGGAGACGCCGAAGGTGCGTTTATGGCAGCGCACACGCTCAAGGGCGTGAGCCAGAACCTGGGATTCGATAATCTGTACGAGCCGGCGGTTGTGGTGACCGAAGCACTGCGCGGCGCCGATGCCGTTGACGGCGCTCGCGAGGGAATGCATGCGTTGCAGCAGCAATATGCGGCTACGATGTCGGCCCTGCGCGAAGCGGCTGAATAAGAGCTTGCGAGCCTTGGGCTGCGTGCCGGCCACATATAGGTAAAAGGGCGCCCCGCCGGACCATGTGGCCGGCGGGGCGCCCTTATCTGTTTTGTGGTTTGCGAGCTAACGGGCCTGCTTGACCTTGGCCGCCGCCTCGACAAACGACTTCCACAGGTTAAAGTCGGTCTCGAGCGTCTTCCACGTGTACTCGGGATGCCATTGCACGCCCAGGCAGAATGGCTGGCCTTCGACCTCGATGCACTCGGGAACGCCGTCGGTTGCCTTGGCGACCAAGCGCGTGCTTTTACCCAGACGATCGACGCAGCAGTGGTGTGCGGAGTTGGTCTGGATAAGCTTGGCGCCGCCAACCGCGCGCTCCAACAGCGAACCCGGTACGACCTCGACGGGATGCACGGGATCGTTGAGCACGTGGGTATGGCGCCACTGCGTGCGGCCCTCGCGAGCGCCCAGGCTCGGCACGTCCATGCACAGGGTGCCGCCGGTGGCGACGTTGAGCAGCTGCGTGCCGCGGCAGGTGGTAAAGAGCGGCTTTTTGGCACGGAGCACCTCGTCGACCAGCTTAAACTCAAAGCTATCGCGGATCTCGCAGCAGAGGGTGGGGTCGTAGGGTCGATCATCGCCCCAACGTTTGGGATTGACATCGGGGCCGCCGGGAATGGCGACGCCGTCGGCGATATCGACGTAATGACGGATGACCTCAATGTCCTCGGTGATGGACATCTGCAGCGGCAGGCCGCCAGCGGCAAGGATGGCATCGACAAAGACACTTGCGATTTCCTCGTTGGGGGAGAGCATCTCGGTTAAAAACGGCTCTGCCTCTTCCCAGCGCGGCGCGACGAGGATGAGCGGACGGTCGGCGGGAGCGACGTCGACATGCGGGGTGTAGGACGATGAAGTGCGAGTTCCGATCATAGGTGTAACTTTCGAGTTTGGATGGGCATGGCTGGCGGGTGGGCGGTCTGGCTAGTGACCCTTGATGGAGTTGAGGAAGTCCTGGGCGCGCTTGGTCTGGGGATGGTCGAAGAACTCGTCGGGCGTGCCGGTTTCCACGATCTGGCCGTCGGCCATAAACACGACGCGGTCGGCCACGCGGCGGGCAAAGTTCATCTCGTGCGTGATGACGATCATCGTCATGCCCTGCTGGGCCAGGCGAACCATGACTTCGAGCACCTCGTTGATCATCTCGGGATCGAGGGCGCTTGTGGGCTCGTCAAAGAGCATGGCCTTGGGCTGCATGGCGAGTGAACGGGCGATGGCCACGCGCTGCTGCTGGCCGCCCGAGAGCTGTGCGGGCACCTTATCGGCCTGCTCGGCAACGCCTACGCGGCTCAGCAGATCCATGGCGCGCTCACGGGCCTCATCCTTGGAGACGCCCAACACGTCGACCGGCCCCAGCATGACGTTCTGCAGTACGGTCATATGTGCGAACAGGTTGAACTGCTGAAACACCATGCCCAGTTCGGCGCGCATGCGGGCAAGATCCTTGCCTTCCTGCGGCAGGGGCTCACCCTCGATGAGGATCTCGCCCGAGTCGATGGTTTCCAGGCGGTTGATGGTGCGGCACATGGTCGACTTGCCCGAGCCCGAGGGACCGATTACAACGACGACCTCGCCGCGGTCGACCGAGAGATTGATGTCGTTGAGGACGTGTAGGTCGCCATAGTGCTTATCGACGTGTCTGAGCTCGATCAGCGGCTGATTGCCGGTGGTAGAGGTGCTCTGTGCCATGGTGCTCGGCTCCTTATGACTCGAAATGGTAAAGCGTTAGCGGATGATGGTCGCGCCGGTTTTGTGCGAAACATAGACAGCGGCCTTGTTAATCGCGACGTTGATGAGGATGTAGATGACCGCGATAACCAGGTAGACCGACACGAGGGCGTCGTAGTTGGTAATGAGTACGCGGGCGTTTTGCATGAGGTCGGGGTAGCTCACCACATAGGCGACGGTAGTGTCTTTGACTACGACCACAAGCTGCGAAATCAACGACGGAATGATAAACCGAATGGCCTGCGGCAACACGATTTTAAAGGTGATTTTAGCCTTGGAGAGACCAAGCGCCTGGGCGGCCTCGACCTGGCCGCGCGGCACGGCGTTGACGCCGGCGCGGAAAATCTCGGCAAGTACGCCGGCTGCAGCGAGCGCGACGGGAAGCGTGAGCATCCAAAACGACGGCAGCGCGATCTTGTACTGGGGCAGCACCAAAAAGAAGAAGTAGATGAACAGAAGGCTCGGCACACCGCGGAAGAAATCGGTGAGCACGCGGCAGACCAGCTGCAGCGGCTTAATATCGCTCGTGCGGCCGAGCATAAGGGCTAAGCCCAGCACCAGCGCGATGGCGCCAGCGGTGAGTGCGACTTTAACGGTGCCCTCAAAGCCGGCTAGCAAGAACTTCCAGGTGGTGAGGTGCGTAAAGAAATACCAATAGTGGACCGAAAGCTGGCCGGTCACATAAAAGCGCTGCAGTACCAGGACGGCGAGCGCGGCGACGGCAACAAGCGAGATGGCGGTGCCGATGCGAATCTTGGCGCGCATCTTGGGGCCGGGAGCCTCGTAGAGCGCATCGCGCATGGTAAGCGCAGGGGAGGAGTGCTTGCTCATCGGAGGATCCTCACCTTCTTATCGATGTAGTTGCCAATGTGGCTCACCACAAAGGCCGTGCCCAGGTAGCCGAGCGCCGAGATAAAGAACGCGGCGACGCCGCCGAGCGAGCGCGTGTTGATGTAGCTCACCACGCCGGTGAGCTCCTGCGGTTTAAGCGGCACCTGACTGCCGAGCGCGGTGGTGAGCATGACGGCGATAAAGAGGTTGGTCATGGGCAATACGCTTGAGCGCAGTGCCTGCGGAATCACGATCTTGGCGAGGATACGGTTAAAGCTCATGCCCAGCGAGCGGGCGGCTTCCACCTGGCCGACGCCTACGGTGTTGATGCCGCTCATAAAGTTCTCGGAGCCAAAGGCAGAACCCAAGAGCACCGTGGCGACGATAACGCAGGTGCGGTAGGGCAGAACGACTTTGAGCGGCGGCAGCGCGTAGACGACGATGATAAGCAACGCGATGCCGGGGATGTTACGGAAGACCTGAACATACAGGTCGCCAAAGACGCGCAGCGGCTTGAGCGGCGACACGCGCATCACGGTGACGGCGACGGCCAGTACCATGGCGATGGCAAACGACTCAAGCGTCATGCCCCAGGTTGCTAGCAGCGCGTCGATATAGTTCTGGCCATAGAGCGACCAGAGCTCGGAGAGACTCATGCGGACCTCCCGCCGATAAGGAAAGGGGCTCCCGTGTGTACGGAAGCCCCGACAACTCAGTGAGGAAACAGTTTAGCGCAATAAAGCGAATCGTGCGTTTCCGTATGGTTTCGCAGCGGCTGATGCCCAGCTTGCGAGCTTAGGCGCCGACCTCGGGCAGCTCGGGAACGTTGGTGTCGCCCGTACGGTCGCCGATGCAGATCTGCCACAGCTCGGTCCAGGTGCCATCGTCCTCGATCTTCTTAAGGAAGTCGTTGACAAAGGCGACGCCGTCGGAATCGAGCGGCAGGCCGATGCCGTAGGGCTCCTTGCTGCCGAAGGGCTTGCCGGCGATCTTGTACTTGCCGGGCTCGCGGACCAGGGCGCTCTGCTGCATGTTGTTATCGATGACGTAGGCATCAACGCGACCCTGCTGGAGTGCCTGGCGGGCCTCCTCGTCGGTCTTGAACTCCTGCTGGCTGGCCTTGGGAACGAACTCCTCCAGGATGGCGGGGCCGTTGGAGCCGGACTGGACGGCGACGTTCTTGTCGGCCAGGTCGTCGACGCTCTTGATGTCGTCGTTATCGGCGAGCACCAGGATGGCCTGCTGCGTGTAGTAGTAGGGGCCGGCGAAGGAGACGAGCTTCTTGCGCTCGTCAGTGATGGTGTAGGTGGCAAAGACGGCGTCGACCTGGCCGTTCTGCAGGACAGACTCGCGCGTGTCCGAGGTCACCTGGGTGATCTCGACCTTGTTCTCGCCCAGAATGTAGTTGGACAGGAGCTGTGCGATACCGGCATCGAAGCCGCGGGTCTGACCGTCTTTCTCGTTGAGGAGGGAGAAGAGCGTGGAGGTCTGAACGCCACCGATCTTAAAGACGCCGGCGTCCTTGACAGCCGTGGCCCAGGTGCTGGCGGCGATGGCATCGTCATCGGCCTTGGGGCCGTTGTCGACGAGCTTGTCGAATGCCTTGGCATCGAGCGTGGCGGAAACTTCGGTATCCTCGGAGCTCTTGGAGGAGCCGGCGGCGGAACCCTTGTCGGCCTCGGCGCTGGTGTCAGAGCAGCCGGCAAGACCAAGGCCGGCGACGGTTGCGAAGGTGGCGGCAACGAAGCCGCGGCGGTCGAGAACGACCTGCTGGGAGAGGTTCTTGCTCATGGTAGAACACCTTTCTCAATAAAATCCCTAGCGGTTGAGTAGAGTTATACCCTATCGCGCTCAAATGGGTCAACACGAAATAACTCAGAAACATACTTACCTTATGGGTAATTCTACCTACCAAAAAGGGACAGGTTTATTTTGGCAGGTTTTATCTGGACAAACGTCGGTTGTTGCTGCTGAGATAGTGCTTTTCGGACGGCCCGCCTCGCTGTTTTGTCTCAATCAGTAACAGGTAGACGAGGAAATGGGTTCTAACTGTTGCAGATCGAGATTTTCTCTTCAGGGGAATTCGAATGTCTCGATCTGTAACATCTGGACGGACAAAAGGTCTCTATCTGTTACAGATTGAGACAAAGGTCAGGGACTAAGACGTCTTGTCTAGATCTGTAACAGTTAGACGGGAATTCGGGCCCTAGATGTTACAGATTGAGATAATCGCGTCGCGAAAACAAAAACCTCCGCAGGGGGGTGCTTTCCTTGCGGAGGTTTTCTTACTCGTTGAGTAGTCTTGCGGCTTCGGCGGCCATGTTCTCGACCGTCATGCCGTTCTGCGCGAGCAGTTCGTTGGGGTCGTAGCGGTCGGGGAAGCCCTTGGCGATGCCGAAGGTGCGCGTGCGCACGGGCGTGCAGGCCAGGTAGCACGCCACGCGCTCGCCCCAGCCGCCGTCCAAGATGCCGTCCTCGAGGGTGACGACAACGCGATGCTCGGCGACAAGGCTGTCGAGGAACTTGCGGTCGAGCTCGGCTGCAAAGCGAGGGTTGACGAGCGTGGCCTCGATACCGTACTCGGCGGCCAAGCGGTTTGCCACGCGCTCACCCAGCTCAAAGAAATCGCCAAGCGCGAGCACGGCAACGTCGCGGCCCTGACGCACCACGTTGTAGCGAACGGCGCTGTAGTCGGTGTCTTCGGCGGGCGCAAGGTCGGGGCGGCTTACCAGGCCGATGCCCGGTACGCGGATTGCCACGGGATGCTCGCGGTGGTCGAGCGACCAGCTCAGCATGGACAGATATTCCTCCATGCAGGCCGGCGCCAAGTAGTGCATGTTGGGAAGACCGCCCAGCATGGAAATATCAAAGAACGAAAGATGCGTCTCGGACGTGGTGCCAAAGATTGACGCACCAAACACCAAAATGGTTGCGGGGGCGTCGTTGAGGCACAGGTCGTGCCACAGCTCGTCGTAGGCGCGCTGCAAAAACGTACCGTACACACCAAAGACTGGCTTGGCGCCCGAGCGCGCAAGCGCGGTGGCAAAGGTCACGGCGTGCTCCTCGGCAATGCCCACATCGACGAACTGTTTGCCGGCGGCAGCGCGAAGCTCGGGTGTAAAGCCCATAATGTAGGGCGTGGCGGCCGTGATGCCAACGACCTGTGGATCGCGCTCGATGGCGGCGCTGAGCGCCTCGCCCGTAATGTCAGCATAGGTGCGCGGCGCGGGCTCGCTCGGATGGCCCGGGCAGAGCTTGCGCCCAGTCGCCATGTCAAACGGACCCACGTGGTGCCAGCGTTCGGGGTCGCTCTGGGCCGGCTCAAAGCCCTTGCCCTTGGCGGTGGAGACGTGCAGCACGATGGGATGATCGATATTGCGCAGTTCCTGCAGCGCGTCGACGAGGGCCAACACATCGTTACCGGCGTCCAGATAGCGGTAGTCGAGCCCCATCGCGCGGAAAACGTTGCGCTCACAGGTGCCGTTGCTGGTGCGCAGCTCGGCCAGATTGCGATACAGGCCGCCATGGTTCTCGGCGATGGACTGGTCGTTATCGTTGACGATGATGATCAGGTTGCTATCGAGTTCGGCGGCATTGTTAAAGCCCTCAAACGCCAGGCCGCCCGAAAGCGAGCCGTCGCCAATGATGGTGATGACGTTGTACGTATCGCCCGCCAGGTCACGAGCGTGCGCCAGGCCGCAGCCCAGGCTCACCGACGTGGAGGTATGGCCCATGGCGAACAGGTCGTGCTCGGACTCGTCGGGATTGGCAAAGCCAGAGGCCTCGCCAAAACGTTCCGGATCGATATAGGTATACGCGCGCCCGGTCAGCGCCTTGTGGGCGTAGGTCTGGTGCGAAACGTCAAAGACTATCTTGTCGATAGGGGAGTTAAACACGCGATGAAGCGCAACCGTAAGCTCAACGACGCCCAGGTTGGGGGCAACGTGCCCGCCGACGGCGGCGGAGCTTTCGAGGATGGCGTGGCGAATCTCGTCGCAGAGCTGCGGGAGCTCGGCACGATTAAGAGCCTTGACGTCCTCGGGCGTTGTCGTTTGCGTAAGCAGCATCGTTGTGGGTTACTCCATGCGAATCGAGCGCCGGCGCTCCCTCGGCCGACACAATTGCACAAGACAGTCTCGCACATTTTGGCGTTTGATATGTGACGGCGGCGCGGTAATTCGCCAACTGGTGGGGCAAAACGTTTTGTCCGATGCCATACTGATATGTTCCATGATGTTTTTATCGATTGTGCACAGGCCGTGGCTTGTCGCCGTGAGTCGCTGGAAGGAGGCAGCATGTCCGATGTCGTTCGTGCCGAGAAAATCGCGCGCGAGGTCGACGATGCCGCCCGCCAGCTGGCCCAGGCAGGCCGCTTGGACCTGACGCGCGAGTTTATCCAGCATGGCGACGTGACGGTCTATGCACATGTGACCTCGGTGGCGCGGGCGAGCCTGTCTTTTGCCGAGCGCCTGGGCCGCGTCGGTGTCTCGGTCGACCGTGCCTCGTTGTTGCGCGGAGCCCTGTTACACGATTACTTTCTCTATGACTGGCACGATCCCGACCCAAGCCATCGGCTGCATGGCTTTCGCCACCCGTTTTTTGCCCTGACGCGTGCCGAGGAAGATTTTGAGCTGACGCCGCGCGAGCGGAATATTATCGTGCGGCATATGTTTCCGCTGGTGCCGGTGCCGCCGACGTGTCGTGAGGCTTGGATTGTGTGCCTGGCGGATAAATGGTGCGCGCTGCGCGAGACGGTCGCCGGTCGTCTGCGGCGCAAGGACGAGACGGACGATGGCGTGAGCAGCGAATCGAGTGAAAAGAGGAGAGGATAGACGGTGGGGACCGCGATCGACATGGCATTTGACGGCGCGACGCTTGCCGCCTGTCCGCTTTCGGCACTGGTGCTCTCGTTCGCCTTCTACGGGTTTTGCGGCTGGGCATGGGAATCGACAGTCTGCGCCATGCTCAACCACGGGCGCTTTGCCAACAGCGGCTTTTTGCTGGGGCCGTGCTGCCCCATCTATGGCGCGGGCGGCATTGCCTGCTGGCTGCTGTTGCGCGGGATTCCGGATGCCTCGAGCCAGTTTGTCGCTGCAGCGCTCGTATGCAGCGTGATCGAGTACAGCGTAGGCGTGCTGCTGGAAAAAACAACGGGCGCTCGCTTTTGGGACTATTCGCACCTGCCGTTTAACCTGCACGGACGCATCTGTCTGTACTGGGCATGCGCGTTTGGCTTGGGTGCGTTGTGCATTTGCCGTTTAGTGGAGCCTGCATTGCTGGGGCTGCTTGGCCATCTGCCGGTGCTGATTGTGCGGCTGTCCGCCTTTATCGTCGCGGTCGCGATGATGGTCGACGCGGCATGCTCGTTGGCGAGCTGGCGGCGTCTGTCCGATCAGTTGGAGCGCGTCCGGGCCGACCTTGCCGACCGCATCAATGAGTCGCTTGCCGATGCGTCCGACTCCATGCTCGAACGTATTCCCGATTCGGCGATCGACTCGGTGGCACAGACGCATATCCGCAGCCGTGCCGTTAACGCGTGGCTGGCGGAGCTGGGCGACGCGACGCTCGATGCCCTGCGCGAGAAGGCTTCGATGCCGACGTTTATCTCGGATGGTGCTCGCGGCCTGGCGCTCGCTGCCCGCCGCGTGGCCGATGCCGCGCCGAGCATGCCGCGTCCGTCGCTCAGTCGTCGCCTTGCCGGTAAGCGCATGAGCCGTCCGGTACCGAGCGTGTCACTCAGCCGCCGCGACCTACGCTTTTTCAATGCCTTCCCGCGCCTGCGCATCAACCGCTACGAAGGCGTCATCCGAGCCACCGACCTGCGCGACCGCGCCCACGAGCTGTTTCGGCGCTAGTCGGGACGGGCGCGCTCACGGCTCCCTTGCTCGCGTATTTCCCGTTCGTTTCGCACCCGTTGTCGTGCCGTTTTCAAGATTGCGGCACCGTTTCCATTCGACAACGCAGCGTTTAACAACGCCGTGTCTGGTCTACACCAGTTGCCCCTCGGCCGCATTATGGGCGCCGACAACGTTCGTGCGATCAAGGGGGAGCGAATGTACGATACGGGATCGACAACGTTTATGCTCATCTGCACTATGCTCGTGTTTTTAATGACACCGGGTCTGGCGTTTTTCTATGGCGGCCTGTCCAGGCGCAAAAATGTCATCAACACCATGCTCATGTGCTTTGGCGCCATTGGCCTGGTTGGTGTGCTGTGGATTGTTGCCGGCTGGTCGCTGGCCTACGGCGGCGACGGTTCCAGCCCGTTTATTGGAGGCCTTGACCAGCTACTGTGCCTGCCGGTGCTCGGTCGGGTGCTGCAGGCGGCCGAGGGCACCGCGTCGGACGGCGCCGTCTACCCGGAGATTATCAACATCGCCTTCCAGATGGCGTTTGCCATGATCACGGCCGCTATCGTTACGGGCAGCCTGGCCGGCCGCGTTAAGTTTGGTGCCATGACGGCCTTCCTGGGTATTTGGCTGCTTGTGGTCTATGCGCCGCTCGCCCACATGGTTTGGGGCGGCGATGGCTCCTTTATCGGCGACATCATCGGCGCGCTCGACTTTGCCGGTGGCGACGTGGTGCACATTTCGTCCGGTCTGACGGGTCTGATTCTCTGCCTGATGCTCGGCCGACGCCGAGGCTTTGGCATGGTGAGCTACCGCCCGCATAACGTACCGTTTGTGGCGCTGGGCGCCGGGCTGCTTTGGTTTGGCTGGTTTGGCTTTAACGGCGGCAGCGAGTTTAAGGCCGACGCCGTGGCGGCGCTTGCCATCCTTAACACCGTGACGGCCAGCGCGGCGGGCATGGTCTCGTGGCTTGCCGTCGAGCGTGTGCATACCGGTCGCCCCACGCTGGTGGGTGCCAGCACCGGTCTGGTTGCGGGCCTTGTGGTGGTCACGCCCGGCGCAGGCTTTGTCGAGCCGTGGGCGGCGCTGGTCATGGGCCTGATCGTCTCGCCTGTCTGCTACCTGGCTATCAGCCATCTTAAGACCAGGTTCGGCTACGACGATGCGCTCGATGCGTTCGGTTGCCACGGCATTGGCGGCATCTTGGGCGGCGTGCTCACGGGCCTGTTCTGCGTGCCGGAGCTTTCGTGGACCGGTAAGGGCGGCCTGTTCTACACGGGCGACGTTTCACTGCTCATCTCGCAGATTTTGGGCATTGTGGTGACGGTCGTTATTGTGCTGGTACTCGATCTGGTGATCGCCGCGGTGGTCAAGGCGCTGTTCCATGACAGCTTGCGTGTGGACGAGGCCGACGAGGCGCTGGGCCTGGATGCAAGTCAGCACGGCGAGAGCGCGTATCCCTCGTTCTCCGGACTCGATTAGCAGCTTCCCCAGGCTCCGCACCTTGCCGTTCAATCGTCGCGTGGCTTTCCCAGGCACCCGAGATTGCCCCTCAAACCGTCGCTTGCGTACCGAAGTACGCGGCGCTCCTCTTTCGGGGCAATCTCGGGCACCTCGAAAACCCGCGTCATTGAATGGCAATTCATTTCTTTATTAAAGAGAGGAATTCATTATGGAAAAGATCACGGCTATCGTGCGCCAGGAAAAGCTCGAGGTTCTAAAAGACGCGCTGTTTGCTGCCGATGTTCGTGGCATGACTATTAACCAAGTGCAGGGCTGCGGCGCACAGCATGGCTGGAAGGAATACGTACGCGGCAACGAGCTGCTTGTCAACATGATCCCTAAGGTACAGTTCACCCTTATTTGCGCCGACGAGCATGTCGACGGCATTGTCGAAATTATCTGCAACGCCGCACGCACCGGAGCCGTCGGCGATGGCAAGATCTGGGTCGAGCCGGTCGAGGAAGTTATCCGCATCCGCACCGGCGAACACGGCCCCGCCGCGGTGTAGGACAATCTTTCGCCTGACGGGCGTGCCTCTCTTGGGGCGCGCCCGTTCTCGTCTACAATATCGTGCAGACGAAGGAGAGGCACGCCCATGATCAAGATGTTTGCGAGTGACTTAGACGGAACGCTGCTGAACGCCCTGCATGAGGCGGATGGGACCATCCGCCGTGCCATTCGCGAGCTGACCGAGGCTGGCCTGCATGTGGTTCCCGCGACCGGACGCTCGACGCTGCCGATCGGCGAGCATGGCTTTACGGGCCTGGCGCTTGACGCCTGCTGCTCCAACGGATCCATCGTGCGCGACAGCCATGGCGAGGTGCTCAAGACCTGGACCATCGACCCACAGATCACCGAGGAGCTGCTCAAGGAGTTTCCGGACATTTGCTTCGACTGCTCCACGCCCGACGGCATGTTTTCGAGCGGATCGTTCGAGATGCACCAGGCGGGCTTCAAAAAGGACAGCCCTATCAAGCGCATCGTGATGCGCGGCATGCGTGCGCGTGGCGGGTACCACGAGGAACAGTACTTCGACCAGTCGATTGGCGACATCCTGCGTCATGACGTGTGCAAGATCAACTGCCGTGTGACCTCGCCCGAGCTGGAGCGCGACCTTAAGGCGTATTTGGCCGAGCGTTCGGACCGTGTGGTCAACGCGCCGTTCGATCCGGTGATGTTCGAGATCACGGACGTGGCATGCAACAAGGGCGAGAGCGTGGTCTGGCTGGCGGGCTACTACGGCATTGCCGAGGACGAGGTCGCGGTCTACGGCGACGGCGGCAACGACATTGCCATGCTCAAGCGTTTCCGCCACAGCTACGCGACCAAAAACGCAAGCGATGCAGCTAAGGCCGCCGCGAGCGCGACCATCGGCAGCTGCATGGTCCACGCCGTTCCCAAACACATGCTTGCCACCATGCACAAGCAGAATTCCTGCACCGTAATCGAATAATGTGACAAAGGGACAGCCCCTTTGTCACAGGTGACGCTGGTCTCTTGAAATACGAACAAACATTCGCATATCTAACTGCGCTTTGATAGAATTGATACTGTTGGCGGCAGTTCCATGTGCCGGGCAACGCCCTCCATCTGATGGGAGGTGATGCCCATGACCGATCTGATTGATTTCGTGAGACTTCTGACCGCTTTGGTCTCGTTCTCCACGGCGCTCGTCGGGCTTTCCGAGGCACTCAAGCAACGTTCGAAGCAACGTAAAAGGGGTCGCCGCCGCTAAGGCGTTGACCCCTTAATCCAAGCAACGGCGCTGCCCAGCTTTCCAGAACTTGGGCTGCCGTCGACACTATTCTACCCACGAATGACATTTTGAACAATCGGCAATGCCGCTCCAAAAGCCAGGCACAACTGGCACAACCTAGGCGGTCGCTGAATGTGACAAAGGGACTGCCCTTTGTCACATTCCAAATATTGCCTTTACGTGTTGATACACACGGTGTGCAATAATACTCGCACTGTGCAATAGCGTACAGTCTGAGTAACAAGGAGGACGCTTGTCCCAGCTCGAGAAATGTGATCGCCGGTCCCTTCGCTCACAGCGTGCCCTTCGCCAGGCACTTGCCAGCGAACTTGCCGAAAGCGGCGATCTTTCGCGCATTAATGTCGCGTCGCTCACCGAGCGCGCTGGCCTTACGCGTCGAACGTTCTATTCGCACTACCGCGATATCCCCGACTTTATCAGTCAGATCGAGGACGGCCTGCTTGCCGAGATTCGCGAGCGGGTGGAGCTTATCACCGCAGCTCAATTACCCGATCTTTACCGCAACATCGACGAGCTCGAGCCGGCGCCCGGTTCGGTTGAGCTGCTGCGTTATCTTGCGGCCAACCGCGACTTAATCGGTGCGCTGCTGGGTCCGGGCGGCGACCAGGCCTTCATTAAAAGGATTATCGATACCGCGCGTGAGGCCGTAGTGCCTCGTGCACAGACGGGCATTTTGGGCCTGGCGCTGGGCACGTTCTTTGACTACTACGTCACCTACGTTGTGAGTGCCGAGGTCGGCATGATTCAGCGCTGGTTTGAGCGTGGGCTCACCGAATCGCCCGAGGCCATGGCGCGCATTATGACGGTGCTCGCTTTTGTTCGTCCTGGCGACCTGTATGGCCAACCCATCGATATCAACGTGCCGGAATACGGCATGAAGCTATTGAACTTGCAGCTCGAGGACGCGGCCGACACCGCCGCAACCGTCGAGTCCAACAACTAAGAGGAGAGACAGATGAGCAAACTCGTCGAGGGCATCAAGGACCGTATGGTCGCTGCCGCGCGTGAGGCTGCACCCGCCGTGGTGGATGCCGCGCAGAAGGCCGCGACCGCGGCTGCCGAGAAAGTTGTCGAGGCAGTTGCCGATGCCAAGAACGCGGCAGGGGAGACGTCCGTCGCTAGCGAGCCCGCCACCGCCACCGAGCCCGTAGCCGCCACCGCCGCCCACGCCCCCGAAGGCGCGATCTTCAACCCCGGCAACGCCCACGGCAACCTGCACCTGGGCATCGACGTGGGCTCCACCACCGTTAAGCTCGCCGTGCTCAACGACGACAACCAAATCGTTTACGCCAAGTACCAGCGCCACCACACCGACGTCCGCGCTTGCGCCCGCGACTTGTTCGAGGTCGCCGCGACTGTGCTGCCGACGGCCCAGATGACCTGCGCCATCACCGGTTCGGGCGGTCTGCTGCTGTCCCAGTGGCTCGACCTGGAGTTTGTCCAGGAGGTCATCGCCAGCAAGCGTGCCGTCGAGACTCTCATTCCGGCCACCGATGTCGCCATCGAGCTGGGCGGCGAGGACGCCAAGATCATCTACTTCGACAACGGCATCGAGCAGCGCATGAACGGCACCTGCGCCGGCGGCACGGGCGCGTTCATCGACCAGATGGCCACTCTGCTACACACCGACGCCAGCGGCCTTAACGAACTCGCGGCCAACGCCACCACCATCTATCCCATTGCCAGCCGCTGCGGCGTCTTCGCCAAGACTGACGTGCAGCCGCTGCTCAACGAAGGCGCCCGCCCCGAGGACGTCGCCGCTTCCATCTTCCAGGCCGTCGTGACCCAGACCATCTCGGGCCTGGCGTGCGGCCGTCCCATCCGCGGCAACGTCGCCTTCCTGGGCGGCCCGCTGCAGTATCTCTCCGAGCTGCGCCACCGCTTCTACCTCACGCTCAACCTGGACGAGGAGCACCGTATCGTGCCCCAAAACGCTCACCTGTTCGTGGCGAGCGGCGCCGCCATGGCGCACGAGTCCAACAAGCTCAGCACGTTCCCGCAGCTCATCGAGGCCATCGACAGCTTAGGCGACACACAGGGTGCCGAGGTCGAGCGCCTGGATCCGCTCTTTGCCACCGACGAGGACTTTGCCGAGTTCAAGACCCGCCACGACCAGGAAGTCGTCCCCAAGGGCAAGCTCGATGGCTACGCCGGCCGCGTGTTCATCGGCATCGACGCCGGTTCCACCACCATGAAGGCCGCACTCGTGGGCGAGGACGGTCAGCTGCTGCACACCTGGTACGGCAACAACAACGGCGACATCCTGGGCACGGCCAAGGTCATCATGGCCGATTTCTACAACCACATTCCCGCCGGCTGCACCATCGGCCACGTGACCACCACGGGCTACGGTGAGGCGCTGCTTATCGAGGCCCTCAAGGCCGACTCCGGCGAGATCGAGACCGTCGCGCACCTGCGCGGCGCCAAGGCGTTCCTGCCCGGCGTCGAGTTCATTCTGGACATCGGCGGCCAGGACATGAAGTGCCTGCGCGTCAAGGACGGCGTTATCGAGCACATCATGCTCAACGAGGCCTGCTCGTCGGGTTGCGGTAGCTTTATCGAGAGCTTCGCCGTCTCTATGAACATGGACGTGCGCGCGTTCGCCAACGCTGCCATCCATGCCAAGGCTCCGGTCGACCTGGGAAGTCGCTGCACAGTCTTTATGAACTCGCGCGTCAAGCAGGCGCAAAAGGAAGGCGCCACGGTGGGCGACATCGCGGCCGGCCTGTCCTATTCCGTCATCAAGAATGCCCTCTTCAAGGTCATTAAGCTGCGCGACCCCAAGGAGATCGGCAGCCAGGTGATCGTCCAGGGCGGCACCTTTATGTCCGATGCCACGCTGCGTGCGTTTGAGCAGCTCACCGGCGTTCATGCCGTACGTCCCGACATCGCCGGCTGCATGGGCGCCTACGGTGCGGCCCTGCTCGCCCGCGATCGCGCCGGCGCCGACGGCACTTCGACCATCCTCTCGGCCGAGGACATCGCGCACCTTACCGTGACGCAAAAGCATGTCCGTTGCGGCCGTTGCTCTAACAACTGCCAGCTTACCGTCAACGATTTTGGCGGCGGTAGGCGCTTCATTACCGGCAACCGCTGCGAGAAGGGCGCCGGCCACAAAAAGCAGAAGACCGAGGCCCCCAACCTCTTCAAAAAGAAAAACGAGCTGCTCTTTAACCGCGAGGTCCTGAGTCCCGACGAGGCCCCGCGCGGCACCGTCGGCATCCCGCGCGCGCTCAATATGTACGAGAACTACCCCTTCTGGCATGCGTTCTTTACGCGCCTGGGCTTTAGCGTGCAGCTGTCCGACCAGTCGAGCAAGAAGACCTACCAGGCGGGCATCGAGTCCATGCCGTCCGAGAGCGTGTGCTACCCGGCAAAGATGAGCCACGGCCACGTGATGAACCTTATCGACCGTGACGTCGACTTCATCTGGATGCCGTGCGTGCGTTGGGAGCGCAAGGAGGATCCGACGGCTGGCAACTGCTATAACTGCCCCATCGTCATGAGCTACCCCACGGCGCTGGCGCTCAATGTTGACGAGATCCGCGAGCAGAACATCGAGTTCCTGTATCCGTTTGTGCCGTATCACGACAAGACCGAGCTCAAGCGCCGCCTGTACCAGGTGCTCGCCGTCGACCGTGTGGCCGATGCTGGGGCCGGTCGCGGTCGCGTGCGCGGTCCTAAAATCACGCGCTCCGAGGTTGATGCCGCCGTCAACGCTGCTTTTGAGGCCGACGCGCGCTTCCACGAGGATATCCAGACCATGGGCGAGGAGGCTCTCAAGTGGGTCGAGGACCACGGCGGTCACGGCATCGTGCTCGCCGGTCGTCCCTACCATAACGACCCCGAGATCAACCATGCTCTGCCCGAGCTTATCTCGAGCTTTGGCTTTGCGGTCTTTACCGAGGATTCGCTCGCGCATCTGGTGAAGCCCGAGCGTCCCATCCGCGTCGTCGACCAGTGGATGTACCACAGCCGCCTGTACGCCGTCGCCCGTTTTGTGACGATGCGCAACGACCTGGACCTGATCCAGCTCAACTCCTTCGGCTGCGGCCTGGACGCTCTGACCACCGATCAGGTGCAGGAGATCCTGGAGGCCAGCGGCAAGATTTACACCGTGCTCAAGATTGACGAGGTATCCAACTTGGGCGCCGCGCGTATCCGTATTCGCTCGCTCATGGCGGCGCTCAAGGACCAGGAGGCCGAGCGCTTGGTCGAGGCCACGGCTGCGGGCGAGGCCTACGAGCAGGGCGACGCCGCGCCGGTGGCGCCTTCCACGGATGCTCCCGCGTTTGCGAGCCGTAAGTACACGTTTGAGGCGCAGCGCGAGAGTGCTTCGACCGCATGGCCCAAGGTACCCTTTACCGAGCAGATGCGTGACGAGGGCTACACCATCCTGTGCCCGCAGATGGCGCCGATCCACTTTGACCTGGTCAAAGAGGTATTCCGCGGTGCCGGCTACAACTTGGAGCTGCTGCCCTCGACCGATCACGACGCCGTCGAGGCTGGCCTGCGCTACGTGAACAACGACATCTGCTACCCGTCGATTCTGGTGACCGGCCAGATTATGGAGGCCATCGAGAGCGGTCGGTACGACCTGTCCAAGACGGCCGTGGTTATCAGCCAGACCGGCGGTGGCTGCCGTGCCACCAACTACATCGCACTCATCCGCAAGGCCCTGCGCGAGAGCGGCCACCCCGAGATCCCGGTGATCTCGCTTTCGGCCGTGGCGCTCGGCGAGGACAACCCCGGCTTTAAGATTACGCCGGCGCTGCTCAAGCAGGCGGTCTACGCGGTGCTCTTTGGCGATGTGATGATGCAGATGCTCTACCGCTGCCGCCCGTATGAGGCAACGCCCGGTGCCGCCAACGCGCTCTACGAGGAGTACATGGCGCGCGCCCGCAAGCTGGCGCCTAAGTTCAACAGACACAACTACACCAAGCTTGCGCGTGAGGCCATACGCGCGTTCGACACCATGCCGCTCGTGGGCGAGGGCACCAAGCCGCGCGTGGGCGTGGTCGGCGAGATCTTGGTCAAGTTCCATCCCACAGCCAACAACCACGTGGTCGACGTTATCGAGCGCGAGGGCTGCGAGGCCGTGGTACCGGGCCTGCTCGACTTCTTCCTGTACTCCATGAGCAACGCCGAGCTGCAGAAGGATGAGCTGGGTAGCTCTGCTACCACGCGCGCTGGTATGCAGGCGCTCATCAAACTCGTGGACTGGATGCGTACGCCGGTGGAGGAGATGCTCGAGAAGTCCCGCCGCTTTGAGGCACCCGAGCGCATCGGTACCATGGCCGACAAGGCCCGTACGGTGCTTTCGGTGTGCAACAACATGGGCGAGGGCTGGCTGCTCACGGCCGAGATGCTCGACCTGATCGATCACGGTGCGCCCAACATTATCTGCACGCAGCCCTTTGCGTGCCTGCCTAACCACGTGGTGGGCAAGGCCGTGATCAAGGAGCTGCGCCGTCAGCACCCCGAGAGCAATATCGTCGCGGTGGACTACGACCCCGGCGCGTCCGAGGTCAACCAGCTCAACCGCATTAAGCTCATGATCAGCGTGGCCAAGGAGAACATGCGCGCCGGCAAGGGCTTTAAGCTCGAGAAGGTGGCGCCGCTCGCGATGGACGAGGTCACCGGCCAGATGCGTGCCCATGACGGCTGCGTGAGCTGCGGCTCGGTCGATGAGAGCGCCGTGGCGTCGGTCGCTGAGCGCCTGGGATGCGGCATTAAGAAGTAACTGGCCTGCTTTGGGCTAGATATGAGGCAAACGGGTGGTAGCCGACGGGCCGTCACCCGTTTTTGCTGGACATATGTTGCGTAAACGCCCTAGCTATCATCCCTTGCGAACTTAGATTTCGGAAGTATGCGGCAAAATCTGAATAGGCCGAGCACACCGGGTATGCCCAAGCTCTGTACCTGCGGTTTTATTGGTGAAAAACCGGGGTGCGCTCGAGAGTTCCGGAATTTGCCGCATACTTCCGAAAACGGCGGTCTAACAGTACGCAATATGCCCTTCAGAACCTTGAGATAATGAACAGATGTAGCCGTTCGCCGCGAAATACTGTCCGTTTATAGAACCCACCCCCGGCGCGTGGCCTCCTTACGGTTGAATAAATACACATCTATGGAATTACGTAAGAGAGGACCGTTCCATGAGCTACAAGACCGTTTGCGTCGCCGGCGGCGGCGTGTTGGGAAGCCAGATTGCCTTGCAGGCTGCCTACTGCGGCTTTGATGTAACGATTTGGCTGCGCAGCGAGGGCAGCATCGGCCGCACCCAGCCCAAGATCGATCATGTGCGCGAGGAGTACATCGCGGCAATCGAGGGTATGGCGGACGGCACGGGCGAGCGGTGCTCCGGTATCGCCGATGGCGGTCAGCCCTTCGACAAAGAGGCGGCACTCGCCGCCGTTGAGCGCGCCTACTCCACACTCAAGCTGGAGCTCGATCTTGCCAAGGCAGTGGCCGACGCCGATTTGGTCATCGAGTCTATGGCTGAGGATACCCAGGCAAAGATTGACTTCTACAAGAAGCTCGCCCCGGTCCTTCCGCAAAAGACCGTCGTCGTGACCAACTCCTCCACGTTACTGCCGAGTACCTTTGCCAAGTACACTGGCCGCCCCGAGAAGTACCTGTCGCTGCACTTTGCCAACTCTATCTGGAAGAACAACTTGACCGAGGTCATGGCACAGGACCAGACCGACAAGCGCTACTTCGATGAACTCGTCGACTTTGCCAACGACATCCGTATGCTGGCGTTGCCCGTCAACAAGGAAAAGAACGGTTATCTGCTCAACTCCATGTTGGTACCGTGGCTGCTTTCGGGCCTTGATCTGTACGTCTCGGGCGTGAGCGATCCCAAGAGCATCGACCTCGCGTGGACGCGTGGCACCGGCGCTCCCAAGGGCCCGTTCCGCGTATTCGACACGGTGGGTATCCAGACGGCCTACAACATCGTCATGCAGTATCAGAAGGTGCCGGGCCTGGTGAGCCCGCTGCTCAAGAAGATGATGATGCCCTACAACTTTAAGGCTATGGCCTCCGTCCTCAAGAAAATGCTCGACGAAGGCAAGCTGGGCGAAAGCTCGGGCGAGGGCTTCTTCAAGTACTAAGAACGATCCCTCGGGGTCGGAGGAAAACGGATCATTTTCGGCCGCCAGCAGTGAGAAGATGGACCCAGAAATAGAAAGGAGTGGCAATGGGCTGGCTCGGGCTTTGAAGACAAGTTATTGCAGGCCCAGGGCGATTTCTCGCTCAATGCAGGCCAGCACAGCGTGACGTATCTGCCGAGTTCTGACACGGCAGCGACTGGTCGCTACCAGATGCTGCTATACGACAACAACTTTGGTGCGGCCGAGAGCTACCCCAAGTTCGACTGGGGCCAGCTGGGCACCGCGGTGGTGACCGACTACAGCCGCGGCTCGCATTCGTTTGGGCGCATCTTTACGGTAGACGAGACCGCACGCACCTACGAGCTTGTGGACCAGATCGCGGTGCCGTTCTCGGGCTACGTCAGCAGTGCGCAGCGCGTCGGCGATTCGAATAGTATGCTCGTGGCATCGGGCCAGGCCAAGACCTTTGCCGAGTACGATCGCTATGGACTGCCCATCGCCGCCTACGAAATGGAAGCCGAGAAGTACATCTACCGCGTGTACAAGTACGAGCTGTAGGGCCGCGCTTAGGTTTGACCAATGGAGTATGAAAACACGCCGTTTGCCGATGCCCCCTCCGCGAGTGGCAGCCATATGGTTTGATGTCAGAAGCAGATAGTTGTCGTCAGCCTGCTGGCGACGTTCCCCCTGACATCGGAGGTTCCAGGTATGTTTCGCGCTCCGTTAAACAACTATCGGTTGGGCTAACATGGGTCGCCGTGCTATTTCGATAACCCTTGCAGTGGTCTGCCTGGCTGTGCTCCTGGGCGCTACAGGGCTGTTTGCTATAAGCCGAGAAACGTCCTATATGCAGGAATGCGCTTCCGAAGGGTTTGCCATTGACGGTTACTATCGGGACGACAAGACGAGTCTGGAAACCCTGGCCTTTCTTGAAGAGGATAACCATCGGTGGCAACTGGTCGACAAAGACGGCAGCTGCGTTGACGGGCAGTTTAAGCGTACGGATGACCCCAACATCCTGATATTAAAGAAGGAAAACGGCGAAGAATTCGGTACGATTCACGTTGCGTATATATCGCGCCGGCGCGATCAGGGCCAGCTCTATCTATTTAGAGATAGCAAAGTGACCCGATTTTATCTGGTGAGCACCAAACCTGCGTTTACGGTGGAGTCTGGCGATGTCGATCTGGACAGTTGATTCACAGCAATAAAACAGCGAGCGGGGCGCGGGTGTGAACTGCACCCCGCTATTTGCTCGTGTCCGTATCGCACCTGCGCCTCGTCGTAACTTGCGTCCGTGCGAGCATTCATCCCGCGCTCTGCATCACTTCACATCGAACTCCACGCGATCGAGTTCGGGCACGTTGAGGTCGATGAGCTTGCGGGCGACGTGGCGGTCGTGCGTTCCGAGCGCCTCGCTCGTTGTCACATGGGCGACAGTTTGGCGCTCGACGATGCCCTCCTCGTCGCCTTCGGTGGCCGAGGTCTCGACGGCGACGGTGTAATCCTTAAAGCCCGGCAGCACCGCGGCAAGCTCGCGTGTGGTCTCGGTGACGCCGTAGCCGTCCTGCACGCCGGCCTGCGCCGAGCCAATGGAACCCGCGGTCATAACGATGCAGGGGATGGCAAAGATCACCGTGCCCACAATAATGCGGCGGCGCACTTTGCGTGACAGCTCGTTGACCTCAGCGTTTTCCTCGGCGGTCACAATGCCGTCGCCGTTGAGGTCGCGCTTGAGCGGCACACGCAAAAGAAGCAGCACGGCTTCGGCGGCCAGTGCGATAAAGACCACGTTGATGCCAAACTCGTAGAGCGCCGAGAGAAACAGCGACCCGCTTGCGATGGCGATGCCATAGCCCGCCGCGCACAGGGGCGGCATGAGCGCGGTCGCCACGGCCACGCCGGCGATGAGCGTGGCGGGTTCCTGGTCGCGCGAGTTGCCCAGGCCACCCGCAAAGCCGCCCGCGAGCGCGACGGCAAGGTCCCATATGGTGGGTGTCGAGTTGTCGATGATGGCCGCCGTGGTGGTGCCAAGGGGCGAGAGCTTAAAGTACAGCGTGGACGTGACCAGGCAAAAGACCATCTGCAGTGCGAGGCTGGCAATGGCCTCGACGGTGATCTCGCGGTCGAGCGTTGCAATACCGTATGCCATGGCAAGGACCGAGCCCATAAGCGGGCAGATGAGCATGGCGCCCACGATGGCAATGTCCGAATCGATATCGAGGCCGATGCTTGCGATGAGCATGGCGATGATGAGGATACACAGGTGAGAGCCAGTCAGACGCGCCCCGTTTACAAAACGCTTGCGGATCACGTGATAGGGCGCGCGTCCCTCGCGAATGTTGAACGCGCGCTTTAAAAAGCGACCAGCCTGCTCGGCAGCCTCACTATGGGCAGGGCGGATGCCGTGGCGCCGGTGATGGCGTTCGCGTAGTCGCTTGATCTGTTGTTTGTCGAGTTCCATGTCCACCTCGTTCCAGCGCGGTCCGCGCAACGCGCCCGTTGTCCTAACTCTACACCGTGGCGGGCGGGGTGTCTGTTGGATGCGGAATCCGATAGGGCGGATGACGCGGGAGCAAATGCAAATCACAGGCTCAATTCCATCCCGCGAGAATATGATGCACCAGTTCCTTCAAATGTGACGAAACTGTGAAGCACGAGAGCGTGAATTTCAAAAAATACGCTGGTCGCCAATGTTGCGCAACAGAATTCAAAAATCGACAGCTACCGTTTGATACGTATGGATACATCCGTGTCAAAGGGAGAAAGCCATGGCAAACTACAGTCCACAACACTTTGAGCCTCGGGCCAAGGCCGTCAACGTCAAGGGCGTTGCCAACCGCGCCGTCGCAACCGTTTTGACGGCGGGCCTCATCGCTCAGCCGCTCATGTCGCCGCTGGCGGCAATCGCCGCACCGTCAACCGATAACGGCGATTCTGTTCAGGGGGGGGGTAGTTCTGTAGAGAATACCGTTGCCGCCGGTAACCAAGCGGTCGTAAAGACGGCTGCCCAGCTGGCCGAGGAGTCGGCAAAGCAGCTCAAGGACGCTCAGGCCGCCTACGATGCCGCCCAGAAGAAGGCCGACGCGGCGGGCCAGTCTCAAAAGCAGGCGCAGCAGCAAAAGAATCAGGCCTCGCAGGCTGTGAGCGACAACGAAATCGAGCAGAACGCAGCAGAAGTCGCCGCGCTCCAGGAGAAGATTGACGAGCTCAAAGCCGCCGTCGAAAAGACCGAGCAGCAGCAGAAGAAGCTGGGCGACCTGAACGATCAGCTCGATCAAGCCAACAAGAGTGTCGAGGATAAGACCCAGGCGCTCAAGGACGCCAAGGCAAAGCAGGATGAGGCCAAGAAGGCCCTCGATGATGCCCAGGCCAAGCTCGAGGCCATGGGTATGGACGAGTACGAGGCCGCCAAGAAGGCCGTCGAGGACGCGCAGACAAAGCTCGATGACGCCAATAAGGCAGTTGCTACTGCACAGGCCAATCTGGACCAGGCCAAGGCTGCCGAGGCTAGCGCTCAGCAGGAAAAGAAGGACACTGAGGCCGCTCTGACTTCCGCCCAGGCCAAGAAGCAGGAGACTGCCGCTGCGCTCGCAGCCGCAACCACCGCGCGCGATAACGCCCAGCAGAAGTTCAACCAGGCGCAGGCCGCGCTCGATGCTGCCGTCTCGGGTACGGGTGTCGACCTGAGTGCGCTTGAGGCCGCCAAGAAAGCTGCTGCTGGTGAGCTCAAGACCGCGCAGACGGAGCTCAATGCCGCGACGGATGCCGACGCCACCGCACAGACAAATCTGCAGGCCGCCCAGGCTGCCGTCGCTGCCGCGCAGGAGAAGGCCAACGCCGCCAACGCTGCTGTGGCATCTGCCCAGTCTGCATACGATGCGGCAAACAAGGAGTACAAGGACGCGGCCAGTAAGCGTGACACCGCCAAGGCCGCATACGAGAAGGCACAGCAGACCGAAGCAGACAAGAAGACCGCGTACGATAAGCTTGTCGAAGTTCGCAAGCAGAAGCGCGGCGAGTGGGAGGCAGCCTGCGCCGCTTCGAACGCCGCGGAAAAGGCTTATGACGCTGCTAATGCCCAGGTTGAGGCTCTTGAGCAGCAGATTGCAGACCTAAAGTCCAACATGACCGTTGACCAGGAAGTCATCAGTCAGGGTATGTTCGGCTTCATGAACTACATCATCGGCGGCAGCCAGTTCACAGCCACGCAGAAAAAGAACGCCCAGGACGCCGTATCGATGCTGACAGGTGCCGATGACAAGGCCGAATGGTATGACCAGTACGTCGATCAGGACATGTCTCGCGACACCAACCCGCTTTCCCTGGAGCAGATGCGCAACGCCCTGACATATCTTGACACCCAGAACAACCTCCGCAAGGCGAACGGCCAGTCGGCACTCAGCGTCAGCCTCCGCATGACTGTGGCGGCAGCTCTTAATACATCATATTCATCGAACATCTGGGGACACTCGAACTGCTATTTCGACAACGGGGAAAACCTTGCCGGCGGAGGCGGCGCATATACCGGCGGCGAGACCGAGGATACACTCGGTTGGCCCTACACCGGCCTCTACACACAGGAGAAGGAGGCATTCGATAAGTACGTCGCGCAGTATGGCGACGAACTCGGCAGCCACCGATATGATTCCTATTACATCTACCAGAACTACAACAGCATCTATCACGAGTGCGGGCATTATCTCAACATCATCGATTCCGCCACGGAAGCCATCGGTATCGCGACCGGTAGCGGTAAGAACACCGATTCCGAGGTAACCATCTTCGATTACAGCGCTGATAGCACTCAGGCTGATTTCACTGTCTCCGAGTTCAAGAAGCTCCTCAACGACTACATCGATTCCGCCTACAACGCAGGCGGTACGCAGGAGCAGAAGGCGCAGCTCAAGGAGCTTCAGGGCAAGCTCGCCGAGGCGCAGAAGAACTTTGGAACTACTAGGGTAGCTTACTTCGCAGCTGTAAACGGGCAGGATGCCGCCCAGGACGCTTTCACCGCAGCCGATGTGAACATGAACACCGCAAAGGGCGAGTACGAGAAGGCCAAGTCCGGCACCGCCGCCGCGAAGACGGCATACGACGCAGCGAAGGACGCACTCGGCGGAATCGACATCGAGTCCCTCAAGCAGAATCTCGATGCCGCCAAGTCCGAGGCCGCTACTGCCCAGGCGGCTCTCGATAAGGCAAACGCCACGCTTGCTGACAGCAAGACGAAGGCAGCCGAGGCCGCTGCTCGAAAGGCGAAGGCTCGCAGCGCCCGCGATGCCGCCAAGGCAAAGTCCGAACAGGCCAATGAGGCGTATGGCAACGCCACGGCTTCGGTCAAGGACCTTGCTGCCAAGCGCGATGCCGCCCAGGCGGACCTTGCGAATAAGCAGGGCTCGCTTGACGAGGCAAAGAAGGCCGACGATGCCGCCCAGGCTGGTGTAGACAAGGCCCAGGCCGCAGATGTCCAGGCCGCGACTGCTCTTTTGGACGCCAAGCAGGCGGTTGCCGCCAAGGCGCAGGCCCTGTCCGACGCACAGGCGAAGGCCAAGGCCGCCGAGGGCGAGCTGGCTACCGCGAACAAGGCCTTCGAGCGCTTCGCCGGCGCCCAGAAGGCGGTCGACGACGCCAAGGCCGCCTATGACGCTGCCGTCGCCGGTGTCGCCGATGCCCAGAAGCAGCTCGAGGCCGCCAACGAAGCCGTCGTCGATGCGAACTTCGAGATCGTCAAGGCCAAGGCCGAGCTTGCCAGCGATGAGGCACTCAAGGCCGATCTTGAGGCTGTCGACCACAAGGCCTCTCTTGCCGCGGGCACGACGGGTAACGAGAAGCTGGTCAAGCTGAACGCTGCCTACGCTCGCTATAAGGCCGCCGTCGATGCCGCTGCTGGTCTCAAGGCTGCTCTGAGCGATGCCGATGCCAAACTGTCCGATGCCAACGACGCTTATGCCGCCGCGCTTGCCGAGCTTGGCGATGCCAAGGATGCCCTGGCTGCCGCACAGGCCGAGTACGACAAGTATCATCCCAAGGCTGAGCCGCAGGCCAAGCCTCAGGTTGCGCAGGCTGCTGCAAAGGCTCCTGTCGCCAAGAAGAAGGCAACGTCGGCCGCGCTCGCCCAGACTGGCGACAATTCCGCTCTTGCGGGCGAGGTGTTCGTCATCGGCGGTATCACCCTCGTGGCCGCTGGTGTGACGTTGAGCGATCGTCGTCGCAAGCAGATGTAGCGTTTCGAGCGTAGTTTCTGCAACGAACTTCAATTCATAACGGGACCGTCTCGTTAGCCAAACGATAAGGCCGGCGCGCTGTTAAACGCAGCGCGCCGGCCTTTCTTTGTTTCGATATCAAAAAGCCCGGTCAGCAGCCGCAAAAGCTACCGACCGGGCAAGCCGTAGGCAATATGGTTGCTGTCGAGCAGCTGCTCGACTTAGCCCAGCAGGCTTAAGCCCACGGAGACAAACGCCAGGATAACGCCGACGATGGACTCGCCACCGAGCAGGCCGCTGGCGACAACCAGGCCCTGTTCCTGGAAGGCGGCGTCCTTGGCAGCCCTCTCCTCGTCAGAAAGACCGGCGGTGGCGTCGCGGTGGGCGGACCACTTGTCGTAGGCGAGTTTGACGCAGGAGCCCAGGAATGCCGTGAGTGACATGTAGAACGGCAGGTACACGCCCAGGCCAATCATCATGGCCGGAATGCCGAGCCAGTACATGACGATGCCGGCGATAAAGCCGCCAACGAACCACGGCACGCTCGGGATGCCCGAGACCATGGTGGCGACAACGCTTGCCTGCGCGGCAACAAAGCTCTTGTCGGGGCCAAAGGCGTCCGGGCCATAGGCGGTGACGAGCGCGACCATGACGGCTGCGGCGACCAGGGCGCCCACGATGCCGCCGATGGCCTGGCCGACCCACTGTGCACGCGGGTTGGTGCCCAGCACGGCGCCGGCCTTAAAGTCGTTCATGACGTCGCCCGCAAGGCCGCACGCCACGGCTACGATGCCGGCGATAAAGAACAGCTTGACCTGAGCGATCTGTGCGAAGGCAGCCACGATGAGCATAACGATGAGGCCAAAGATCTCCATGGGGTCGATGCCCGTCTGGCCGCAGCTCTGTGCGCTCATGATGGTGGTGACAAAGGTGAACAGCGTGACGATGACGGCCGGAACGGGGCCAAGGTCGAGCACGATGGCGATGATCACGGCGATGGCGGCAGCGCCCAGGCCGATGATACCGGCGTCGAGCTTAAGGGAGCCCGAGATGAGCGACTGCTCGTCGGTGTCGGTGGAGCTGTCGGCGGCAAGACCGCGGACGATACCGGCGACCTGCGGCAAGATGTCCTTGAGGACGACGGCGACGCCAAAGCCCATCATGAGGCCCATGCCTAGGGACTTGACGATACCCTGCGCAGTCACAACGTCGAACAGACCGGCAGCGGTGCCACCCACGATGATGCCAAAGTTGCCCAGCAGCGCGCCGGCAAACCAGAAGGCGACGGGAGCGAAGCCCACGAGGAAGCCGACGGAGAGCAGCATGGGCGAGTTGTAGATGCCAAAGGTCACGCCGGGGATGTTGAGCGTGCACAGCATGCTGGGCACCACGCCCAGGGCGTCGCGCAGCACGCTATAGATGCCGGCGATGGCCATGGAACCAAAGAGCTGCTTGCCGGTCTTGCCGCCGGCTTCGGTAGCACGCAGCGTCTGAGCTGCGGCGTTGCCGGTGGGGAACTCAAGCGCGGCGTCCACGATAAAGTGACGGTGGATGAGCGCGGTGGCCAGCAGGCCCAGGATGGTGCCGGCGAGTGCCACGATAAACATGTCGAGCCAGCTGATCTGGTCGGCATAGCCCAGCATCCAGGCGCCCGGGATGGTAAACGCCAGACCGCCGGCGACCATGGCGCCTGCGGACATGATGGTGTGGGTGACGTTGGCCTCGTTGAGACTGGCGTTGCCCATGAGCTTAAGGAAGAACAGCGAGATGACGGCAGCGAAGACGATCGGCCAGGGGAGTGCGCCCATCTTGAGGGCGGTGTAGGCCGAGCTTGCCGTGATAATCACGCAGCCAAGGACGCCGATGACGACGCCGCGCAGCGTGAGTTGCCCGCGCATCGAAGCGCGGTTCGAGGGATTGCTCATATAAAACTCCTTTGCGTATATCCGCTTCCCCCGGGAGCGCCGCTACGGATACGGCGCGGGAAGTCGGGTTACCAAGGGCCGCCGCGTGAGCTCGCGCGCGACCGCGCACCAGTATAGCCGTAAGCTAGTCATTTTGGGATGACTGGTTTAGGTAGGCGATATACTGCTGGGCAGACGAAAGGAGCGCCGACGATGCTTAATGGGTGCGCATATATATTGACGGTCGACGTGGGTAACACGTTCATTCGCTTTGGTCTGTTTGCCGAGGATTCGGCCGCGGCGCAGGAATGCCCGCTTGCGACGTGCGAGATCACGACGCCATCGAGCATTACGGCCGACGAAGCGCGTATGCGTCTCGCTCAAGTCATGGCCGCGCTGGCGGCCGATGCGGGCATGCCGGGTGCGCTCGTTCCCGCAGCTGCAGTGCTGAGTTGCGTGGTGCCGGCGCTCGAGCGCCCGTGGAAGGCGGCGCTTTCCCGCACCTGCACAGGACGCGTGCTCACCGTGGGGCCGGGCCTCAAGACCGGCATGCCCGTACACTACGACGATCCGGCCGAGATCGGCCCCGACCGCATCGCCGACGCTGTGGCGGCACGCGCCGTCTACGGCTCTCCCTGCATCGTGATCGACCTGGGTACGACGACCAATATTGAGGTCATCGACGCGTGCGGAACCTTTGTGGGCGGCGTCATCGCGCCGGGTCTGGCGCTCGGTGCCCGGTCGCTTTCGGCCGCTGCGGCGCGTTTGCCTCAGGTCGAGCCTTCGGCGCCCACGCATGTGATTGGCCGCAACACGCGTGAGGCCATGCGCTCGGGCGTGGTTCTGGGCGAGGTGGCCCGCATCGACGGCATGCTCGATATGGTGCTCGCCGAGATGCGCGCGACCAAGGCCGCGGGGGAGGGCGACGTGCCCATCGTCATTACCGGCGACGATGCCGAGGCGCTCGCGTTGCTGGTCGGCCATAGCCTGACGGTCGACGACGCGCTGACGTTGCGGGGTCTCGCCGAGCTCTACCACATCAACCAAAAGCCCCGCCGCGTGTAAAGGTGAGGGCGCCGGTGGGACAAACGCCCCCACCTTTCACCTGCTACAATGGGTCAAACTATTGCGATTACGGAGGTGTCTGCCATGTCGGACGATCTTCATCAAACTTCGTCAGGCAAGCGCCTGGACGTCATTAGCTGGGACGAGTTCTTTATGAGCGTGGCCATCGCCGCGCAGCGCCGCAGCAAGGACCCCAACACGCAGGTGGGTGCGTGCATCGCCAACACCAACCACCGCATCCTTTCGGTGGGCTACAACGGTACACCCTCGGCGCTCAACGACGACTTTTTTCCGTGGGGTACGAGCGACGACCCACTGCAGGACAAGCACAACTACGTGGTCCATGCCGAGGCCAATGCCGTGCTCAACTACCGTGGCTCGCTCAAGGACCTCGAGGGTTCCACGGTCTACGTCACGCTGTTCCCGTGCCACGACTGCGCCAAGATTTTGGCTCAGGTGGGCGTGGGCGAGGTCGTCTACCTGGACAACAAGTACGCCGACACCGATGACGGCCGTATCAGCCGCCGCATTCTCGACTCCTGTGGCATCAGCTACCGCCAGGTTATCGTCGATGTTCAGATTGGTACCGGGGGACAGGCTCGGCAGTAATATGCGTTGTCGATATCTGACGACGAACGCAGTTAAAAGAGTCCCGTCCCAAATTGACTACTCATGAAAGTCGCGTCTGCGCGCATGGACGGCTCGTGAGCGGGTACACGGCTGTAGTAACATAGCTTCTGTCCGCGGGCGCGCCCGCGTAATTGTGAGAAAGGAGCCCCTGTGGCTGTTAACGAAGAGCTGCTTAAGAAGGTTCTTGAAGAGATTCGCCCCAACCTGCAGGCCGATGGCGGCGATATGGAGTATGTGGGCGTTGACGACGAGGGCGTCGTCAAACTGGAGCTGCAGGGCGCTTGCGCCGGCTGCCCCATGAGCTCGCTGACCCTGTCCATGGGTATTGAGCGCATCCTGAAGGAGCATGTGCCCGGCGTTACCCGAGTTGAGCAGGTCAATGCCTCCGGCGAGGCCGAGGACCTGTACGACGAGTACGCGCCGTTCTAAGCTGCGAAAGCTGCGGACGGCATACTCCGCATAGACGTTACGCCCAAATATGCGGCTGCGAGCGCAAGGCCCGCGGCCGCATTTGTATGTAGGGAGTAGGAGGGTCGACATGCTCAACGACTTCTACCATATGCTTGATCCCGTCGCGATTTCGGCGGGGCCTATCACGATTTACTGGTATGGTCTGGCCTATGTGGTCGGCGCCCTGCTCACGGCGGTTGTCATGTACCGCACGCAGCGTCGCTGGGGTTTTAACATCACGATTGATGACCTGACGAGTGTCGTGGTCGGCGTGGTTTTTGGCCTCATTATCGGTGCGCGCCTGTTCTACGTCGTCTTTTACGGTGATGGCTACTACTGGGCGCACCCGCTCGAGATCTTTGCCACCAACGAGGGCGGCATGAGCTTCCACGGCGGTTTGGTGGGCGGCATTATCGGCGGCATCATCGTATGCCGCATGTATAAGCTCGACGCATGGACTTTGGCAGACCTTGCCGTCATAGGCGCGCCGCTGGCCTTGTGCCTGGGCCGTTGTGCCAACTTTGTCAACGGCGAGCTGTGGGGCAAGCCGACCGATCTGCCCTGGGGCGTGATCTTTGGCGGCACCGCGGGCGATATGCCGCGCCATCCCTCCCAGCTCTACGAGGCATTCCTCGAGGGTATTGTGCTCTTTTGCATTCTGCAGGTGCTCAGCCGCAAAAAGCCGCTACTGCCCCAAGGCACGTTTATGGGCGTCTTTGTGATGGGTTACGGCATCGTCCGCTTCCTCATTGAGTTTGTGCGCGTGCCCGATGCCCAGCTGGGCTATCTGCTGGGCGGCGTCATCACCATGGGTCAGCTGCTGAGCCTGCCGCTCGTAATCGCGGGCCTGGCGCTCATCATCTTTGCTCGTCGCCGCAACCAGCCCCAGCGCATCTACCTCGACGCTTAACCACCAAAAAGTGAACAGGCACCTTTGTGGTGGTTTGCTGGGCAACGATGACAGAACCGTAACGTTTCCCCAGATAAAACCTGCCAAAATAAACCTGTCCCTTTTTTGCAGGTTTCTAGAAAGGCTCTTTGGACTGTGAAGGATTCCGATCTCTCCACAACGGCTGCGCGCGACGCTGCCCGCATCGTCTGGTTTAAGCGCTACCCCGCCAAGCAGACGCTCATCGCATTTTTGCTCGCGCTGTTGGCGACCACGGCGTTTTCCATCGACCCCTCCCCGGTGTCGAGCAACGCAGTCTTGGCGATTGACCCCAAAGCCTCGGGCATGCTGTACGTGTGCTACGAGGTGCTCCTCTCGTTTGCCGGCCATACCGACGCGGTCATGCTGCTTGCACTTGCCTGCCTGCTCACCTTGCCGTTTCGCTACGTGTTCTTTGGCCGTGGCGACACCTGGCGTCCATCGATCATTCTGCCGTCGCTGTTCTTCGCCATCTGCATGGTGTTCGGCCGCAGCTACGACCTCACCGACTCGGCCGAGATTGTCCTTGGCGACAAAGCTCGCATCATCTGCGCCTGGATTGGCGGCGCGGGCTGGATGCTCTTGGCGGTCGTTGCCTTCTACCTTGCCTTTGAGTGTCTAGATTGGCTGAGCACTCGGCGCATTCCGTTTTCCGAGGTGCACTTTGGCCGCGTATGGCGTGTGACTCACGCCGTGCTCTCGGTCCATCCCTTTGCCGGGCCCTTCCTGGTGCTTATGATCGCCTGGGCGCCCACGCTCATCGCTTCGCTGCCTGGCCTTTTTATGGGAGATACGGGCGCGCAGATTCGCCAGTGGTTCAACTATCCCAACGGCACGAGCGACTACTTGCGTCTGCTCAATCCTAATGTGTTGCTCAACGGGCATCATCCCGTAGTGCACACGGCCATTATCGGCTCGTGCGTTCAGCTGGGGCTTTCGATGTTCAACAGCGCTAACGCGGGCCTCATCATCTATACCTGCGCTCAATTTGTCATTACGGCCGCCTGCATGGCCTATTCCATTTCATCGCTGCGCAAACTGGGCGTGAGCCTGCCGGTTCGCGGTGCGATCCTGCTGTTCTTTGCGTTTATGCCGATGTTCTCTAACTACGCGGCGCTGCTCACCAAAGACGTGCTCTTTGCCGATGCGTTCTTGGTGCTGCTGGTACAGACCGTTAAGCTCGTGGCATGTGGCTTGCCCCGTCGTGATGCCAATGTCGAGCGAGCGGGCGAGAAAGCCCCCGTGCTCTTTGCGCGCCACGACTGGCTGCTGCTCGCTCTGGGCGCCATGGGTTCCACGTTTCTGCGCAACGGCGGCCTGTTGTTTCCCCTGGCGGCATGCGTAATCGCGGCGGCGTTTTGCGTATGGGACGTGCATGTGGCTCGTCGTGCAGCCAAGCAGACTGGTGCTGCGCCTTCGGGCGCCATCCCGCGCTTCCGCTGGGTTGGCGTTCTCGCGGTGCTCGCGCTCTGCCTTGCCTCTAATATGTACTTCACCAAGGTCTTTATGCCGGCGCACGACATCACGCCTGGTTCCAAGCGCGAAATCCTTTCGATTCCGTTCCAGCAGACGGCTCGTTTCGTCCAAAAGCACGACGGCCTCAACTCGGGCGTCAACCCTACGGTTAAGGAGGACGGCACCATCGTGGAGGCTCCTTGCGACGGCTTGGTGGCCGATGAGGAACGCGCCGTGATCGACCGGGTGCTCAAGTACGAGAATCTGGGCCGCCGTTACAACCCGGATAAGTCGGACGCCGTTAAAAATTGCTTTAACGAGTACGCCTCGCAGGAGGACATCAAGGCCTATTTTGAGGTGTGGGCTCAGATGTTCAAAAAGGATCCCGAGTGCTATATCTCGGCGCTCATCAATAACTACTACGGCTACTTTTATCCGAGTGCCCGCGATGCGTGGGTCTACAGCACGGCGCGCAGTGCCGAGATCATGGCAAAGCCCGATAACCTCAAGTACTTCGACTTCCATCCGGTTGACAGCAACGTGGTGCGCTGGTGCGACCACCTGATCAATTTGTACCGTGTGGCGGTGCAGCGTGTTCCCTTTATCTCGCTCACCATGAGCTCGGCCACCTATGTGTGGATCATGATCGCCGTGGTGGTCTACCTGCTGCGTCGTCATTCATGGCGTGCGCTGGCGATCTGGGTGCCGCTGTTGGGTGTGCTCGCCGTGTGCCTGATTGGCCCGTGCAACGGCTCAACCTACATGCGCTACCTGTATCCGGTTATCGCCTGCATGCCCTTTGCCATCGGCGCCACCGTCACCCGCAGCGACTTCCTCTGGTTCTAACTTGGTGCATTGGGGTCAGGTTTCTTTGCGCCAAAGGGGCCATCATCACGACGCCTCCATTTTGGGGTTTATCTCGCAGGCCAGTAGGTATATCATAACGACGTTTGTTTATATTGCCCGAGCATCTGCGCTGGGCTTTAGGTCGAAACCGATAGGAGACACGTATGTCCGGACACTCTAAGTGGGCCACAACCAAGCATCGTAAGGGCGCGCAGGACGCCAAGCGTTCCGCCCTCTTCTCCAAGCTCAGCCGCAACATCACCGTTGCTGCCCGTCTCGGCGGTGACCCGCTGCCCGAGAACAACGCCAGCCTCGCCGCTGCCGTTGCCAAGGCCAAGGCTCAGTCCATGCCTAAGGACAAGATCAAGTCCGCTATCGACAAGGCTTTTGGTTCGGGTGCTGACGCCGCCGTCTACGAGAACATCGTGTACGAGGGCTACGGTCCCGCCGGTGTCGCCGTCTACGTCGACTGCCTGACCGACAACCGCAACCGTACCGCCGCTGATGTCCGTTCCGCCTTCTCCCACGCTGGTGGCAACCTGGGCACCTCCGGCTCCGTCGCCTTCCAGTTTGAGCGCAAGGGCCAGATCGTCGTCGCCAAGGAGATCCTGGACGAGAACGCCAAGAAGGAGACCATGATCGCCAACGGTGCTGCCGGTGACGAGGATGAGTTCATGATGGCCATCGCCGAGGCCGGTGGCGAGGACTACGAGGACGCCGGCGAGGAGTGGATCGTCTGGACTGCTGCCAACGACGTTATGGCTGTCTCCAAGGCGCTCGAGGAGCAGGGCGTCCAGGTCAAGGGCTCCGAGACCACCATGGTCCCGACCACCCCGACCGAGGTTTCTGGCGCCGATGCCAAGAAGGTTCAGCGCCTCATCGACCGTCTTGAGGAGCTCGACGACGTCCAGGATGTTTACAGCACCATGGACATGACCGACGAGGTCATCGCTGCCCTCGAGGAGGAGTAGCGCCCGCACGGGTTAAGCCGTGCATATCTGGGCATAATGAAGCGAGCATGCAAGCCTCGTGGAATAGATGAGCCGGATCCGCGTGCGTAGAGCACCGGACCCGGCTCTTTTATAATGATGCGAACCGTTTTGCATTTCGAGAGCCGAGATTTGAAGGGAGCGCCACGTGCGCGTACTCAAACGAGCCCTAGCGATTGTGTATCTTGCCGCCGCCATCGTGGCGCTGGGTACGCTTGTCTGCCAGTTTTGGGGGCCGTATACGTATCGCTTTATGCTGCTGATGCGCGACCCCATGCCGCGCATTGTCGTGACGGCATGCGGCGGAGTTGTGGCGATCGGCGTGCTGGTAAGCTTCTTCCGCCTGATGTTTGCTCGTCGTGAGCCGTCCTGCGTGCATCCGGCGGGGGAGCGCAATATCGAGGTCACGCTCGCGGCGCTTTCTTCGTGCGCCAGGGTTGCTGCCGAGCGCGACGACCGCGTGATGATCGAGCGCGTCGAGGCGCGCGTACAGGGCTCCGACGAATCGCGCGTCTGTTTTAAGGTCGACGCCATCGCGCTTGACGATAAGGATGTGGCGTCTCTGGCTACTGCGATGCAGCAACGTATCGAGGAGGCCTGCGACACCATGCTCGGCACGCCGGGTACGATCGCACGCGTTCGTTTTTTGCCGTCCAAGACTACCGTCCAGACCGTGGAGGTTTCCGGTGAGTGATACCAATCAAGACAAGACCGTCCGCACCCCGCGTCTGACTATCGATCAGAGCGCCGTGCCGGCAGGCGAGGCCGTCGATCCCAAGGTGGAGGGTACCGAGTCGCATGACGCGGTCGCCGATGATTTTGATGAGGCCATGGGTCTCATCAAGGGTACGGGGGCAGCCATCTGGAGCTATGCCGTCCGTCATCCCAACACCACGCTTGGAGCCGTCGCTGGTTTTGTGCTCGCCGTGCTGGTGCTCACGCTCGGCCTGTGGGACACGCTCGTCATCGCATTCTTTGTGCTGATCGGCGCCGTGATCGGCCAGATTCGCGACGGCGAGAACGGTATCGTCAACTTCTTCGGCCGTCTGTTTAGCGGCCGCTAATACGTATTCGACTGTCGCATCCGCGGCAGGCATAAGGAGGAACCATGGCTTTTAATACGAAGGTCGATGTGGCCGATACCGAGCTCGAGGAGAACGAGGCGGCCGTCGCCGAAGCCGAGGATGTGACGCTCGAGGATGAGGCGCTCGTCGAGGCCGAGTCCGCCGATGACGCGGACGAGGATGATGAGGAAACAGACGAGTCCGAGGACTCGCTGACCTATTCCAACGGTGTGATCGAGAAGATCGTTGCCATGGCCACCCGCGAGGTTCCGCACGTTTTGGGCATGAAGGGTAACCTCATGCACTTTGTGCAGGAGCAGTTTGGTGCCGAGAATCTGACCAAGGGCGTGACGGTCGAGGTCACCGATGACAATCGCGTGGTCGTCAACATCTCCGTCATCATCGAGTACGGCGCCTATGCGCCCGCGATCTTCGACGATGTCAAGGCACGTGTCACCGAGCGCCTTGCCGCGATGACCGGCCTTGAGGTGGCGGGCGTCAACCTGCGTATCGAGGACGTCATCACCCCCGAGGAGTACGAGCACCGCACCAGCCAGCACGAATAACCTTCCAAAAAGGGACAGGTTTGTTTTGGCAGGTTTTATCTGCGAAAACGTTAAACGGCCGACCGCGCAAGCAAAAGCGTGGCCGGCCGTTATTTGTATGCCCCCCGATGTAGGCATACCGCTCGTCTAACTAGGGGTTGCAATCGTCGCGTTCCGCGTTACCCTAATGGGCGCATTGTTTCCAAATTGTTAACGAGGGGTTGCCGTAATGGCTGACGAGCACGAAACAGAAAGCAAGGCATGGGCGATTGAGGCCGCCGCGGCAGAGGCGGCATCGCGTGCTGCCGAGGAGATGCATCGTCCTCCCGTGGTGCCGATGGAGCGCGTGGTTGATCGCACCGATATCGAGCGCGGCGAGCGTGCCGGCCAAAAGCGCAGCCAGGAGCCGGGCTTCCCGCGCTTTTTTGCCGAGCTCAATCTGGGCCTGATTCTTACGGCCTTTGCCATCGTTGCGTTTAAAACCCCTAATCACTTTGCTTTTGGCGGCACCTCGGGCGTGTCGGTCATTCTGTCCACGCTGTTCCCGACCCTGCCCGTCGGCGTCTTTATGTGGATTATCAACGCGGTTCTCGTCGTTTTGGGCTTTATCTTTTTGGAGCGCAAGGCAATCCTGTGGAGCGTCTTCGCCTCGTTTGCGCTGTCCGCCTATGTTTCGCTGTTTGAGCTCTTTATTCCGACCGATGTCTCTCTGACGGGTGATATGTGGCTCGACCTGTGCTTTGCCGTGATCCTGCCGGCGCTCGGCAGCGCTATTGTCTTTGATATTGGCGCCTCGACGGGCGGCACGGACATTCTTGCCATGATCCTCAAGCGCCGCACGACGCTCGAGATTGGCCGCGCGCTGCTGTTGGTTGATATCGGCATCGTGGCCATCGCGGCCTTTTTGTATGGCCCGCGTGTCGGTCTGTATTGTGTGCTCGGCCTGTTTGCCAAGACGCTTGTGGTCGACAAAGCCATTGAGAGCATTCACCTGCGCAAAGTCTGCACGGTCATTTGCTCCGAGCCCCTTAAGGTCGAGGAGTTTATCGTCAAGCATCTCAACCGTACGGCGACCATCAGTCGCGGCTACGGTGCCTTCTCGGGCAAGTGCGTGACGGTGATCATGAGCGTGCTGAGCCGTCGCGAGGCCGTGCAGCTGCGCCGTTATGCGCGCGAGGTCGATCCGGGTGCCTTTATCACGATCGTCGACAGCTCCGAGATTGTCGGCAAGGGCTTCCGCGGAACGAACTAGCACAGACGTATTCAACGAACCGCCTGCTGGCGCCGTGTATCTTGCAAATCGGTCATCTTTGAGTATTTGACCCCACATTGGGCAATAATGATGCTAAAGACATCGTTTGCGATCCAAGTGATTTGTTCAAGATACGAAGGGATGATTCTATGTTCTGCTCGCAGTGTGGCGCCCCCATGGGCGATAACGACAAGTTCTGCGGCGTGTGTGGTGCTCCTAATGCCGGTGCCGCTGGCCCCGCTCCCCAGGGACAGCCTCAGCCCCAGCAGTTTGTTCCGCAACCGCCCGTGGCGAATGCGCCAAAGGGCTGTGTGGCTCAGGCGTTCCAAGATATGACCAAGACTCCGGGTGTGCTTCAGCGTGTATGCCAAATCGCGTTTTTGCCGGCGCTGATTTGCGTTGTGTCGGTGCTCGTGTTGTTTATTCCCGTTATTGGCGGCATTGCGGCTGCCATCGGCTTTTTGGCAGCTTGCATTGCGAGCGTGTGCGGTTCCGGCTTTGGCATCGAGTGGGGTCGCGATCTGTCGCTTAAGATCGATGACGGCATGGATCGTCCGCTGATGCGTTCCGCGTCGTTTGGTCTCGGAGTCTTTTCGAGCGTTATTTCGGTCGTGCTCGAGGTTATCGCTGCCATTCCCGTTATCGGTGTAGTGCTTTCGCTGGTGGAGGGCGTGGTAATTGGCGCTGCGGGCTCGTATTCTTATTACGGCTCTTATGCGCTCGAGGCTGCGCTGTTTGGCTCGCTTGGCCTGCTTGTCCTGGCGCTAATTGCCTCGGCGATTCTGGGTGTCTTCTTTAAGATGTTCGCCGACATCGCCGTGATGCACTTTGCGGTGACCGGGCGTGTCGAGAGCGCGTTTTCGCTCGATAAGGTCTGGGCGGCGTTTAAGCACAACAAGACCAAGCTGTTCTGTGCTTCGTTCCTTCCCGAGTTTTTGACGGGCCTGGTCGCCAACGTTGTCACATGGATCTTGACGGTCGTCTTTGGCGCCATTGCCTCTGTCGGTATGTATAGCTACTACTATCGTCCTACGGGTATTGAGGCAATCGTTACCGGCGGTGGCGTCACGCTCGCGCTGTTCTTGGTGCTGGTCGCTTTTGTCACCGTATTTCTTACGGTCTTTGGCAAGATGCTCAAGCACCGTGCCGTTGGCTATTGGGCCGCACGCTATGCAAGCGAGTGGGCCGACGAGGATAAGGACGACGTCCTGACTTTTGTATTGCCCTTCGAGAAGAAGTCCGCTGCTTCGGGTTACAGCGCTCCGGATGCCGAGCCCGCACCTGCACCCGCTCCCGCGACCGAGCCTGAGCCGGCGCCCGAGCCTGAGACGGCATCTGAGTCCGAGCCTGCACCTGAGCCTGAGCCTGAGCCGGCACCTGCACCTGAGCCGGCGTCCGAGCCAAGCTCCGACGAGGAGCCTCAGGACGAGTAGCCACGCCGCCTGCTATTTGGGGACGGGGTAGAAATAGTAGAAATAGCGCTTGAAGAATGAGCGGGGGCGGACGTTTCGATACGTCCGCCCCCGCTCTGCTTTAGCCAGGCTGTTATGGATGGGTGTGACGACTACTCGTCGTGCTTCTCCTCGCGGCGTGCAGCAGCGCGTGCGTCGTGGATGCCCTTGATCGCGGCATGGCGAGCCGTTCGGGCATCATGGATGGCGTCGCGAGCCTCGGCGGTCGTCGCCTTGGCAGAGCGCAACTTGGCGGCCAGATCGGGGTTGGTTTCGGCGACCGCGGTAATCGCGGGGCCGTCGAGCTCCTCTTGCGTGGGCTCGGCCAAAAAGTCGATAGCATACTGGGCGGCCACCATGGAGCCCTTTGCCAGCACGGTCTCGTCGATCTTGTAGAAGCAGGAATGCTGGGCGTACGTGGCGCCAATCTTGGGGTTGCGCGTACCTACAAAGGCGAGCACGCCCGGTACGCGACGCAGGTACTCCGAAAAATCCTCGCCCGAAAGCGTGCCGCAATAATGGCCTTGGCCGGTGGGGCCCAGGCACTTGATTACAGCCTGACGGCAGCGCTCGCTCGAGGCGGCGTCGTTTTCGACCTTGTAGTTGGCGATGGTGTAGTCGGTGAGCTCTGCCTCGGCGCCCAGAGCTGCCGCGGTATGCTCCACGATGCGGCGCATGAGCTCCGGCATTTCCTCGTGGGTCGAATCGCCGTAGGTGCGCACTGTGCCGGCGAGGTAGGCCGTGCCGGCGATAACGTTGCGCGCGGTGCCGCCGTGTAGCTCGCCGACGGTGATGACGGCCGGCTCGTAGGGGCTGATTTCGCGCGAGACGATGGTCTGCAGGGCGTTGACAATTTCGGCGGCAACCATGACGGCGTCGTGACCTCGCTGGGGCATGGCGCCATGGCACGAGGTGCCGCGGACGTCGATGCGGAACCAGTCGGTATTGGCCATGCGCGGACCGGGCTCGCAGCTCACGGTGCCGGCGTCGACCTCACTCCAGATGTGCGCGGCGTAGGCGCCATCGACGCCGTCGAGCACACCCGTGCCGATCATGAGCTTAGCGCCCTGGCCGTTTTCCTCGCTGGGCTGGAATACGATGCGGACTTCGCCGTGGATGTCGTCGGTCATATGGCGCAGGATTTGCAGCGTTCCGAGCATCATGGCGATATGGCAGTCGTGGCCGCAGGCGTGCATGCAGCCCTCGTTGACGCTGGCGAACTCCTCGCCGGTCTGCTCGGTGACGGGCAGGGCGTCGATGTCGGCGCGCAGCAGGATGCGGCGGCGTGGCGTGCCGTCCTCGCGGTAGGCATCCGGCGCGGTACCGCGAAGCGTTGCCACCAAGCCGGTCTTGAGCGGACGCTCGTAGGGGATATTCATGGCGTCGAGCTGGTTGGCGATGTCGGAGGTCGTGCGCTCCTCGGCAAGGCTCAGCTCCGGGTGCTTATGGAAGTGCCGGCGCTGCTTGATGATATATGGTTCAAACTCGGTAGCGATATCTTTGATGGCTGCGGTGACGTCGTCAGCCGCGCGAGCCTCGGTCGCCGCCATAATCTGCTGTGCCTTGGTCTTCGTCATGGTCGATTTGCTCCTTGCTGGGTTGATCGCAAAATCGTACAGGCTCTCTCCAGTATGCCACCTGCCGCTAGGGCTGGTAAAGTTGCCGTTTGCCGCTTGGGGTTTTGTTACAAGGGCGGGGGAGTACACTCGGGGGTGTTGAATTTCCTGCCAGAGATGGGGATGCCCATGCAACATATCGATCGGATTATCCGCTCCAAGAACGTTTTTACCGCCCAAGACGGCATCGATACCGCCCGCGAGCTGGCGATTGCCATCGCAGGCGACCGTATCGTCGCAGTCGGTGCGCCCGATGACGTGATCGCCGCCGCTCCCGCCGCCACGTCGGTTATCGACTGCGGCGAGCAGTTTGTCTGCCCCGGTTTCCATGACGCTCATCTGCACTTCTTCCATACCTCGGTCGGTTCCTCGCCGTACATGCTCATGGATATGGGCACGTCCGAGGCGGCGCTGGTGCAACATGCGCTCGAGTTTTCCCAGGACCTGCCCGACGACGCTTGGGTTGTGACGCAGGGCTGGCGCGACTACCGTTGGGACCCGCCCGAGCATCCTACCAAGGCGTCGCTCGATGCGGCATTCCCCGATCGTCCCTGTGTTATGTATTCGGGTGACGGGCACACGCTGTGGCTCAACACCCGCGCACTCGATGCACTCGGCGTCACGCGCGACAGCGAGCCACCAGCGGGCGGTAGCTACGACAAGGACGCAAACGGCGAGCTCACGGGTATTGCTCACGAGGCGGCTGCCATGCAGCTGCTACCGCGCTGCCTTGAGTGGCTGGGCGAGGATCGCATCGCAAGCGCTTACGCCGATCAAATGAGGCGGATGGCCGAGCAGGGCATCACCTCGATATGCGATATGTCGCTCATGCCCATGCCGGGCTGCGATTTTATCCGCGACGACGTCTATGACAAGCTGCAGGCAGCCGGCAAGTTGGGCATCCGAGCCCATCTGTTCCCCACGCTGCTGGATGACCAGTCGCGCCTGGAAGAGCTGCAGGCACGTTACGCGAACAACGCGCTGCTCTCGGCGCCAGGCTTTAAGCAGTTCTTCGACGGTGTGTCGAGCGAACACACGGCCTATCTCACCGAGCCCTATACCAACCCGCGCTTCCCGGGCGATCAGGGCCGTCTGACGGTTCCGGCTGAGCGCATGCGCAAACTGGTTCTGGCGGCCGCGGAGCGCGGTCACACCGTGCGCATCCACGTCATTGGTGACGGTGCGATTCATGCCGCGCTGGATATCTTCGAGGAGGCCGCCGACCTGTACGGCCTGCCCCAGCACGGCCATAACACGCTCGAGCACCTGGAGAACCTCTTGCCCGAGGACATCGATCGTCTACGCAAGCTTAACGTCGTTGCCTCGAGCCAGCCCTGTCACATTACACTCGACCCGGGCGGCCCCGAGCGCGATCTGGGCCTGGAACGCAGCCGCATCATGTGGCCGTTTGCGACCTATAAGCAGCGCGGCATCCGCCAAGCCTTCGGTACCGACAGCCCTATCACGCCCGTTACCAGCATGAACGTGCTCTACACGGCTATTACGCGCCAGGACCCCAAAAGCCACTGGCCCGAGGACGGCTGGTTACCGAGCGAGCGCATCGATGCGGCAACGGCCCTGCGCAACTACACGCTTGGCAGCGCGTACGCAGCTGGCGACGAGCAAAACCTCGGCAGCTTGGAGCCCGGCAAGTATGCCGACCTGGTAGTCCTGGACCAAAACCCGCTCACCATCGACCCCCAAGAACTCCAAGCCACCAAAGTCCAAGCCACCTACCTGGCAGGTAACTTGATTTACGAGCGCTAAGTATTCATGCCGTACCGTTAAGCGCGGCTCGGGCAGCCTTTTTGGGATAGCGCTCGAGCCGCGTTTGCGTTTTGGTGGGGATCCGCCATGAGCGTCCCTGCTCTGTTGGATTTGGGTGCGGGGCGGAGGTGCTGCTGCCCCGCGCTCAATTTGGACACCAGCAATGCTATCTCTTGGTGTTTTGCATACTTCCCATTACAGATTGCATAAAAAGGCTGGGATATCCTTCCTGATCCTGATGTACCCCCGCCCGTGCCGTGCAAAAAACGGAGTATTCAGCACCGCGAGCTCTGCCGGTGCCGCTGCAGTCGGGCGGCATTGCGGAGATCGACGTCATTTGGGGTCCGGTGCGGCGCGAGGCATGCCTTTTTGTCTTGACGGGGTTCGCCTGCCGACTCAAATCGCCGGTCGAAGGCGTCCTTGGGACCAATATGGTGTGTCTGGCGCGTATGCAGCCGTCCTGGTCTGCTGAAAACTCCCAAAAATGCACGATGCTCCCTAGGGGACCCGTGCTCGCAGCGAAAATCATGCCCATGTCGCTATCCGCATCGCCATTTTGCTGCACTGACTTTTCTGAATGCCGGGCCCTAGTTAGTCAACCTGGCTCCCGGGGCGGACCGGAGGGCATGAAGTTTGTCGCGAGTTCCGCACGCAAAGGAAAGCACTTAATGTGCTTTCCGTCTTGCGCAGGACTGTAGAGCAGCAAACTTCATGCCATCCGGTCCGCCCCGGGAGCCACTGCTAAGTTATCCCCCGGCATTCAGAAAATCTAAGTGCCAAAAAATAAGATTTTTTGACTCCGTGTTGTATAACCCGCCATTCGTGGGTACCATTCAACGCGTACGCAAACAAAAAAGGGTTAATTCGCGTGGTATAACCGCGCGGCCCAAAAAGGAGGAGACAAGCATGTCGTCTTTGAAGCCGCTTGCAGATCGTGTTCTGGTCAAGCCCGACGAGGCCGAGCAGAAGACCGCTTCTGGTCTGTATATTGCCAGCAACGCTCAGGAGAAGCCGCAGCGTGGCACCATCGTTGCCGTGGGCGCCGGCAAGGTCAACGACAAGGGTGAGCGCATCCCCATGGACGTCAAGGTTGGCGACGTTGTCATCTACGGTAAGTTCGGTGGCAACGAGGTCAAGGTCGACGGCGAGAAGTATCTGCTGATGCGCGCCGACGACATCTACGCCGTCGTCGAGGCCTAGTCTCGTCAGAATCTCTGATTCGTCTTTGAACGCGCCCGCCGCATAGGACTCGGAAGCGGCGACGCGAGTCACATTTCTTTTGGAGGATTACCTACCATGGCAAAGAACATTACGTTCAACACCGATGCCCGCGCTAAGCTTGCCAAGGGCGTCAACACTCTGGCCGACGCCGTTACCGTCACCATGGGCCCCAAGGGTCGCTACGTTGCGCTGCAGCGCACGTTCGGTGCCCCGACCATCACCAACGACGGCGTTTCCGTCGCCAAGGAGATCGAGCTCGAGGATAACATCGAGAACATGGGTGCTCAGCTGGTGAAGGAGGTCGCTACCAAGACCAACGACACCGTGGGTGACGGCACCACCACCGCAACCCTGCTCGCCCAGGCCATCGTCAACGACGGTCTGCGCAACGTCGCCGCTGGCGCTAACCCGCTGGCCATCCGTCGCGGCATCGACAAGGCCGTCAACGCCGCCGTCGCCGAGATGAAGAAGCAGGCCAAGCCGGTCGAGACCAAGGAGCAGATCGCTTCCGTCGGTACCATCTCCGCCGGTGACCCCGAGGTCGGCGAGAAGATCGCCGAGGCTATGGAGGTCGTGGGCAAGGACGGCGTCATCACCGTCGAGGATTCCCAGACGTTCGACATCACCATCGACACCGTCGAGGGCATGCAGTTTGATAAGGGCTATGTCTCCGCTTACTTCGTCACGGACAACGACCGCATGGAGGCCGTGATGAAGGATCCGTACATCCTCATCACCGACCAGAAGATCTCCAGCGTTCAGGACATCATGCCCGTTCTCGAGGCTGTCCAGCGCGCTGGCCGTGGCCTGCTCATCATCGCTGAGGACATCGACGGCGAGGCTCTGCCGACCCTGGTCCTCAACAAGATCCGTGGCGCCCTCAACGTCTGCGCCGTCAAGGCCCCGGGCTACGGCGATCGCCGCAAGCGCATCCTCGAGGACATCGCCGTCCTCACCGGTGGCCAGGCTGCCCTGGACGAGCTGGGCGTGAAGGTCGCTGACATCACCGCCGATATGCTCGGTACCGCTAAGTCCGTCACCATCTCCAAGGACAACACCGTCGTCGTCGGCGGCGCTGGCTCCAAGGAGGCCATCGATGCTCGTATCGCTCAGATCAAGGGTGAGATGGAGAACACCACCTCTGACTTCGACCGTGAGAAGCTCCAGGAGCGCCTGGCCAAGCTCTCCGGTGGCGTTGCCGTCATCAAGGTCGGCGCTGCTACCGAGTCTGAGCTCAAGGAGATCAAGCACCGCGTCGAGGACGCCCTGCAGGCAACCCGCGCTGCTGTTGAGGAGGGCATTGTCGCCGGTGGCGGCGTCGCCTTCATGGACGCTGCTCCTGCGCTCGACGCCGTTGAACTCGACGACCCCGAGGAGAAGATCGGTGTCGACATCGTCAAGAAGGCTCTGACTGCTCCGGTTGCTACCATCGCCAAGAACGCTGGCTTTGAGGGCGCTGTCGTGGTCGACAAGGTTGCCGAGCTGCCCGCCGGCCAGGGTCTCAACTCTGCCAACGGCGAGTGGGGCGACATGATCGAGATGGGCGTCCTCGACCCCGTCAAGGTCAGCCGCGTCACCCTGCAGAACGCTGCTTCTGTCGCCAGCCTGATCCTCATCACCGAGGCCACCGTCTCCGATGTGCCCAAGAACACTCAGCTTGAGGACGCTATCGCTGCTGCTACCGCTGGTCAGCAGGGCGGCGGTATGTACTAAGGCCGACAAGGTCTAGAACTCCCACCGGGAATCCGGGGGCGTGACGGGGGCTTCTCTCCGGAACGTCCTCGGACATGCAAAGAGGCTCCGCATCGCGCTTCGCGCTGCGGAGCCTCTTTGCGTCCTGACGCTCCTAT
>NZ_JBBNPD010000012.1:0-78928 GCF_040097075.1 Collinsella sp. CLA-SR-H006 | reverse complement strand
CCGAACGAGGTGTCGGAGTACACGGAATACGACCTGCAGCGTCTTGCCGTGAAGCCTGGCATCACCGGCTGGTGGCAGGTGACTGACCGCAACGATACCGACTTCGACGGCATGGTCCGCCGTGATTTGGAGTACATCGCCAAGCGCGGCCCCATCACGGACTTGAAGATTGTTCTCCTCACGGTCGTTGAGGTCTTTACCGGTGGAGGTGCTTGCTAAATGACTGAACCGGTTAGGGTGGCTCAGGTTGTTGGCAAGATGGTTGGTGGCGGCGTCGAAGCTGTCGTTATGAATTACTATCGTCACATCGATCGCGGTAAAGTGCAGTTTGACTTTCTTGTTGATTCCGATTCGACGCTTGTTCCCCGTGACGAGATCGAATCGCTCGGTGGCAGGGTCTTTGAGATACCGCCCTATCAGCATGTAGCTGAATACCAGCGAGAGCTTCAGCGTCTCTTTAAGCAAGAGGGCTGGAAGATTGTCCATAGTCACATCAACGCGCTTTCGGTCTTTCCTCTTCGTGCTGCGAAGAAGGCGGGTGTCCCCGTGCGTATCGCCCATAGCCACTCTACGAGTGGTAGGGGTGAGTATGCCAAGAATGCCCTGAAGGCCGTGCTGAAAACGCAATCAAACCGGTATCCGACTCACCGTTTTGCATGTAGTAAATTCGCTGGTGAATGGTTATTTGGATCGAGTTCTCAATTTGTAGTCATGCGTAATGCTGTCGACTTGTCTGTTTTCGCGCCAGATGATGAGGATCGCCTAAGGACGCGGCGATCGCTTGGTGTTGCTGATGGACAGCTTCTAATTGGGCACATTGGTCGTTTTACAGAGCAGAAGAATCACTCATATTTGCTTAATATATTCGATCAGGTTTTAAAGATTCGTAATGATGCAGTTTTAGTTTTGGTTGGTTCTGGTCCGTTGGTTGAACAGATAAAGGACCAAGCTGATTGTCTGGGGATTAGCCATTCTGTTCGGTTTTTGGGCACTAGAAGCGACGCAGCATCTTTATATCGAGCATTTGATGTTTTCTGCCTGCCGAGCCTGTATGAAGGCCTCCCAATGGTCGGAGTTGAATGCCAGGCATCGCATACACCCATTCTTGCGTCTGATACCGTTACCCCTGAGACCGCTGTTACATCCATGATGCAATTTGAATCACTTTCTAGCTCCTGTATAAAGTGGGCCGAAAGACTTATTGAGTTGAGCACAGAGGTCTTCGCGCCTGGCGACGATGCCGGTTTGCAGGTATTTGAAATTAATGCTGCGGCCAGAGTGTTATTGGATTGTTATATGACCTATTTAGGTTCTGTTGATTAAGGGGATAGCTTGACTATTACATGTTCTAAGCGAGTCGCAGTCGCGTCGTGTCATGACAAAATCAACTTTGGCAGCGTTCTTCAGGCGTACGCGACCCAGCGTGCCCTTGAGGAGCTGGGAGTTGAAGTCAATACTATTGATAAACGTGGCCTGGGTCATGCTATTTCTGAAGGACGCAATGATTACTATCTTGAGCATCTATTTGATGTAGATCTTTATCGTGCAAAGCTGGGTTTTGTAAAGCATCGCATCAAGCAGAAGCTTGATGCTGACTTTGGAAAGAAAATGGCAAAGAGGAAAAGTGCATTTTCATCTTTCGAGTCAACACATTTTAGTTTTACTCCTCAAGCCGCTTCGTTTGAAGAACTTGGGGCGCTTGTGGCTGATTATGACAGCGTTGTTGTTGGCAGCGATCAGCTTTGGCTGCCTGTTAACATTGCTGGTAGGTACTTTACACTATCTTTCGTGCAGCCTCCTGTCCGCAAGGTGTCTTATTCCACTAGTTTTGGAGTATCTTCCCTTTCTGAAAAATATCTTCGTAAAACAAAAGATTTTCTTTCCGATTTTTCGGCCATTTCTGTTCGCGAGGATACGGGAGCGGATTTGGTAGAGAAAGCTACGGGCGTCCGATGCTCTGTTGTATGCGACCCTACGATGCTGCTGGCTAGAGATCAGTGGGCAAGCCTTGCTTGTTCCTCTTCGATTGACGTTCCTGACGAGCCCTATGTTTTCTGCTATTTCATGGGTAAGAATGCATGGAATCGTGAATGTGCCCAAGAGCTTGCCAAGCAGCATAATTTGAAGATCGTCGCCATTGCTCATCCCGATGAATATGTTAAGGCTGATGACGATTACGCGGATTATTATCCTTGGGAAGCCGGTCCGGCTGAGTGGGTCAACTTGATTGCCCATGCTTCGTATGTCTGTACTGACTCTTTCCACGGAAGCGTTTTCTCAAATATTTTTGAGGTGCCTTTCTTCTCGTTCCGTCGCCACGAGAATATGGGTGCTCAGTCTACGAACTCACGTATTGATACATTGTTGCGTGTCCTTGGAAACTCCGATCGTATTTGCGAATCGAAGGATGCTTTCCGTGCCGCAATGGCAAATGAAATTGACTTTGTGTCAGTACGTCAACGACTTAATGTGTATAGGAATGAATCGGCCAATTGGCTTAAATCAGCTCTTGAGTTGTAGGGAACAGTATGATCTCCATCACGGACAAAAGTAAATGCTGCGGTTGCGCTGCCTGTGCTCAAAAATGTCCCAAGCAGTGCATATCAATGGAATATGACGCCGAGGGCTGCGAGTACCCCGTAGTCAATGCTGACCAGTGTATTGATTGCGGATTATGCGAAAAGGCTTGCCCAGTGCTTAATGTTGATAAGGACGAGCCTAAGTCCCAACGAGCCTTTCTAGTCCAGCATAATGATCAAAAGGTGCTTGCTGAAAGCACTTCTGGTGGAGCCTTCACTGCCCTTGCTCAGGCCGTGATTGCCAACGGCGGTATTGTGTTTGGTGCAGGTTATTTGCGCGGTGAACAGCTTGTGCGAGCCGAAGGAGCCCCTGGGCGACTTAAGGTCGGACATTTTTCTGTGGAAAGCGTTGATGAACTTTGGCGCTTCCGCAACAGTAAATATGTTCAGAGCGTTGTTGGCCCTGCGTATCCCGAGGTCAAACAACAACTAAAAACTGGACGTGAAGTTCTCTTTATTGGTACCCCTTGTCAATGCGAAGGCCTGCTTCGATTTTTGGGCGGCAAGCCGGCAAATTTACGCGTGGCAGACTTCGTCTGCCGCGCGAACCCCGCTCGCGCTGTGTTCGCGCGCCAGGTCGAATGGCTTGACGCAAAGGTTGGCGTAAAAGGTGAGACCGTTCTTTTTAGAGATAAATCACGGTTTGGCTATCGCTATTCAAATATGTGCGAGCTCGAAGGCGAGACTCTGTATGGTGAACGGCTGTACAGTGAAGGTGTCGAAACAGATCCTTACCTAAGGGCCTTTTTTGCTGATCTTTCAGATCGACCCATTTGTTACGAATGCCCGTTTAAAAAGCGTTATCGCGTTACTGATTTGACTTGCTGGGATTTCTTCGATGTTTATCGACTCTCGAAAGAGTTCGACGACAATCGGGGCGTCACTCGAGTTCTCATCCAAAGCGATGAGGGACAAGAATTGCTTGATCGAGCCTCAAGCTATGCCCGTATGAAGGAGATTGATGTTGAGGCTGCAGTAGAAGGTGTTCGTGAACTTACTAAGTCCGTGAAGCTGAATCCGCGTCGCGATGAATTCATGGCTGATGTGGCGAATCTGGATGGTGAGGAGCTTATGAATAAGTGGTTCCCCGATTCCGGAAAAGTAAAAGCCGAGCGCTTTGCTAGGCATACATGCGAAAAGCTTGGAATTTATGACCCGATGAAGCGTCTGGTTAAAAAAATCATCAAGAAGTAGCCTATTGTTCGAAAGGGAATTGATGATTCCTAAAGTTCTGCACTACATCTGGTTCGGTGGAAGTGAGCTTCCTGAACTTGAAAGAAAATGCATTGAGTCTTGGTCGAAGATCATGCCTGATTGGGAAATTCGTAGATGGGACGAAAGCAATTTCGATATAAATCAATGTGAATTTTGTCGTGAGGCATATGCCTCAAAAAAATGGGCGTTTGTCAGCGATTATGCGCGCTACAGAATACTGTATTCAGAGGGTGGAATCCTTCTCGATACAGATGTCGAAGTCCTGAAGCCTCTGGACGAGCTTTTAGATAATGAGGCTTTTGCGGGATTCATGAAGAATAATTTCTTCTTGAATCCCGGCCTCATCATGGGTTCTGAGGCCGGAAGCCATGTCATGAGCGATGTCGCAAAATTATATGAATCTATGAGATTTGAGATGCGAAAAGGCCGCAACTCTATGGATACCTCTCCGAGGGTGCTAACTGATTACCTGGAAGTGAGTTGTGCTCTTAAGAGAGATGGTTCATTTCAGCAGTTAAATGGTTTCACTGCATACCCTGCTACTTATTTTGATCCCCTAGACAGTCATAGTGGCAAGTTTGAAATTACTGATGATACATATTCTATTCACCATTATTCAGGCACCTGGTTGTCACCCGCTAAGAAGTTCCGTGTTGAAATGCGGAAAAAGCTTGCGCCAGTAATTGGACCCAAGCTGTCTTGGTTCATCTCCTCTGTTCTATCGGTACTTAGATTTGGAAGGAAGGCTTTTTAATGGTTTCGTCTGCCTTAGACCACAATAAGCCTAGGGTTTTAGTATCTGGCCTTTCAAATGGGCTGGGTGGAACCGAAATCGTTGTTGGTAGGTATATAAAGGCCCTCAGCTCATATGCTACGTTTGAATTTCTTGCTTCGTTTGAGGGACTTGGTGTTGCCGCAATTGAGGCCAAGCTTAACGGATTACCTTATGTCTGTTCATTTGGCGTTCCAGATGCGGCTGATATTTCTGATATATTTTTAAAATGCTCCTTTAATGTTGCCGAATGGATTGAAGCAATTATTTCTACGGGTCGTCCAAATAAGCTTGCGGGGGGCGTCTGTTTATGACGTCAACAAGCAAGCAAGTAAATTGCTGTCAATCTTCCTTGGTCGACAATCCTCTCGTGAGCGTGATTGTGCCGATGTATAACGCTGAAAAAACGATTCAAAAGACATTAAATAGTCTTCAGCGTCAGAGTGTGAGCAACATTGAAATAATTATTGTTGATGATGGGTCGACAGATCGTGGCGCTGAGCTAGTTATGGCTATTGCAGAGGGCGACAACCGGATTAAGCTGATTAGTCAAAACAATAGTGGTGTATGCGTGGCGCGTAATAGGGGTATCGATGAGGCCTCCGGTGATTGGGTGGCATTTGTTGATGCTGACGATATGCTGCCTATAAATGCAGTTAGGCTGTTGCTTGAATCCTCAGATGGCTGTAGCTTGGTTATCGGGGCTCTACTGAATGAGCATGGCGATTATTCGGGCAAGGCTATAAGCATCGACTGGAAAACAGCATGCTCTCTTAGCCTTGCATTTTGGGATAATGTTAATAAAGTTCCGTTTTCGAGCTTTACTAAAGGTGTTGTATTCCGAAGCGTTTGGGGAAAGATATTTAAGAAATCATTATTCCGGAATGGTTTTCTTAAATTTGAAGATGGCATTCGTTTCGGTGAAGACGCGTTGTTTATGGTAGATGCTTATCGTCTGGCTGAAAGTGTAAAAGTAGTGGACTCGGCGGTCTATTGCTATGTCAACAATAGTGATTCAGTAACGAGAAATACTGATATCTCGGCTATCGAGAGTGTTGATAATTTACTGGTAAAACTATATGAGCTATGTCACGTGAATCCGGATTTAAGCGAACTATATAAGCAATCTGCAGTCAGGGAAGTCTTATCTTTGATTCGTAATTGTGCACGTTTGGAATCGAATCAGCTTTTTAAGCCTGTCTCTAATATGGTCTGCCAGTCGTATTTCAGCTATTTAATGGAAGGCTTTGCTTCTCACCGCTATTCACGTCGATTTATCTCTGAAGTGAAAAATCGCATTACGATCCGTCTTCTTCTTGCGAGGCGTGTTATGGCTGCAATTGGCTTTACTAAGTTTGTTTATGGGGTACGTTAATTGAATTTGACTAATGTGGAAAGATCATGGACTGAGATTATACGAGCAAATGCCGGGGCTGTAATGTTCAGCTTTGCTTTGGCTTTATTTTCAGTTTCCTATTATATTGGATCAGTAAATGCTACCAATGTGTTTGGGATTTCTCTTGCGGTGCTTTCGCTGGTCCTTGAGTTGTTTGCCTTAGCGTTTCTACTGCTGAAGCTTTTACTACAAAAGACTTCTCATGTGAAAGTGCTAGTTGGCTTGCTGCTGATTTTAATTTGCGTCGGGTCGCTGAAATTAAATAAAGCCCCTCAGATTATTTGGTTGGCGCTGTTTTGCCTTTGCGCTGAAGACGTCCCTGAATACTACATCTCAAGGTCTATTCTTGTATCGTCCGTCTTTATGCTATTGATGGTTGTTGGTCTCAATAGTGTCGGTGCCATTCCTTCTGTATTAATGTCGCGCGGTAGCAATTTTGTACGAAATTCGATGGGCTTTGCCCATCCTAATAATTTTGGACAGCTTTTGTTTATTGCTTATTCTGCTTCTATTTTTGAGCTGAAAGGCAGAAGCGGTCTTGCGGGCATCTTCTGTTTCGCAATTGCTTTTTTCGTAGCTGATTCAAAAACTTCTGCAGCAGGCATTTTCGTAATGGCCTTGTATTCGGTTATTTCATTCAGAAGCCCCCGTTCAAAACCATATGGGTCCCTATTTACTTTTTTACCGCTTTTTCTGGCGATTATTAGTATAGCCCTGCCCTTTATGTGGTCCCATGGTGCCAATAAATGTCTTGTTCAGCTTGATAATTTAATGACCAATCGGATTTTTTATTCCGCCTATTATTTTGAAAACTACCCTCTGACTGTTTTTGGTAATGACTTAACGGCCATAGTTTCGCTGCCGTCTGCAACGGGTGGTTATTTAATACAAACAAGAGTCATGCTTGACAATGCATATTGTCGACTACTTATTCAATACGGTTTGATCCCATTTACCGCGTTTGTTGCTTTCTATTGCGTAGCGATAAATAAAGCGCGTATTTCGGCCCACGTGACATTCATGGGCTTGGTCTTGTATTCCCTAATGGGGTTTGTTGAATGCGGAATGTTATATCCAGCATGTAATTTCTTTATGCTTATGGCGCTGCCCGCCTTTTCAGATAAGGGGCCCTGTCAATCCAGGGTGCCATCAAAGGATGTTGTGGAGATGGCTAAATAATGGCAAAAATTAATACTACCAAGTCAGACATTATATGGAACTATGTAAGCACTGTTCTTTCAATGGGGAGCAGCTTCCTTCTTCTTCCGTTTCTGCTTGCTTACTTATCTAACGCCGAACTTGGTCTCTGGTACACTTTTGTTGCCATTGGGAATTTAACGCTGTTATTTGAATTTGGCTTTACACCAACTTTTGCGAGAAATATTGTCTATTGTCTTAGCGGTGCGCGTAGCATTAGCAAGAGCGGCTACGATTCATCTCAAGTTGGTGATTCTGTAGACTATGAGCTGCTTGGCAAATTGATTAAAACATCCCGGATTGTTTACGCGTTAATTTCTTGCGTTGTCCTGATGCTTACCGCTACAGTTGGAACTGCCTACATTTCTTCAATTTCAAGTGCTATTGATCCCTTTTCTTGTTGGACCGCATGGTTAATTTTTTGTTTTGATGTGTTTTTTAATCTATTCTTTTTTCATTATACGACCTGCCTGAGAGGGTTCGGGGATATTTCCGCTGAAAGCAGGGCAAAGTCTTATGGTCGCATTGGGCAGCTTGTGGTTTCTGCGTTTTTGCTGTTTATGGGTTTTGGCATCATTGGCGCTGCCATCGGTTATCTGTTTAATGATATTGTGCTGAGATTTTTTTGCGGTCGCTTTCTGGAGGTTCACTCAGAGGCGATAAAAAAAGCAAACGATGCTTGTACGGGTGTTTCTATTTCTGAAATAAAAGAAACGTTTATTTCAGTGGCTTATTTGGCGTGGAGGGACGGCGTTGTTCAACTTTGCTGCTATGCTTCCACTCAGTTGAGTTCGCTGCTCTGCTCCTATTTTCTTGGTGTGGAGGTTAACTCTCAGTATTCATTAATTATTCAAGTTGGCGGTGCAATTTACGGGTTTGCCAGCGCCTACGTTCGATCTTTTATTCCAATGTTTCAATCTGCTTATGCTGGTGGCGAAGTTCAGACTGCACGAAAAATTATTGAAAAAAGTCTGTCTCTATATTGGATTTTAATTGTTGTATGCACGATCGGTGTCTGGTTTGTCGGCTTCCCAGTCTTGTTCCTAGTTAAGAAAGGTTTTTCCCCCGACGGGCTTCTTTATTTCGCCTTGGTTGTTTATCTTGCGGTTTGGAACCATCATTCATTGTGTTGTAATTACATTATCAGTACGAATGAAATCCCCTATCTCCCGGCTTATATAGTTTCGGCTATTGCAGGTTTTGTATTGTCGTATGTCTTAATTTCCTTTACTGGCATGGGCGTCTGGGCGCTTGTGGTTGGTAATGGGGCCGCTCAGCTTGCATATAATAATTGGAAATGGCCTATATACCTTGCGCGTAAATTCTCTTCCCATTATTTTGCGTTGATTAGAGCTGGTCTCATGCAGTGGTCCTGCGCATTGAAGAAATAAGTGTTAATCACTGCTTTAATGCGACTTATGATTTCGATCGCGCCGATAGTGCCGAGAAAGTGGTGTAGAGTCCGATCCGAAGTAAGTTGCATGGCGTTGGGGAGCAGAGCCTGCTCGGCAGATCACCATTTAGATGCAAGGCCTATAACCCGATCGCAAACCTCCAACGCAGCAGATCGATGCGTGACGATGATGACGGTATGACCGAGATTTCGCATGCGGTCCAGCATTTCTCGCTCGGTCTTGGGGTCGAGGGCCGATGTGCATACATCGAGCAGAAGCACGGGGGAGTCGGAGCAGACCGCACGCGCAACGGCAAGGCGCTGGTCCAGGTCCCCATACCAGTTGTCGTTGGTGTCGTCCCAGGTTAGGTCCATCTGGCACCATTTGCCGTCGATCTTTACGGCGTTCCAGGTGTGGCCGTTGCCGGTGATGCGGCCGTTGGCGATGCCCGCGGCGTCAAGGAGCTTGGAGTAGATGCGCTGGTAGCTCTCGCAGGTGCCCTGGTGGCGCGTGAGGCCGCTTTCGGCCGAGCACCAGTTGAGGCTGTGGTCGTACTCCAGATGGTCAAGAGTCCAGTCGTGCAGCCACAGGGCGCGGGCGTAGTCGGACCCGTCGGTATCGGCGCTGCATTTGTCGACTGCGGACTTCACGATGGCGCTGACCGCCGGATAGGCGTCGTCGTTCGCGCTCGCAAACACGTTTGAGCGCAGATAGTACACGCCGGCCGCCTTATCCATCAGGTAAAAGCGCAGGTAATAGGTGCCGCTAGCGGTCATTTCGAACTGGTAGTCGTGCGATGTGCATTCGCCGGTGTATTGCTGCCACTGGTTACGGCTGGGGTCGGCAACGCTTTCGCTGCTACCGTCGGGATCCATATACGTCGGTGCGTCCATGCGGAATTGGTACGCACCGCTTCCGCCCGTCGCAGTCACATGGAACGTGGTCTCCTGGCCGAGCCTCGGGTCGTTCCATTGGACGGTGAGCGTGATGTCGCCGCTTTGCGCGGTGGTGCTGTGCTGGTAGTTCGCGGCCGCGTTCGCCGGTTTGATTTCAAATGGGATCGCGCAGGTGCCGCTGTAGTTCTGGTCGTCGGCGGTCACAACGGCGGTCGCCTGACCGATGGCTACGTTGTTCTCGTAGGCGACAGTGCACTGGTCGCTCGGCACGGTCGACGACGTGACGGTGGGCATCACGGGATTGCCCGTGTAGCGAATGTCGGTGTCCTCGATACTGAACATGCTGGCGTCGATCGGCTGCGTTGCGTTGGCCGTTACATTGGTGCCGGAGGCGGCGCTGATTTGATCGTTTGCCCGGGCTTGGCCCGACGTGGTTTCGGCTGGGCTCTCGTTAGGTTTGCCGGCGCTTTGCGCGGCGGGTTCTGGCGCACTGGCGATTTCGGCAAGCGCGGGTGACGGGATAAAACCAACCGTCATTACGAGCGAGAGCGCGATGGAAAGGACGCAGGAGGCAGGCTTACGCATGACGGCCCCTTTTCTGTAATCGGAACAGGTACGATTCTGCAAGCGTACCGGCATTTAATATGAGCAGGACATTGTCAAGAGGCAAAATCGGGCCTGGCCCCAACGATATGGGGTCAGGCCCTCTCCCTATATCAACCCGTCCGCGGCGACCTCGGCGTGTCTTCCCGACGCTCGTCTTTGCAGTTTAATATCCGCCCGTGGCGATCTCTCGCTGGGCAATCCGTTGCTACGGCTGAGGCTTCTTCGTCGAACCGACAGTCTGTGCACGCGTGTGGCGCCCTGGGCGCTCGCAGAAAAGGGACCTGAGGTTCGCCTCAACGGCTTCGGATCGAACCGCTTCCGGGGTGATCGGCTTATGTGCGGGGGACCGGCCCCCTACGCCTCCTCGGCCATGAGGCCGACCGCCCACACCCAGCAGGCGAGCTCGCGCGCCGTGGCCACGTTCGCCTTGTTGCCGTGGACCCCGCGCGCGAGCAGCGCCTCCCGCCTCTCGACCGGCCTCCGCACGCCCTTGGCGGCATGCCTGCGGGCGACCCGGTCCGGGGCCTGGCCCTTGGCGAGGTCCTTCGGCCGCCCCGAGCACGTCAGGTAGTGCCACGCGGCCTCGACCAGCGTCTTCCTCAGGTGCTTGTTGCCAGCCTTGGTGATCGCGCCCCTGCGGTCGCTCTCCCCGCTGGAGTGCTCGGAGGGCGTCAGGCCGACCCACGCCGCGAACGAGCGGGCGTTCCTGAACCTCGAGAACTCGCCGGCCTCGAACACGAGGTCGGCGGCGGACGCGGTGTCTACGCCCTTGAGGCAGCGGAGGGAGTCGACCCTCTTCCTCCACCTGGGCTTGCGGGCCTCGGCCTCGACGAGCCCCTCGAGCCTCGCCTTCTCCTCCGCCGCCCGCCTGACCGCGTCGACGTAGTAGGCGAGCACGTCGTTGTCGGCCCTCTCCGCGAACCTTATCGACTCGATCCAGGACCAGTGCGCCCGGGTCCAGTTGCCCTTCCTGCGGCCGGTGGGCGTCCTCTCGTCGAAGACGAGCCCGTGCCTGAGCAGGAACTTGGAGAGCCGCTGCTTCGAGCGCGAGAGGTCGTCCCTCGCGTCCTCGAGCGCCCTGGTCAGGTCGCGGGCGGCCTCGCACTCGTCGTCGGGGACCCACACCTCGACCACGTTGCCGACCGACAGCATGCGGGCGAGGAACTCGGCGTCGTTGCGGTCGTTCTTCCTGCGCCTGTCCGCGCTGGGCTTGATCATCTTCGAGACGGCGCCGACCGCGCAGTCGACCCCCAGGCCGGAAAGCCTCTTCTGCAGGTCGAAGCCCGTGACCCCGGACTCGTACACGCACCTGGCCCTGGGGTCCATGGAACGGACCCACTCCGCGACGGCGCCGGCGTCGTAGCCGAAGGTCGCGGCACGTACCTCCCCGGTCATGACGTCGAGGGAGACGGCCTTTATCGAGCGGGCGTGGACGTCGAGGCCGATGAAGGTGGTAGTATCGAGCATGGGAGCCCCTTCCATGAATGCGGCGTGGCCGCCACGGTTGGATTAGACACTCACCATTGTCGGCCTAATCCGCGGTCTTTCATGCAGCAGGGGCTCTCAATGTTTTTATGTCCTGCTCATATCGTCTGTAATCGGAACAGGTACGATTCTGCAAGCGTACCGGCATTTCAACGATTGCAGTATAAACGAAAAACCGCAGGTTGTAGACGAGTTTGGCGTGTTTCAAGGGCGCGGTAAGCATTTGCCGTTCCAAGCGATGTTGCGAACGCAGACTGGTGATTGCTTGCTGGCTTGTGGTGGTGTTTGGGTTGCTAAGCGAGGGCTGCTTGTTGCGTGGGTTGGTTTTATTGGTGTGGGTTTGGACACTGTATGGAGATGACGATGGCTGGAGCGGGGTAGGGAGTTGTGACGCGGATTGGGGATGCTGGGTGGCTGGCCGATTGCGTGCAACGGCCTAACGCGTTGTTTGCGGTGCACGGCCAATAGATCTCTGTAGGGGGCCTACCCAACGTAAGGCGTCTGAAGGCATTTCCCTGGAAGCTCGGGCTTCCTGGATATCTTGGCGATTAAGATGCGCCCCATGCTCAGCCGGCATATAGAATGGACTGTGGACGTGACGATTGCCTGCTGCTGACATGTTGGTTAATCGACGATGATGGCAGCGACGGAGATTGATTGGGGCAGTCGGCATGTTCGCGAGCGAAAAGGCGGCCCTGCTCGGCGATGTGCCGACTTTTATTGTAGCGAAGGCGTTGGTGACGCCGAGAGGCGGCAAGGCCGACAAAACTATTGCGAAGGCAAGGGATCAACATGGCATTTGAAGCACGTCAGAGTACGGTTGGAAAGCTGCTTAATGACTCAATCTATAGAATCCCTCGCAATCAGCGCGCTTACGTGTGGGATGAGCATAACTGGAAAGATCTATTCGAAGACATCAAGCTTGTGACAGAGGAAGTTGCTACGTCGCATTTCATCGGTTCGATAGTGCTGATGGAGGAAGAAGAAGAAGACAGCCTCGGGGTTTTACAATAATTGATGGTCAACAAAGAGTTATTACCCTAACGCTCTTGCTGTCTAGCCTCATGTTCGCTTTCAAGAAAAGGAATATGATTAACCACGCTAATGGCACAAAAAAATATCTAGTGGCGATAGATACTAAGGATGTTGAGCACGCGATCGTCGCTCCGGAGAATCATTTATCATTAACGAGGATCGTCGAAGGAGTAATTGCTATCTCTCCTGAAGATGCGGCTGCCATGTCTGCTGTGGCTTTCTCGAAGAGCAAACGCGCGTCCGGATCAAAAGACGAACTGATCGTTAAAGCCTTCCAATATTTCAGTGCAAGTTTCGCCAAGATGAAGGATGAGGAGTTGCTGGCCTTCAGGGATGCGGTCATTTCTGTCGCATATGTAAACATCAAATCATCGTCTGAGGAAGATTCGTACACAATATTCGAAATATTGAATGCGCGAGGTATCGAGCTTGAGGACCATGAGCTTCTGAAGAACTATATTATGCGCTATATCCATCCTATAGAAAAGCGCGATGATGCAAAACAGGTATGGTCGGAAATTGAAGCAACAGTCGGCTCGAACATGAAAGCTTTTTTGCGTCACTACGCAATTCAAAAATATCGCCTAGGTCAAGGCGACAAGGATGGAGCATATAAGAAAATAAGGGATTTTACGGATCCAAAGAAGGCTGCTGATCTTCTCTATGATTTAAGGCTAAAAGCCGGATATTATGCAGAGATTGTCGAGCCAACCAGCGATGACAGAAATGCGGAAATCTTGAGTTTCTTAAGAACACACAATGTCCGCGTCTTCAGGCCGCTTCTTATGAGTTTAATGCACGCTCGCGAAATAGAGCAGCTAACGAGCGAGCAGTATGATGATGCGATTGGATTTATTTACCGGTTCTATATTTGCTATAAGATAATCGGGGGAATGGAGTCGAACCACCTATCGGATTCGATCGTGAAACACTCATACGCAATCGAGTTGAACTGCACCCAGCAAGTGTTAGATGAGTGGAAAAATAGTTTTAACGAAAAACTGCCTTCAGAAGAAACATTTCGAATTAATCTCCTTTCGCTTGGATGGTCTCATTCGTGGCCGTTGTATAGCGAAACAAAGTTGAAGGATCGCTGCAAGTTGGTCCTTGCCTTGCTCGAGGAGCTTAAGTCTGGTGTTAGGGTTTCTGAGGCATTCACAATAGAGCACATTCTTCCGGATTCGCAGGCTCAGGAAAACTCGATTATTGGGAACTTGCTCATGCTAGAAGAGCGACTTAACGCGAAATGTAAAGACAAATCGCTTAAGGAAAAGCTGCCCATATACGCTGAATCGCGTTATGCCACTACAAGAGCTTTTGCTAAACGCTATGCGAATGGTTGTTTTGACGTTAAGAAGCGCGTTGATTTTATCGCGAAAGATTTGTTTGAAATGGTCATCCACTAGCTTGCACCGCGCGGCCGCGGCGCTTGAGCTCGTCAAGAAGTGCATCGACCCGGCGATAAGGCGGCAGGCCGAAGGGTTCGAATGGGATCCGAAAGCGCTGGAGTAGGCTCTCGCCTGGCCATAGGAAAGGTAAGGGTGGAAACCGATGGCGGACAAGGAGCGACCAAGGTGAACGAGGATGACATCATCGGCGTCGTGAGGGAGTACATCGAGGACAAGGAGAACTCGTACGCCCTCATGCTTACCGGGGAATGGGGATGCGGGAAAACCTACTTTGTCGAGCACGCACTGACCGAGAAGCTGGAGGAGGATGAGAGCCGGCATCCCGTCGTGGTGGCGTCCGCCTACGGCGCCAAGGACTTAGCGGAGCTCTGCGGGGCGATTGAGTCTGGTTTCATCTCGAAATACGCCATAGGGTGCGCGGCCGGCGGGGAGAGGGGCAGGTGGGATTCACTCGTCGGGTTCGCCAAGGACACGGGAATATCGTTCCTCGGGAAAAAGATCAGGGAGCTGGAGAAGAAGGCGGGCGTCGATCTCAAGATGGCGCCGCTGAATGCCGTGAACCTCATCATCGGCCCCGAGACCCTCCTCGTCATAGACGACGTGGAGAGGTGCGACATGGGCATTCGCGAGCTGCTCGGGGCGGTCGACCACCTCGTCGTTGGCTGCAGGAAGAAGGTCCTCCTCGTCTGCAACGAGGATGAGTGGAGGAAAGGGCTAGGACCGAAGGGGGAGAAGGGGACGACCAGGGAGTACGAGAGCCTCATCGAGAAGACCGTCTGGCGGAAGTGCCGGTTCAGGCCCTCGGTCGGCTCGGTTGTGGAACGCGTTCTGGGAGGCGTGCTGGGCGGCATCTACCCAGGCGCGCTCGAGGACGCCGTTTCGGCGATTGAAGGAAGCGAATCGCCGAACTTGCGATCCCTCAGCAAGATGCGCCCCGTGCTGGTCGGGATGAAGGAATCCGGGTTCTTCGCTGAACCCACCGACCCGGAGTCTGCCAGGGCAGTTTTCAAAGAGGCTTTCGGCTTTGCAGCGGGGGCGGCGAAGGGGATGCGCATCGGGCCTCCGTCAAGCCGGGAGGATTCCATCCTTAGGGGTGGCATTTTCGAGTCGCGCCGGCTCAAATACGCCGCCCTGGACTTCATCCCCCGCTTTTTCGAGAGGTGTGAGGGGGTCGATTCCAAGCATGTTCGTTCCTGCCTGGAAGATTACCTTGCGACCTTTCATCCCGACGGGCCGGCCGCGCGGAAAGCTATTGAATGTATCGAAGGCATCAGACACGCCACTTTCCGCGATGCCGATGTCCTTGGCATGGTGGAGACTTTAGTCGCCGGGATTGTCCCCGGGGACGGGAGCCGCGGCTTGTCGTTCGACGTCTATCCCGACGTCCTGCGTGCCGTCAAAGGCATTGCGGGGGAATTTGCTGACGCCTTTCCCGAAGGGGTCGCGCCGCTCGTCAAGGCGATGGAATCCTCCATTGGACGGGATCCCGAGTCTGCAGTGAGGTCAATCGGAAAGAATCGAGTCGAATGGCAGGAGATCCCTTTCGACTCGAGCGAAGCGCATGAGATTCCGGCTTTGGAGGAGGTCGACAGGCTGAGGGAGCTCGCCTTGACGACGCTACGCGAACGGGAGTCGGAGTCTCTTGGCAACGTCCTGATAAACGCCCCCGACCAATTCGCGACGAAGCTCTATCTGGCTTTCTCGAAATCAGATGACTGGTCGGAACCCATCCTGTCGCTCATTTCCCTCGACACTTCCCTCCTCGCGAGGGCGATGGAGAAGATGCCTCCCGAAGATATTCGGCTTGTGCACAGTGTCCTTTTTCCGGGCGACCACATGAGGTCGTGCACGGCCTCGCTCGAGGGCGAGGACAGGAAGGCCCTCGTAGCTTGGGCCAAGAGGCTCGGATCGGAGATCGGCAAGGTCGAGACCATGGAGTATTACCAAAGGATCTATTTCGACGCCATATCCAAGAGTCTCGAATGTCTTGCCGATATCTAGGATCCGCAGCTGTTGCCAAGTTGAAACGTGGCTTAGGATTTGCAGAAGATCTTCTAATGGCAGTCTTACGACAAGGACGAGGATGCCCTAATGCCTTGCCCAGGCTCCATCCAGCTCCGCCGCGCAGCTCTCGAACACGCACCTAACGGCGGCCATTTCCGACGGGGTCACGCGCCCTCCGCTCGCCTTATCCGAGGGCCTATGCGGCGGGGCTTGACTTCGAGGACGTCGTCGACTCGTCCCTCGAGCTTGTAAGGCTTGCTGAGGTAGGCGGACTAGAGTAAGAAAAGAGAAATCAAAAGGCGAATTTATCGCGAGGAGCAAAATGTCCCAAATAAATCAGATCCAAGAAGAGCTAAGGCAGATCGAAGGCGGGCGTTTTCAAACACTAGCAAATCAGTATCTATATAGGAGATATTCGCTTAACAACATCATTGAATTAGGATCCCAATGCGGCACGGATAAAACCACGACCGGAGTGCCAGACATGTACTCCGTAGGAGAGAATGGACACTACCTCTTCGCGGCATACACAACCTCTAAATCCGACATCCGCAATAAGCTGCTAAATGATGCTAAAGACTGCCTCGACAGGAGCAAAACCGGAATCAATCCGCAACTCATAGATCGAATCATCCTGTGCCACACATACTTTCGCCTTTCACCTCTGGTACTCGAGGAGGTCCGTGCCATCGATCCACGGATAGAAATAATCGGGCCAGAGACAATTGCGAGCGACCTTGATGGAAAATACCCTGCGCTAGCGCATACGGTATTGGGCGTTCCACTCGGAAAGGGATCATTCATCGCCCCAGACCGCTTCATCGAGCGAAGCCTGAACGACCGTTTCTCAACCGACCTGTCGAAGCTCCTCATGCACAGGGATTCCGAGTTTTCAGTCATCGTCGAATCGATAGAGCAAAACAAGGCAGTGGTGATTCAGGGGCAGTCTGGATCGGGGAAAACCAAGATCGCCCTCGACGCATGCCTCTCATTCAGCAAACGGCATCACTGGGATCTTCTTATCTTGGACTCTAGGTATTCATCGCATCTCGACGATGATATCGAGCTGATTTTGTCGGAGTCGGAAAACATTATCCTTCTAGTCGATGATGCAAACGGCAACCTGTCACTTGAGCACTTGCTGGGAATCTGTTTGGAAAACAAAAAGCTAAAGATTGTCCTCACCTGCAGGAAGATGCACCGAAGCGAGTTGACCGCAAAAATCGGCAGTTATCTAAATTTCAGAGAAATAGAGCTGGAGCCTCTAACCGCGGAAAATATAGAAGCGATACTCGAGACCGAATACAACATAAAAAACATAGCACTGAGGGAGAGAGTATCGGCAATCGCAAACGGAAACCTGCGCTTGGCTATCATGGCAGCAAGCCCCATAGCAGACGGCAATTTCGAAGCCATCCAAGAGCCATACGATCTTTTGAACATCTATATGAATTCTGCTTTAGCTGGGTACTCCAGCAGGGAGCAGCGTCTCGCAGAGAACCTTGCAATCTACGACTGCTGCGATCTTATTGAAGGAGACCCTTGTTACGAGGAACTCTTGGGGCTGGGGTACGACGACGCCGAGATTCGGGATTTTGCATCCAGATTGAACGACCAGGAAATTGTCACGATCCTTACCTCCGCCGATGGCGTGCTAGCCATAAGAATGGAAGAGCAGAATCTTCGCGACTTCTTGATATGCCGCCACTTCGCAAAAGAAGGGAACGGCAGTTTTGCGGATTTCATTCTGCATACCGCAGAAATGCCGAACGCGCCGTATCTCAAAGCCGCCAAGTCAATGGCTGAAGTGTGCGGAAGTGCGAGCGTGTACGACTACCTTCGAAGGGAATGCGAGAAAGCTTGGGATGAAATAAAGAATCGGGATGCGCGAATTGCCGATCAGTTCATAGTCACATTCAATCAATTCCTCCCCATACAGGCGCTCGCCTTTGCCTCAAACCGCATCGAAAACGCTGATTGCGCTGACGTATCGGAAGAAATTCTCGGCATGAATTCGACATCCGACGGATCTATGCCCCTGCAAATTTCTGTATCCCTGATGAACTCAAGCGAGTATTCGCAAACAGCCTCCGAGTTGTTCGTGAAGTGTGTAGAAAGAGGCACCGAGCGAGCGGCCGAGTACAACTGGGCATGCGGGCCGGACGGCGCTTTCGCTTACGATCTCGATCGTACGGGATTCGATTTGGAAAACAGCAAACTCGATGCCCTCGCTCAAAAATATCAACAATCGCATTCCCGCAATGTTGCAGCATGTCTGATCGTCTTGACGAGTTCATACCTCTCTTCAAGGGCCCAGCGCGTTTGTCAAAACGGCATAACGTACACATACAACACTTTGACCTTCAATTTCACATCAGAGCTGGCCGAGCTCCACGCCCATTGCTTCCGGGTGCTCTCCGTTCTGGTCGAAACCGAATTCAGCAGGCAAGTTAAATCCACTTTTCGGCAGCACTTCTCGTTCTATGGCAAAGAACCTGAAGCGGAGTACGCAGAAAACATGTATTCGGTACTCTCGAGGATTGAAGAGCTATTCCCCAAATATATAACCGAAGACTCGACAATCGATCTCTTATGCAGCTTAAGCATCAACCAGATTTACGAAACATGCGCGCAGAATCCCCCTCTGAGCCTCGATGGGTTCCGCCAGAGCGCATTCGACGCACTTGGTCTGGAGAACTCCGAGTCTCTCGTAGAGAAAGAACCGAGGATATCCGCGGAAGAGTTACCGCTAGAACGACTGACCGAAGCCCTGGGAAAGCTAGCCGAAGATTATGAGATTTCCGATAAAGAGTGGGAGTCGGGCAGGGCTATCGGAAAAGTCCTTCTGGAAATCGCCAAAAGGACCCCAGATACTGCCTCAAGCATAATCGCACGCAATATCGCTTCGTCGCCCTCGACGATCCCTGTCCCGTACGAAGCACTTGATCATCTTGCTGAAACCATCGGCAGGAAGGTCCTTAGAAACGAGCTGGGCGCGGTGATCGACGTGAGTGACCATCCGGCCCTGTTTGACTATCTTGATTTGCTAGCAATAAAGAACGGGCCCGACAAGGAGGAGCTCGACGAAATTCTCGCAAGACTCGATGACGGCAGAACGCATCTCTGCTTGGAAGATTTGGAGATAGTCGAGTCAAAGCATCCTGGCTATATCCTCAAATATGCTTCTTGGCTTTCCGAACATATACACAATGATGGGGTTTGGCGGTTTTTCGGCAACTGCGGAGACGAAAAGCGCGTCTCCGCTCTAGATTCGTACTTCGAATCCAATCCCTCACCGGCCGTCAACCTGTATTTTCTCGCACTTGAAGGATATCCTACTTTCGACTATAACCTCGCTTTCCTACGCTGCCTTTTACGCCTTGACAGCTCAATGATTGACCGTTTTTTGGAGTACGTTGCCAACCTCGACTACCGACAAAGGCACGATCTCCTGCGAAGAATCAGCTCGTTTTGGACCGTCCAGGATGATCATGCCTGGAATCTGCTGAAAGCAATGATCGATGAAGCGCTGAGCGAACCACTCGGCAGGCTTGAAATAGCCGTTTTGTTTCCCGTTCATGACGCAAATGCGCTCTCGAGCGATATTTTTTGGGAGCGCTTGGAATATACCATCCGCGAAAGGATCGCCGACGCAAATAGCCTCGATAGAATTAGCTGGGCCTTGTCCGATTGCAATGACGAGACGAGGATTAGGGCTATCACCCTCATTCTGACGCTCGATAAAGACGGGATATCGATCAACCATTTGGATCTCCGTCGATCTTCAATGAGCGGGTCCCCTGAAAAAGGCTTTATTCCAGCAAAGCTCAAGGAGATTGAGGCGATTGACTCGATTGCTGCTCAGCTGCCCGCAGGTGTTGCATATTTAAAACACAGAGAATGGCTGTCAAAAGTGAAGTCATCAATTGAAAGAGACATCGAAGACGAAAAGTGGAGGCTATTCCACGGCAGGCAGTAATCGACTTTAACACCTAGAATTAGGAAAAGCCTCGGGGCTCCTGCCTAGCCCTTCGACCTGCACTGCGTGCAGAAGACGGTCGAGGGCGAACCGTGGTGCAGCTCCATGAGCTCGAGCTGCATCGCCCTGAACAGGTCCTCGGGCTTGTTCAGCAGCCGCTCGTCGATGTTTGTGTCAACGGCCTACTGAATACTGTTCAGTTTTACGCTACCACTGACAGCGAGGTCGAAGTGGCTCGTTGCTATTTCGAAGCCGCGCGCGCGGCGCGGAAGGGCGGCGTGGACCCCGAGGCCACTGCCTACAAGCTCGACAAGATGATTTGGTTGCTCTGCACAAGCGACTTTTACCTCGAAGGGGGTCTAAAGCTCTTTTCAACCAATGCACTTGTTGAATCGAACCTGAGCGCTTATTCGGGGGATGGCATTTAAATCGGAGCCACTTTCAGAAAAGCGGCGCTGCAAACGCATGCCAAAACTGGCAAATTATTATGAAAGGTAATCTTATGGCAAACGCAGAGGAATCAACTAAGGCCGGTCTATCGCGCTTGCAAGACGACGCAAGGCCGACTATTTGCAGCGACTCTCTCGAACTTATTTCGAATATCGCAGAGGTTGGCCTGGACGAAATTCTCCAAAACGAGTTCTTGAAGGACATCCCCGTCATCTCAAGCCTAGTGAGCATCTACAAAATCGGAAACAATATCCACAATGCGCATCTGCTGAAGAAGTATGCGTGTTTCCTCGATGAGTTCAACCGCGACTCTTTTGAAAATGGCTCATGGAACAAGTACAAGCAATACTTTGAAGAGTCAAATAGGAAGCGCGATATTGAGTACCTGCTTATCCTGCTCGAAAGATACATTGAGGAGGACAAAGCGCGGCGACTAGCAAAGATTTATGAGGCCTACCTAGATAAAGAAATTAGCTGGGACGATCTTCGTTTGTTTGCAGAGACTTTGGACAGATTTCTACCTGGAGACTACGAAATGCTTCGAGAAAAGGAAACTTTTCAGACGCTCAGAGGCAGAGATGCAGAAGTTCTTCTTCGATTAACCGGACTGGGATTGCTGATTGAGGATATCCATCGGCAGCAGTGGGACGTAGTAGATACGACGCTCATCTTCGACGATCCCGACGAAATTGAGAAAGAAGAAAGGGTTTATCGTAGGACCGAATTTGGAAACAGGATGGTATCTATACTTGGCTAGCTACTGCAGACAGCAATCTGAGCGCGCTCTTGTCGTCTTGGTTAAACTGCTCGGATCTACCAGTGATTTTTACTGCATTAGGCATTCGTAAAGGGAATCGGTTCTTCACGATTCGCATCCTTTCTAGTGCTGCCTTTATTTAATGATCGAGATATGCTCGGCGACTGCGGTGTTCTGCCCCTTAGGTTACAGACGGTTGTTTCTATTGAGCTTCCAGAGGAAATACATGGGGTTCTCTTTTGCCTTGGCTTCTCGCAAGAAATCTGCGGATTGAGATGCAACGGCCCCTATGCCGGCAGCCCCGAGGAAGGCCATGGCATCAGAAGGTGATGCGATTCCGTATTGCCCCAATGTAAAGCTCGCAATTCCGATAGCGGCTTCAATGCCTGCGGAGGTGACTAATCGGGATCGCTCGTTTTTCATCACTAAAGATATCTTGTGAAGCTCGGGCTCAATTAGGTCGTTCTTCAGGTCAGCTAATGTCGAGGTGTCGATGGGCCTTTCGCTCAGGCCTTTGGACAAGGTATCCCTAAACACAAGAAACGACTCTTCGTTTCTAATGCGGCAATCAAGGATGCTACGCAACGTTGCATTTTCAGCAATGGGGAGGGGGCAAGATAACCGGCGAATGGGTATGGTCTGATCTTTTCGAGGATAAAGGGTGGAAGTTGCGGACTCGAGGAACTCAATCTGAGCTGGACGAGTGGTTAAATACGAGCTATTCGAAAAATAGGGATTGACGAGGGCTTGAAAGCAATCGTCCAACAATGGCAGTAGGATAGTCAAGATGCCGCCTTTCTCCAGCATGTCTCTATCCAATCGCGTTTCGCCTTGGCTTGCATAGAGCGATTCGTATTCAGACGGGATTACCAGGAAATCGACATCCATCTCATCATGGGACCCATATGCATCCATTCCCTCAATCGCTACATACAGATTCCCATCTGGTGCTTGTTTTAAAGTGCACGAGGTAGAGGAACAGAATTGTCGTACGAGTTCATCCCAATAACTCGATATCAATCCTTTTGCTTTTGATTCTCTTTCGATTTGTCGCGCTAGGCAATCTTTGCAAAGAGGAATGTAATTGCTCGAAAATCCGAGTATTCCAGCTTTGACTATGTCTTCGACTCGCATGGTCAAATAGATCACGAATGCAAGTTCATCGACTGAGACATAATCATCGTGCCCCATTTCGAATGCCGATTCTATAGGGCAATGAATCAGTGTTTTATCTGCATACAATGCTGAGAACTTTGCCAAATGGTAAATGTTTTGCTCTCGACAGGCATAGTCAGTGCAGGGGAATTTGCCTCCTTCAAGGGTGGAGTCAACAGAAAAATTGAACAGCGATTGATTTTCGATTTTTTCGATTGGGATAAGGGGTGCAAGGCCCCTAATAAAGGCGTCGAACCTCCTTTGCCCCAGTTCTTCTAGGTACGCAATTATTTCGGCAAGAGAGCTGTTCTTGAATGCGGCTAGATAAGAATAAAGGTCATCGTATGCATGAGTCGCCATTTCGCTCACCTACACTTTCGGAAAGAGTTTTGCGTCGTTATTTCCGAGGCGTCGTTGGGCTCGCAATCGACTCTAGTGTGCAGCTGCTTCTCGACGTACTCCCTCATGTTCTGCCTCCACATGTAACTAATTGATTTGCTATGTGCCATTATGAATGGTATATAGCAAATCAATTAGTTACATTTAATGGAGCATTGCGAGCGTGGCGCGCGCAAAGAAGAGTCGTTGTATGGAGGCTTCCGGCAACGGCCTTTTGTACGTCCGTGACTGTTGGGTGCTATCGCGGATGACGTCATTGTTGCCTGCACTCTCGATCCAAGGATGTAATTACGGAAGTGCGGGGAAAATCGAGAACCTTCGAGCACAACGCGATTTTTAGCACCAAAACCGCAGTTCGCGGAAGCGAAAACTGGGGCCTGGTTAGCATTTCTTCGATTTTCCCCGCACTTCCGAATTTGACCCCTTGCCGCACCTTGATCACGTCTTCAAGTGGCTGGTTCATCGCTAATGGAGTTTTCTGCGGTGCTTGAATTGCGGTGTTGTGATTAGGGCAAAAGGCTCTTGGCTCCGGGGAGGCTCATCGCACGAAAATTCAAGTTGCTGCTGAAGTAGGGCTTGCTTCGGCAGCGCTAACAATAAGGGCGGCTCTGCTAGTCTCGGGAGACCGCGGCATTCGGCGGGCCTGCCGAATGCCGCGATCAGTAGCGGTCAGTAGCGGTCAGTATATTCTTCGGAGCCGTTTCTCTGGGCTTCGGCGGACTTGCCAACTCGCGCTTGGGCACTACTCAGTAGATTACTCAGCAGTGCCCAGTAGATTACTCAGTAGTGCCCAGCAGGGGGAGGGCAGCAAACGCAATGGGCCTGTTTCCCGGCTAGGACCTGCAGCCTCAAACTTCGCTTGGCATCCTGTAGAACTGGTGCGGGTCTTTCGGGCTTTTCCCTACCCATTCCAACAGGCCTCGCCCGGCAAGGTCTTTCAGAGTCTTCGAGGCCGTTTTCCTACCGACATTGGACTCCCGCGCGAGGTCGGAGGTCGTGATTTTCCCCTGAGCGGCGGCAATTGCCATCGCTGCTCGTTCGCGCTCGCTGAGGAGCGGTCGGTTGTCGGCCGCGGTTCTCCTGAAGGCCGCTTTCTGTAACCCAGGACGCTCGAAGACGACGACGGTGCTGTTGACGGTCTGCTCGAAGCGGAACCTCACGCCGGCTGCCTCGCAGGCCTCCTTGATGCGCGGTATGCCCGTGCCGTACTGCTCGATGACGCCGGCGCGGAACAGGGTGCGCGCGATCGCGGGGTTTCGGAGGCCGAACTCGCTCGCGGTACCGTCTAGGTGCTCTTGCGGCGAGTCGCCCTCGGGGAACAGGCCCGGGCTCACGATCTGGACGGTGTCCATGAACACGTTGACCTCGACGGCGGTGCCGGTGGTGTAGTCGCGGTGGCACAGCGCGTTGGCAACCGCCTCGCGGATGGCCTCGGCCGGGATCTCGGGGATCTCCTTGCGGTACATGCCCGTCTCGCCGATGACGAACTCGCGCCTGATGTTCGACGTCACGAAGTACTCGGCGAAGTCGAGCAGCTTGAGCATGGTGCCGCACTCGCGGCGCAGGTCGAGGATCTTGGCCTTGGTGTTGCCGCCCAGAAGCCCCAGCTTCATCCTGGGGTAGGTGTCGGATCCCTCGCAGAACAGCTCCACCGCGGCGTTTCTTAGGCTGCCGTCGGGCGCGACGAGGTCGAGCCTTGCCAAGGTGTCCTCCACGCCGGCGAACCCGCCGCCCACGCGTCCGGCCCTGCCGCCGCGCGCGACGAAGTCACGCACCGCCTGCTCGTCGGCGTCGGAGACGGGCCTGCCGGACGGCAGCGAGTCCCACGGGCTACGGGCGCGCTCACGCTTGACGACCATGGCGCTCAGCTCCGAGGCCGACAGCGCTTTGTTCGAAGTCCCCACGCGGGTGAAGTAGCGTCCGTCGGCGGAGTAGGGGGCGTCGGCACCTGAGAAGGCAATTTTGATGTATCGCAGCCCATCATCGGCGTCGAGGCACTCGACCGTCGGGAACACCGCGGGCTCGATCTTGTCGGACACCCACGACGTCACCTGGCGCAGCGTTGCGTCGCTGACATCCTGGCCGATGACATCGCCGTTGTCCTTCACGCCGAAGTAGAGCTCGCCGCGGCCGTGCTTGTTCAGCATGGCGCTGATGGCTTGCAGTGCTTCTTTATGCTCGCCAGTGGACTTCTTGAACTCGACGGTCTCGCTCTCGCTGCCCAGGTTCATCCGCGCTGCCTTTCCCGTTCGTTGCTTGTCTCGTTGGATTATACCGTGGTCACCATGGGCGAAAACGTGGAAGCGCGCTTGCTTGCCTCTACCATGTTCTCATGCGCCTTAATGCCCTTTGTGAAGAATCATCCCATTGGGAAACGGGTCCCTATGGAACGATTTTGGTATCAGGCATAGGGGGGCGCTATCGTGGATGTCGTCACCATTGCCTGCGCCCTCGATCCAGAGATGTAATTACAGAAGTGCGGGGAAAAATCGAAAACCTTCGAGCACAACGCGGTTTTTTTGTATCAAAACCGCAGGTCGCGGAAGCCTAAAACGGGGGTCTGGTCAGCATTCCTTTGGTTTTCCCCGCACTTCCGAATTTGGCCTCTCGCCACATCCCGATTACGTCTTAAAGTGGCGCAAAAAGCCGTGTGCTCTGCTTGATTTTGCTCAGGAATTATGCCTGAGGGGTAGTGGATTCGCCTTTCTCCGCCGTGCAGCGGCACGTGTAGGGCTCTCTGGCTCAGGCGCGAGTCGCTTCCCGTCTGAAAAAGTTCTTAAAACAGCTTTAAAGTTGCCTTTGGCCTACATTGACAGCGTACAATACGCATGTTTACCATGGCAAAAGCTAAATTTGGGGAGGGGGAGCGCACGGTGGAAGTGCTGGTTGTTGGCAATACCGCGTATGTCGATGACGACTTTTGTGCCAAGGCGTTTCCCGGTGACCATGTTCAGGTCGTGGCGGCCAACGAGGCGCGCCGCGACGGGTCGTCGCTCCATGCGTCTTGGAAAGAGCTGCTGCAGCACCTGGACCAGGCTTACGAATTCGACCGTGTGGTCTACCTCTCTACCTATCTCACGCCGCATACCGAGGCCGTTGGCGACATCGAGCTGCTGCGCTCCGTCTTTCGAGCTTGCATGGGTCGCCAGATTCAGCTGCTGTTTGTGACTGGTCCCATGGGAGCGGACGGTGCGGTGGACGTTGCGGGGCAAAACGGCAAGGGCATCATTGCCCGTGCGGCCAACGACCTGTGCCGCTACTATGCGGTCCGCGACGGCATTCAGGCCAAGATCTTGCGCGTGCCGTATCTGTACACCGCCTCGCCCACGCTGGAAGACCCGATTTTGACCCCGCTGTTCGAGGCGTGCTCGCAAGGCTCTGCTGTCATGAGGGCTGGGGCGGACTCACCGCTCGGTGCCCTCTGCGCCGAGGAGCTGGCCGTTCTGGTGCGTCGCATCTTCGACAGCTGGGATGCCACATTCGAGGAACTCGAGGTTCCGGATAGCTTTGCCCACACCGTGGGAGACCTGGGCGAGGCGCTCAAGGGCTTGTTCCCGGGGCTCGACATTACCTACGACGGGGACGCCGTCGTCTCCATTGCTCCGAGCGATACCGTCCGCACGCGCTACGGGTGGTTCCAGCGCTATGACGTGCTGCGCGATCTTTCGACCATACACGCCCGCTGGGAGCAGACCCTCGCGGGCAAGCGCCATCCGCTGCGTGCCGCCATCGACCGCATGCGCGGGCGGACACTGCCCATCAAATGCCTGGAGACCGCGCTGGCCTGGGTGCTCTTTGAGGGCCTGGAGCTGGTGTTTTCGCAGTCTGCTCAGCTTAACGTGCTCGACTACCGCCTGCTGTACGTGGTACTGATCGGCACGCTGTATGGGCTCGATTTTGGCCTGGTTGCGGCGCTGCTGGCGTCGGTGGGTTTGGCCGCGAGCTACTTTACTCAGTACGGTTATACCTTCCAGGGTCTCTTTTACGAGCCGTCCAACTGGCTGCCGTTTATTGCGTACTTTGTTGTGGGCGCCGTGTGCGGCTATGTGCAGCTGCGCAACAGCGAAGCCATTAGGGCGGAGCGCGATCAAAACGAGCTCGTGCGTAATCGCAATACGTTCCTCACACAGCTTTACCACGACGCGATCGAGGACAAGCGCGCGTACAGGCGCCAGATTGTGGGTCGCCACGACAGCTTTGGCAAGATCTTTGCCGTGACGCAGGAGCTCGACGTGCTCAACCCACGCGACATCTATCGCAAGTGCTGCGAGCTTTTGGGCGAGATCCTCGAGAACGATTCGGTGGCGATCTACCATGTTTCGGGCGGGGCATTTGCACGCCTGGTGGCAGCAAGTCCCGCGATTGCCGAAGATGCCGCACGTTCGCTCACGCTTGAGCAGCTTGCCCCTCTTTTGGGCGACGGGGGTCGTTCGAACCTGTGGGTGAACCGCGAGCTGACGCCGGGGCTTCCCATGTTTGGATACGCGATCGAGCGCGACGGGGCACCCGCCGTGTTGATCTTTGTGCGTCGTGCGGCCGAAAACCAAATGACCCTCTATTATCAAAACCTGTTCCGCATCTTGTGCGGCCTGGTCGAAAGCGCGTTGGGCCGTGCCTTTGACTATGAGGCGGTGGCGCAGGATAAACGCTGCGTTGACGGCACGTGCGTGCTCAAGCAGGCTGCCTTTGGCCAAGAGCTTGCGGCGGCGCAGGCGCTGGCAGATAGCAAGATGGGAAGTTTTTTGCTCCTGCGCGTGGTACCGGGCATGGAGCCTGTCGGCGAGCTTGCGGGCGCAATTGGGTCGGCAATCCGCGAGAGCGACGCGGCGGGCTTGGTCGACGGCGACGTGCTCTACCTGCTTATGCGCCAGGCAAAGGCGTGCGATCTGCCCATTATCCGCGAGCGCCTGAGCGCAAAGCATATTGCGGTGGAGCCCGTCGACGGCGAGGACATCGTGGCGCTGTTGCAGCACATCTCTTGCACCGGTGACGGTGAGGGGGGTGCCGCTTGATCTCGCTTGTCGTTGCTGCCGTCTTGCTGCTGATTCATGCACTGGTTTGCCTGATGCTGTGGACGCTCATGAAACTGGGCCTGCTGCCGGTGCGCGGGCACATGCTGGCTGTGATAGTGCTGGTGCCGCTGTGGGGCCCGTTGCTGGTGGTTCTGCTATCGGTCCGCAGCGCGGTGTTTGGCGAGGGGCTGAAAGAGTCTGCGCTGGAGTCGCTGCGCTTCAACGACGACCTGCATCGTAGCATGTCGGTACCGAGTGGTGAGGACGATGCAGGCGTAGTGCCGCTCGAGGAGGCGCTCATCGTCAATGACCCGGCATACCGGCGCCGCCTTATGCTCTCCATGCTCACCGAGGAGCCCGACGCGTACCTGGCGCAGCTGCAGGCGGCTAAGCTTAACGACGACGTTGAGGTGGCGCACTATGCCGCGACGGCGGTGGCGCAGATCTCCAAGGAGTCCGACCTTAAACTGCAGCAGCTGGAGCGCGCCTTTAAGACGGACCCGAGCGCGCAAAACCTCATCGAATACTGTGATTTTCTTGGTGAATACTTGGGCTCGGGCTTGGCCGAGGGGCGCGTGGCTCAGATTCAGCGCCAACAGTACGCGCGCCTGCTTGCGCGTCGCTGCGAGCGCGAGGATACCCTTGAGCTGCGCATTCGATACGCGACGGCGCTGGCCGATGTCGGACAGATCGACGAGGCGCAGGCCGTGACCGACCAGCTGGTGTTCGACGTGCCCGAGGAGCAGGAGGTTTGGATGCTTTGCCTGCGCCTGGCCGTGATGCGCCGCGATGGTGACGAGGTTCACCGCGTGATCGATGCGATTGACAGGCAGCATGTCTATTTGAGCGCCGACAACCGCGAACAGTTGGCGTTTTGGCGTGACGGGGAGGAGGCCAGATGAGTGTGGCGCAACATATCCGCGACCGAGCAGGCCGCTTTCGTTGGATGGGACTCCTCGTGGTGTGGGCTGTTTTTATCGTCATGGCCGCCGTGCTGCTGGTGGAGCGTGCCGGCGTGCAGTACAGTGCGGGCCAGCATAAGCTGGGGATGCTTGCCGCCAACGATGCGGTGCCGGCCTCCTTGGCAATCTTTGGCCAAAAGCCCACGTGCCTGGTCATTACCGATTCCGATCAAGCTGGCGTCGAGGACGTAAAGGAACAGTTCGACCAGATCCTGCTCGACATGAAGATCGCGCACCGCGACGTGGACCTTGCCCTGGATGGTGCGGATGCCATTCCCTCGCTGACCTCCTTCGATCGCGTGATTTTGCTCATGCCGTCGCTCGATGGGCTCGGTACGCACCTGAGCGACATTATGAGTTGGGTGAGTGCCGGCGGTTCGCTTATGCTCGCCATGCCGCCGGATAACTCGAGCTATCTGCAAGTGATTGCCTCCAAGCTTGGCATTGAATCGGCCGGATATGACTATGTAAAAGCCGAAAGCATTGTGCCGAGTGAGGACTTTATGCTGGGTGGAGGAGAGCGCTACGAGCTCTCGGACCCCTTCGATTCTTCGCTCTCGGTTTCATTGCGCGAGACGGCGCACGTATGGGTAAAGACCGGTGACACGGGCACGCCGCTCATTTGGTCTAACGATTGCGGCAGTGGTCACACCGTGGTGTGCAACATTGGCATCTACGACAAGGTCATGCGTGGGTTCTATGCTTCGGCCATAAGCCTGCTGGGTGATGCCACGGCCTATCCGGTCATCAACAGCGCCGTGTTCTATTTGGACGACTTTCCTAGCCCCGTGCCCTCGGGCGATGGAACTTATATCAAGCGTGACTACGGCCTTTCCGTTGCCGATTTTTACACCAAGGTCTGGTGGCCCGATCTTCAAAAGCTCGCGCAAAAATACGGCATTCGCTATACCGGCGTGATGATCGAAAACTACGAGGACGCGGTCAACCAGACCGAGCCCGCGCGACAGGTCGATACCACGCAGTTCCGCTACTTTGGCGGCATGCTGCTGCAGATGGGCGGAGAGCTGGGCTTTCACGGCTACAACCATCAGCCTCTGGCGCTCTGGGACACCGACTACGGCACGCTGTACGTCTACAAGACCTGGAAGAACAAAGAGACGCTTGTCGCTTCACTCAACGAACTTATCGCGTTTCAGGACGAGGTCCTGCCCAACGCGCACGGCTCGGTCTACGTGCCGCCGTCAAATATCCTTTCGGCCCGCGCGCGCCAGCTTATCGGCACCGACGTTCCGCGTATTAAGACTATTGCCAGTACGTATTTTGAGGATGGCACCGACCTGCCGTACGTGCAGGAGTTTGGCGTGGCGAGCGATGGCATTGTGGAGCAGCCGCGCATTGTCTCGGGCGGCATGGTCGACGATTCCTATATGCGCCTAGCCGCCGTGTCCGAGCTCAACATGCACTACGTGAGTACGCACTTTATGCACCCGGACGACCTTTTGGACCCCGATCGCGGAGCCAAGGAGGGCTGGGAGGTCTACAAGGGCGGCCTGACCGACTACCTGGACTGGCTTACCAAGTCGGCGCCCGATCTGCGGCACCAGACGGCGTCGGAGTGCTCCGGTGCCATCCAGCGCTTTTCGTCGGTTACGGTGAACGTGGATACAAGTGCAGATGCCTGGACGCTCAGCCTGGGCAATTTCCACGACGAGGCGTGGCTCATGTTCCGCGCCAATAATGGCGAGCCGGGTGCGGTGACGGGTGGCGAACTGACGCACCTTACGGGCAATCTGTATCTGCTCAAGGCAAATGATAAGACCGTGACGATCGAGCGCAAGGAGGGTGGCGATAAATGAGAATCTGCTTGGTACTCGAGGGTTGCTACCCCTATGTGCACGGCGGCGTATCTACCTGGATGCATGGCTACATTACGGCCATGCCCGAGCACGAGTTTGTGCTGTGGGTGATCGGCGCGCATGCTGCCGACCGTGGCAAGTTTGTCTACGAGCTGCCCGGCAACGTGGTCGAGGTGCACGAGGTGTTCCTGGACGATGCCCTGCGGCTTTCGGGCGAGCAACATGAAGCCAGTTTTAACGACCGTGAGCGCGAGGCGCTACGCCGTCTGGTGTCGCTCTCCAATCCGGATTGGGATGTTCTGTTCGATATCTTCCACCGCCGTCGCGTGCATCCGCTCTCGTTTTTGCAGAGCCGCACGTTTATGGATATCTTTCGCGACGTGTGCCTGGCCGAGTATCCCTACACGCCCTTTGCCGATGCATTCCACACCATGCGCTCCATGTTGCTGCCCGTGCTCTACCTGTTGGGAAGTGAGGTGCCGGTGGCCGATGTGTACCATGCCATCTCGACCGGCTACGGTGGCCTGCTCGCCTGCCTGGGCTCAAGCGTTCACCATGCGCCGGTGCTGCTGACCGAGCATGGCATCTATACCCGCGAGCGCGAGGAAGAGATCATTCGCGCCGATTGGGTGGTGCCGTCGTTTAAGGACCGCTGGATTCGCTTTTTCTACCTGCTTTCGGAGGAGATCTACCGCCGCGCCTTCCGCGTGACGAGTTTGTTCCATAATGCCCGCAAGACGCAGATTGATATGGGCTGCGATGCGGACAAATGCCTGGTCATCCCCAACGGCATCCAGTTCGATCGCTTTAAGGGCATTCCCTTAAAGCCCGATGACGGCTGGGTGGACATTGGCGCGGTGGTGCGCCTGGCGCCCATAAAGGATGTTAAGACCATGATTTATGCCTTCTTTGAGCTGCACGAGCGCCTGCCCAAGGTGCGCCTGCACATCATGGGCGGCGTGGACGACGAGGAGTACGGCGCCGAGTGCCACGCGCTGGTCGAAACCCTGGGCGTGCGCGACCTGATTTTTACCGGCCGCGTCAACGTTGTCGAGTACATGGAAAAGCTCGACTTTACCATTTTGACGAGTATCTCCGAGGGCCAGCCGCTCAGCGTGCTGGAGTCGCTTGCAGCGCGCCGTCCCTGCGTGACGACTGAGGTGGGCTGCTGTCGCGAGCTTCTCGAAGGCGCCCCGGGCGACGACTTTGGCGTGGCGGGTTTTGTGACGCCGCCTATGTATCGCAAGGGCTTGGCCGATGCCATGGAACGCATGTGCACAAGCCGCGCTCGTCGCATTGAGATGGGGGAGCGCGGCCAGCGTCGCGTTGCCACGTACTTCTTGCACGAGCAGATGCTCGCCAACTATCGCGCGCTGTACGACGAGACGGCGCAAGCGTTTGACCTGTCCAGAGAGGGGGAGTAGCCGGTGGCCGGAATCGGTTTTGAGCTCAAGCGCCTGTTTAGGCGCAAGGGTCTGTTTGCCACGATGCGCGCCTATGGCTACGCCGGCATTGTGTGTACGGGCCCCATGCTGCTGGGCGTGCTGCTCCAGGTGGGTATCTTGGTGCTGTGCGGTCTGTGGGGTGTGGGCCGTGCCAACCAAGATCTGCTGGTGTGCATGGTGACCTATACGCTGCTGGCGTCGCTCACGCTCGCGAGTTTTTTCTCTATGCCGGTCACGCGCTTTTTGGCCGATATGCTTTTTGCCGAGCGCGAGGATGAGATCCTACCTTCGTTTTGGGGCTCCAACGCCATTATGCTCGTTGCGGGCACGGTGTTCTACGGCGTCTTTTTGCTGTTCTCGGGCGCCACGCTGCTGCAGGGGCTGCTGTGCCTGTGGCTGTTCAACATTATGATCGTCAACTGGAACGGCATGAGTTACCTCACGGCCATCAAGGATTACCGCGGTATCCTGTGCAGCTTTGCGGCTGCCATTGGCGTGGCGTGCCTGTGCGCCCTGGCCGCGCTGGCGCTGGGACTGCCGCCGGTCGAGGGCCTGTTGGCATCAATTGCTCTGGGCTACGGCGTCATGCTCGCCTGGGACGTGGTGCTGCTGTACCGGTATTTTCCGCAGAGCGATCGCAGCCCCTGGCTCTATTTACGGTGGCTTGATCAGTTTATGCCGTTGGCGCTCACGGGCTTGTTTACCAACCTGGGCCTCTTTGCGCACTTGGTGATAATATGGGCCGGTCCCATTGGTGTGCAGGTCAAGGGCTTGTTTTATGGTGCGCCCTACCACGATGTGCCGGCGCTCATCGCGTTTTTGACGATCCTGGTCACGTCCGTCAACTTTGTGGTCTCGGTCGAGGTCAACTTTTATCCGCGCTACCGCGACTACTACAGCCTGTTCAACGACGGTGGCGTGGTGGGCGACATTGTGGTGGCCGAGGAGGAAATGCTTGCCACGCTCAACCGAGAACTGCGTTTTTGTGCGCTCAAGCAACTGTTTGTGACGGCGGCGGTCATCTCGCTCGAGACCACGGTGCTGTCGGCCCTACCGTTGGGCTTTAACAACCTGATGCACGGGTATTTCCGCACGTTATGCGTGGGCTATGGCCTGTATGCCGTGGGCAATACGGTGTTGCTCATCTTGCTGTACTTTACCGACTACAAGGGGGCTGTGCTGGCCTCGGGGCTGTTTGCCGGTGTGGCCGGGCTGGCGACTGCCGTTTCTCTGCTCTTACCGCAGCAGTTTTACGGCTTTGGCTTTTTGTTGGGTGCAGCGGTGTTTTTTATCGTGGCGCTGCTGCGGCTCGATACCTATACCGCCAACTTGCCGTATCGTATCCTGAGCCAGCAGCCCATTGTGGCTACTGACAAGACGGGCTGGTTTACCGAACTTGACCGGGTGCTCGACCGTGTTGAGCAACGCTACGAGGACAAGCGCGTGGGCGGTGATCCGCGCAGTGCGTTTGAACGTATGGTGGTTCGCCTGTTCCAAAAACATTGGGGAGGTTCTGATGATCGATAAGTTGATGTCTCGCCGCTGCCTGATCGAGGCGGCTGCCGGCGCGCTGTTGCTTTCGGGCTGCTCGTCTCAGGACGAATCCTCGACTAAAAAGGTCAAAAAGCAGGACAAGATTAAAAAGGCCGAGTCCTCGGACGGCACCAAGCACCTGCGCGATAAGGACGAGCTTTACGAGGTCTACGACGACTCGGGCATTGTGACCATGTACCTGACGGTCTCGCGCGGCAACAGCTCCGAGAACACCGATCATAGCTGGGCAGAGATCAACACGTACTCGGTGTATGACTATGCCGACATGGGTGTGACGCGCTATCAGGTTATGGGCCTGCTGCAGCCGGGCGACGAAGAGGGCCCAGTTGCCGGCGAGGTTGGCTATGGCGAGGAAGCGCCCAATGCCACCGTGCAGGTGCGTGGCCAGACGTCGAGCGGTTATACGCAGAAGAACTACAAGGTGGAGCTCAAAAAAGGAAAAGGTACCTGGCGCCAGCAGCGTGCGATTGCGCTCAACAAGCACATGGGCGAGGGTATGCGTTTTCGCAACAAGATGGCCTATGACCTTATCCGCGGGATTCCCCAGATGATGGGCCTGCGCACGCAGTTTGTGCATCTGTGGGTGTGCGACCAGACCGAAAAGTCCAACGATACCTTTGAGGACTACGGCCTGTTTACGCAGGTGGAGCAGCTCAACAAGACGGCGCTTAAGGCACATGGCCTAGATAAGAGCGGGCACCTGTACAAGGTGAACAGCTTTGATTTCCATCGCTACGAGGACACCATTAAGCTTGCCGATGATCCCGACTACAACCAGGCAAGCTTTGAAGGCATGCTCGAGATTAAGGGCGATACGGACCACACCAAGCTCATCGAGATGCTCGATGCGCTCAACGACGAATCGCAAAAGATCGATGACGTGCTCGACACCTACTTTGATACCGAGAACCTGGTCTATTGGTTGGCGTTTCAGATCCTGACGGGCAACTGCGATACGCAGAACCGTAACTGCTATCTGTACAGCCCGCTTAACTCCAAGGTCTGGTATATCCTGGATTGGGATAACGACGGCATGCTGCGTAAGCTGGAGCTTTCTCTTACCGGGTTTTCGGACTACGCGAGCTGGGAGCGCGGCGCAAGCAACTACTGGGGTAACGTGCTGTTTAACCGCGCGTTGCGCAGCAAGTCGTTCCGCAGCGAACTCGACCGTGCCGTCAAGGACTTGCGCTCGTATTTGACCGAGACTCGCCTGACCAAGATGATCAAGCACTACCGCGAGGTGACTGAATCCCTGGTCTTTGCTTCGCCCGATATCGACAATCTGCCTGTCACCAAGGACCAATACGAGCAGATCGCCGCGGCGATTCCCTCCGAGATCGAGGAGAACTACAAGAGCTTTCGCGAGAGTTTTAAAAAGCCCATGCCGTTCTACATCGGCGTGCCGCAGATCGATAACGGTAAGCTGCGCATTAACTGGGATGCGTCCTACGACTTTGAGGCGCGCGATATTCGCTACACCGTAGAGCTTGCGCGCGACTATGCCATAAGCGATGTGGTCTTTAAGGCCGAGGACGTGCTGCTTTCCGAGGTGACCTGCGATGCGCCCGATACCGGCCAGTATTTTGTGCGCGTGCGTGCCACCAACTCCGACGGCTTTACGCAAGATGCGTTTGACTACTATGTGACCGACGACGGCAAGCACTATGGCATGAAGTGTTTTTACGTGCAAGACGGCGGTAAGGTCGTGGAGGATACGTATGAGGAGGGCTAGCGCGCTGCTTGAGCGCCTGGCGGCACCGCCTGTGCGTGCCACGCAGGAGCGTTACCGCCACGAGCTCAAATATCTCATTAACGAGGGCGAGCACGCCGCGCTTGCCTGTCGCATGGCGCCTGTATTTAAGCTAGACAAACATGCGCGGGCGGGCGGTTACACCATTCGCAGCCTGTATTTTGACGACTACTGCAACTCGGCCTACGAGGAAAAAGACGCCGGCATTCTCATGCGCAAAAAGTATCGCGTACGCATCTATAACGGCAGCGACAAGGTGATTAAGCTCGAGCGCAAAAAGAAGTACGGTAGCTGGATCTATAAGGAGGACGCGCCGCTCACACGTGGCGAGTTTGAGCAGATTCTGGCTGGCGACTACGGCTTTTTGCTGAGGAGCCCTTATCCGCTCTGTCGCGAGTTCTACATCGAGTGCATCTGCAACATGATGCGCCCACGGACCATTGTGGACTACGAGCGCGAGCCGTGGGTGATGGACGAGGGCACCGTGCGCATTACGTTTGACATGAATGTGCGTGCCGCGGTGGGAAGCTTCGATATCTTTGACGTGACGCTGCCCGCGTTGCCGGTCCTGGAGCTCGGTAAGCTGGTGATGGAGGTCAAGTTTACGGAGTTTTGCCCGCAGCTGGTGCGCGATATGGTGCCGCCGGGCGAGGCCGAACTCACGGCGGTCTCTAAGTACTGCCTGTGTTATGACAAGACCGCCTACCTGCGCGGATTTAATTACTGGGAATCGGATTTTGGGAACCGAGGGGATATTTAGACCATGAGCACCAGGGACTTTTTTAAGAACTCCGTCTTGGAGGCGTTCGGTCAGGTCGACCCTGCCAAGATTGGCCTTTCGCTGCTCGTGGCGCTCGCCATGGGCATCCTGATCTATTACGTGTACAAGCGCTTTTTTACCGGCGTGGTGTATTCGCGTAGCTTTGCCGTGACGCTCGTGGGCATGTGCGTGCTCACCTGCATGGTCACGCTCGCGATCTCGACCAACGTGGTCATCTCGCTCGGTATGGTCGGTGCTCTGTCCATCGTCCGCTACCGTACGGCGGTCAAGGACCCGCTCGACCTGCTGTATCTGTTTTGGGCCATTACCACGGGCATTACGGCAGGCGCCGGCATGTATGCGCTCGTGGGGCTTACGGCAGTGGTGATCGTGGTGATGATCGCCGGCTTTGCGAGCCACCAGGACAAGGCGCGCGTGTACATGATGGTCATCCACTACACGGGCCAGACCACCGGCGACGATATCGTGCGCGCGTTTGGGCGCACCAAGTTCACCGTCAAGTCTAAGACGATGCGCGGCGACAAAGTCGAGATGGCCGTCGAGCTCTTCTCGGACGGCGTTGACATGCCCTATGCGGACGCTATTCGCGCGCTTGACGGCGTGGAGGACCTCACACTCATCCAGTACAACGGCGAATACCACGGCTAATTATGTTCCGGCGTTTTAACAAACGCCGGACCGCTCGACGCTGCGCGGGCATCTGCCGGGCGATCTGCCGCTCAAACCGTCGCTCGCGTACATAAAGTACGCTTCGCTCCTCTTTCGCGGCACCTCGCCACGGCAGTTGCCCGCTCGCTGACGTTTGCTCGACCTGGGTGGGCCGATTTTGTTCGGATGCCGTCTTCACGGGTATTATGGTGAAAGCGATTTCAATGACAGGGGTGCTCGTGGTAAAGATGAAAGATGTGGCCGAGTTGGCCGGCGTTTCGAGCGCCGCCGTCTCGCGCTACCTCAACGGCGGATATATCTCGGCGGACAAGGCCCAGCGCATTAAGCAGGCGATTGAACTGACCGGATACGTGCGGTCCAGTCAGGCTCGCGCGCTGCGCACCGGCTCCACCAAGCTCATCGGCGTCATCGTGCCCAAGATCAACTCGGAATCCGTGAGCCGCATTACCGCCGGCATTGGCCAGGTGCTCGGTCGCCGTGGCTACCAGATGCTGCTTGCCAATACCGATAATGCGGCCGATCGCGAGCTCGAATACCTCGATTTATTCCAAAACCATCCGGTTGACGGCATTGTGCTGGTGGCAACCATGATCACCGACGAACACCGTCGCGCGATTGACTCGTGCCGTGTGCCCATTGTGCTGATCGGTCAACATGTCGAGGGCGCGGCGTGCGTGTATCACGACGATTACGAGGCCGCTTTTGAGCTGGGCCATGCGCTTGCGGGTCGCGTGGACGGCAAGATCGCTTACATTGGGGTTACCGAGGAGGACCGCGCGGCTGGTTATGACCGCCGTCGCGGTTTTGAGGCCGGCTTGCGCGCCGCGGGTAACCCGCTCGATGCCGCCTTGATTCGTCTGGGCTCGTTTACGCTCGACTCGGGCTATGGTGCGGCGCGTGAACTGCTTTCTGCCGCTCCCGATGTTTCGTTTATCGCGTGCGCGACCGATACCATGGCGGCGGGCGCGCTTCGTGCCATCGATGAGGTTCGCGGCGTGGGCGAGGGCATGCATCGCGTAAGCGGTTTTGGCGACAACGCGTTTTTGCGCGCGCTGACGGGCGGCATTCCCACCGTGCATTATGGCTACCTGACCAGTGGCGTCGAGGCGACCAATATGCTGATCAACACGCTCGATGGCGTGGAGGGGGAGAGCGGTCTAAAGACGCTCAAGCTCGGCCATCAGCTTATGAATGTCTAGGCCTTGGACGTCTGCCTGCCTCTGAGTCGTCTGTTTTTGCCTTAAAACTACCATTCGCCGGCCTATTCCTACCGTTCACCCTAAAGTGAAAACGATTACAGACATATGAAACTGAAATCGTTTACAGTGTAAGTATCAAAGATGGCCGGGTGTACATGCGCCCGTTGGAGGAAAGGGAAGTCATGGACTACCGTAAATCAGCCCAAGAGGTGCTCGACAACGTCGGAGGCGCCGGCAACGTTGTTTCGGCCGCACACTGCGCCACACGTCTGCGTCTGGTGATCGCCGATAATTCCAAGGTTAACAAGGAGGCCATCGAGGAGGTCGACGGCGCCAAGGGCGTCTTTGAGGCCCAGGGCCAGCTCCAGATTATTTTTGGCACCGGCACCGTCAACAAGGTCTACGACGAGTCCATTGCGCTCAGTGGCGTCGAGGCTGCCACCAAGGCCGAGGTCAAGGAGGCCGCGGCGCAGCAGCAGAACATCTTTATGCGTGCCATTAAGGTGCTCGGCGACGTCTTTGTCCCCATCATCCCCGCCATCGTGGCTTCGGGCCTGCTACTGGGCATCATGAGCGCCCTCAACTTTATGGCCTCCAACGGATTTATCGCTCTCGACACCAATAACTTTATTTATAAGATTGCCGACCTGGTCTCGGGCACGTCCTTTGGCATTCTGCAGATCCTGATCGGTTACTCCGCGGCTAAGGCCTTTGGCGCCAACCCGTACCTGGGCGCCGTCGTCGGCGGTGCATTCATCAACTCCTCGCTGCAGAGCGCCTACACGGTTGCCTCCGAGGGCGTGCAGACCATGGTCACCGTCATTCCCGGTGTGTACAGCTTTGAGTGGGTCGGCTATCAGGGCCATGTGATCCCCATCGTTATCGCCTGCGCCATCCTCGCTTTCTTGGAGAAGCGTCTCCACAAGGTTGTCCCCGAGATGTTCGACCTCTTTGTGACCCCGCTCGTCTCCGTGTTCGTGACCGTGCTCGTGACGCTCGTTGCCGTCGGTCCCATCTTTGTCTGGGCTGAGAACGCCATCCTCGGTCTGATTCAGACCCTGCTGACCCTGCCCTTCGGCATCGGTTCCTTTATCGTCGGCCTGTTCTATGCCCCCACGGTCGTTACCGGTATCCACCAGATGTACACCGCCATCGACCTGGGCCAGCTCGCTCAGTATGGCGTGACCTATTGGCTGCCCATCGCCAGTGCCGCCAACATCGCCCAGGGCGGTGCCGCGCTCGCCGTTGCCTTTAAGACCCGCGATGCCAAGATCAAGGGTCTGGCGCTTCCTTCGGCTCTGTCCGCCTTCATGGGCATTACCGAGCCCGCCATCTTTGGCGTGAACCTGCGCTTCTTTAAGCCCTTCATCGCCGGCTGCATCGGCGGCGGTTGCGGTGCCCTGGTCTGCGCGCTCACTTCGCTGGCTGCCTCCGGCACGGGCGTTACCGGTATCTTCGGTATCCTGCTGTGCCTGGCCCAACCCGTGCAGTACGCGATCATGTTTGCGGTCGCCGCGCTGGTTTCCATTGCTATCTCGTTTGTCCTGTACAAGGACGAGCCCAAGGCTTCCGAGCAGGCCTAAGAGCTTTTGATTGAGGGGATGCCCGCGGGTTGTATGCCCGCGGGCGTTTCCCGTATCTGGTGCCGATCTCTGGTGCCTTGTAACTTTCGATCCGTTAGGACTTTGATATGTCTAATGCACTTGGTCGCGACCTTGCAAAGCTGGTCGCCGCTGTTGACGCCGCCGCCTCTGAGTGCGGTCATGGCGCGTATGGCCAACGCTTCCATATTATGCCGCCGGCGGGTTGGCTCAACGACCCCAACGGTCTTTGCCAGGCGGGTGGCGTGTTCCATGCCTATTTTCAGTATGCGCCGTTTGATGTCGAGGGCGGCGTTAAGGCCTGGGGCCATGCGACGAGTCGCGATCTTATGACGTGGGACTACGTTGGCGCCCCGCTGCTGCCCGACGAGCCGTTCGATTGCCACGGCGTGTATTCGGGCTCCGCGCTTGCCGAGGACGGTCGCATTCGCGTACTTTATACGGGCAACGTTAAACTTTCCGATTCGAACGGGACGTACGACTACGTCAATACCGGCCGCCGCGCTGATACTGTCTATGTGGAGAGTGTTGATGGCCTTGCCGGTCGGGAGTTCAGCCAAAAGCGTGTGGTGCTGGCTTCCGAGGATTATCCCGAGGATTTGACCTGCCATGTGCGCGATCCCAAGGTGTGGCGTGACGCGGACGGGCGCTATCACATGGTGCTGGGCGCGCGTCGTCGCGTGGATGGGCCGCATGTCGATAGTCGATTTTGCGCCATGCACGGCGAAGGTGCCGGGCGCGATGTGGGCGAGATCCTGGTGTATGGTTCGGCGGACATGATGAGCTGGGAGCTCGAGAGCCGTGTGTCAACGCTCGAGCGTTTTGGCTTTATGTGGGAGTGCCCGGGATACCTTGAGCTTGAGGCGGATGGCGGTGTACCGGCGAAGTGGCTGTCCTTCTCTCCCCAGGGGCTTGAGGGCGGCCGTTGGGACCGCGGCAACGTATACGCTGCTGGCTACATGCCTGTAACGGGCGACATTACCGGTGGTGACGGCGCCTATGAGCTGGGCGAGTTCCGTCTGTGGGACGCCGGTTTTGACTTCTATGCTCCGCAGGAGTTTACGTCCGAGGATGGTCGCCACATTTTGATCGGCTGGATGGGCATGCCCGATGAGCCGACCTATGGCAACGACCCCACTGTGGTGTGCGGCTGGCAGCACTGCATGACGGTGCCGCGTGAGCTTTCAGCCGGTGCCGACGGCGTGGTGCTGCAGCGGCCGGCGCGCGAGATTGAGCACCATTATGCCTCGGTGCGTGTGGGGGAGGGCTCGTTGGAGGTTGCTGGCGATACCTGTTTTGACGTTGTTGTTGACGGTGTCGACGGCGCGTTTACCGCGACCGTTGATGGCGAGCTGAAGCTGGCGTTTGTGCCCGCCAATGGCGAGCTGCCCGCGCGCTTTGAGATGCGATTTACCGATGAGGGTCGCGCTTCTGCCGGCTGCGGCCGTACCGTGCGCTGGGAGCCCATCGACGAGGTCCGTAACGTGCGCATTGTCGGCGATGTCTCGTCGGTCGAGGTGTTTGTGAATGATGGCGCGCTCGTGTTTTCGACGCGCATCTATCCCGAGGCCTATGGCGTGACCGTTGACGCTCCGGGTGCGAGCGTGAACTATCACGCGCTCAACATCTAGGCGTTTCGTCGCATATCGGCGCTATACTGCAGCCGTTGCCCACGATGCGGGGAACACCCGCATCGTGGGTTTTTGCTTATGAAGGGACGGTGCCGTATGGGCGTGCAGCAGCTTGAAGAGGTCTGGGCTTTGAGGGCCAGTGCGCGTGAGGTGCGGTTGCTTGCGGCCCCGCATGTGCCGGCAGCGCTGTCGCAGCTGGGGATTGTGCGTCCTGGTGACCGCTTGGTTGCGTTTGCCGATGACTTTGCCGATGCGTTTGCGCACGGCTTTGAAGGCTGTGATGTTGTGCTTGTGGACCCGCCGTCGGTTGCGGCGTTTACTGCCGCGTCCGAGGATTTTGATGCTTCGTTTGATGCCGAGGGGCCGCACCTGTGGTGGTTTGTGAACTCTATCGGCGGGTTTGGTCTGCGCGTTCCCGATCTTCGTGCGTTAGGCCGCGCAGCGCGTGAGGCTCATGCGCTGCTCGTGGTGGATAACACCGTGGCTGGTGTCTTTGGGTGCGATCCGTTGCGCTTGGGTGCCGTGCTGTCACTTGAGGCGCTCGACCGTGTGTGCGCTGGTAAGGCTCCGCGCAAGTTGGTTGCCGCTTCGGTGGCGCGCTCGCAGCTCAAGCGCCATCGTGTGGATGCTGCTGCCGAGTGCGCGCACGTATTGTTTGCAGGCTGCGGTGCTTTGGCACTCGACCTTTCTACCGAGGAGACCGACGTGCTGGAGCGTGGGCTTTCCTCGCTTAACGCCCGCATGCAGGCGCATTTCGACCGCGCCCGTGCGCTGGCCGAGTATCTGGCCGCCAACGAGATGGTGCGCAACGTGCGCTATCCCGGACTGAGCTCGCATCCCGACCATGCGGTTGCAACGGGAATCCTCGAGCACGGCTTTAGTCCGGCAGTTGAATTTGACCTTATCGAGCGTAGCGCGGGCGAGCTGTTCGACGCTTTGCCGGGGGAGTTTCGCACATCGCCCGCCGGCGGCGCAACGACGCGCCTTTCGGCCCCAAGCGGCAAACAGGGGAACACTATCCGCCTCTTCGCCGGCACCGACAACCCCCTGGTTGTAGCGGCCACCCTAGACAACGCCCTTCGATGATTATTCTGGGACGGGGATTAAAAAATCATTAGGTACACAATGATTTTTTAATCCCCGTCCCAGAATAATCATCTATGGTGACCGACCAGCTAAAAAGGCCCCGTCCCAAATTAGCTACTCTTTGATGCTGGCGATGAGGTCGTTTGCTTTGTTGGCGATGACGTTGTTGATGTCGGCCTGTAGTTCCTCGTAGACCGCTATGGCTCGCTTGCCGGCGGGCGTGAGCGTGGATCCGCGGGCTCCGTCGCGCTCGATGAGTTTGCAGCCCAGCTGGCCTTCGGCCTCGTTCACGATGCGCCAGGCCTTGGAATACGCCATGCCCATGCTCTTGGCGGCGCGGTTGAGCGAATGCTCGCGGGCGATGCCCTGCAGCAACAAGACGCAGCCGTGGCCGAACACGCCCGGCAAATCCTTGTCGCACGCTTGAATGACCAACTTTGCCGTCGTCTTGTACTCCATACGCTCCACGTCTCCCCGCTAAAGTGTTTGCTGGGCAAACGCAAAGCCTGCGTCAAACCCTCGTGTGCTCTTCTTAAATCATGCATTGTAGCAGTCAAAGTGCGTTAAGATACTTCCCCAGTATTGGGCGCCCAAGGTTGGGCTGGGTCCTACGAGGCCTGCAGCCGACCGGTCGCATGGAAAAAGGAGAAACATGGCTACGTTCTTTCCCGGTGAGTCCCACACGTTTTCGGAGTATCTGCTGGTTCCTGGTTACTCGTCCTCGCAGTGCATCCCCAACAACGTCTCTCTTAAGACGCCGCTAACCCGCTTTAAGCGCGGTGAGAAGCCGGCAATCACCCTGAACATCCCCATGGTTTCCGCCATCATGCAGTCCGTCTCGGGCGTCGATATGGGTGTCGCGCTCGCTACCGAGGGTGGCCTGTCCTTCATTTACGGTTCCCAGAGCGCCGAGTCCGAGGCCGCTATGGTCAAGGCCGTCAAGGATCACAAGGCCGGCTTCGTTCAGTCCGATTCCACGCTGACCCCCGACATGACCATGGAGCAGGTCATCGAGCTCAAGGAGAAGACCGGTCACTCCACTATGCCGGTCACCGACGACGGCACTCCCAAGGGTAAGCTCCTGGGCATCGTCACCAGCCGTGACTATCGCCCCAGCCGCGATGACCACCAGACGAAGGTCTCCGAGTTCATGACCCCGCGTGAGCAGCTCATCGTGGGCGACAAGAACATCAGCCTCAAGGTTGCCAACGACGTCATCTGGGACAACAAGCTCAACGCCCTGCCGATCGTCGACGACAACGATCACCTGATGGGTATTGTCTTCCGCAAGGACTACGACAGCCACAAGACCAACCCCAATGAGCTGCTCGATGGCGACAAGCGCTACATGGTCGGCGCCGGTATCAACACCCGCGACTATGCCGAGCGCGTGCCGCTGCTCATCGAGGCCGGCGCCGATGTCCTGTGCATCGACTCCTCCGAGGGCTTCAGCGAGTGGCAGAAGCGCACCATCGAGTGGATCCGCGCCAACTACGGCGAGGACGTTAAGGTCGGTGCCGGTAACGTCGTCGATGCCGAGGGCTTCCGCTTCCTGGCAGACTGCGGTGCCGACTTCATCAAGGTCGGTATCGGCGGCGGTTCCATCTGCATTACCCGCGAGACCAAGGGTATCGGCCGTGGCCAGGCCACCGCGCTGATCGACGTCTGCCGCGCTCGCGACGAGTACTACGAGGAGACCGGTGTCTACGTGCCCGTGTGCTCCGACGGCGGTATCGTCTACGACTACCACATGACGCTCGCCCTTGCCATGGGTGCCGACTTTATGATGCTGGGCCGCTACTTCGCTCGCTTTGATGAGAGCCCGACCGAGCGCGTCAACGTGAACGGCCAGTATATGAAGGAGTACTGGGGCGAGGGTTCTGCGCGTGCCCGTAACTGGCAGCGCTACGACCTGGGCGGCGCCGCGAAGCTCAGCTTCGTCGAGGGCGTTGACTCCTACGTTCCCTATGCAGGTTCCCTCAAGGACGGCGTGGGCGGCACGCTCTACAAGGTCAAGTCTACGATGTGCAACTGCGGCGCCCTCTCGATCCCCGAGCTCCAGGAAAAGGCACGCCTAACGCTGGTCAGCTCCACCTCCATCGTCGAAGGCGGCGCCCACGACGTAGTCGTGAAGGACTCCCAGCAGTCTGTGTCTTATCGATAAGCGGCTTTCCCAGGCACCGCACCTTGCCGTTCAAACCGTCGCTTGCGTACCTAAGTACGCGGCGCTCCTCTTTCACGGCAATCTGCGGCACCTGGAAAACCCGTTCGTGCTAGAACGAGTTTCAGACAAAGGTTGATTCTCAGCCACGTTATTTAGATAAAGCGAGATGCCTGCAAGTCGCAGGCATCTCGCTTGTCGTATTTGCTATCATCATGCGAGTTAACGATGTGGCGGGGCGTTCTTACCTTTGCTCGCTGCAAGTTCCGCACGAGCCGAAGAGCACTTAATGTGCTCTTCGTGCGAGCAGGACTGTCCGCAGCAGCGAGCAAAGGTAAGAACGCCCCGCCCCAACCGAGATAACAAAGGAGCTGATATGTGCGATTGCACAGATCATAAGGACGAGATCCCTGCCTACGACGCACAGGCCATTGAGTCCAAGTGGATGAAGGCCTGGGAGGACTCCAACCTCTTTGCCGTCGACACCGATGACAGCAAGCCCAAGAAGTATGTGCTCGAGATGTTCCCGTATCCGTCGGGCGACCTGCACATGGGCCACGCGCGCAACTATACCATCGGCGATGCTATGGCCCGTCAGGCCCGCATGCGCGGCTATGACGTCCTGCACCCCATCGGCTTTGACGCCTTTGGCCTTCCTGCCGAGAACGCCGCCATCAAGCACAACACGCAGGCTGCCGCCTGGACGTATAAGAACATGGATCAGGCGCTCGCCACGATGAAGCGCATGGGCTTCTCCTACGATCTGGATCGCATGGTCAAGACCTGCAGCCCCGACTACTACCGCTGGGGTCAGTGGATCTTTGAGAAGCTGTGGGAAAAGGGCCTGGTCTACCGCAAGAAGAACCCGGTCAACTGGTGCCCCACTTGCAAGACCGTTCTGGCCAACGAGCAGGTTACCGAGGGTAAGTGCTGGCGCTGCGGCACCGAGCCCGAGAAGCGCGACCTGGAGCAGTGGTACTTCAAGATCACCGAGTACTCCCAGGAGTTGCTCGACGATCTGGAGAAGCTCCCCGGCTGGCCCGAGCGCGTCAAGCAGATGCAGGCTAACTGGATCGGTCGCTCCGAGGGCGCCGAGGTCGACTTTACCCTGTGCGACAAGGATGGCGAGCCCATCGAGGGCGACGAGGGCAAGATCACCGTCTTCACCACGCGTGCCGATACGCTCTTTGGCGTCTCCTTCTTTGTCCTGGCTCCCGAGTACGCCGGCCTGCATGAGCTCGTCGAGGGCACGGAGTACGAGGAGGCCGTCACCAAGATCGTCGAGGACTCCAAGCATATCTCTGCCGTCGAGCGTGCCCAGGGCACCCTCGAGAAGCACGGTGCCTTTACCGGCTGCTACGTGGTGAACCCGGTCAACGGCGAGAAGGTCCCCGTGTGGGTTGCCGATTATGTCGTTGCCGACTACGGTACCGGTGCCGTCATGGCCGTTCCCTGTGGCGACCAGCGCGACTTTGAGTTTGCCCGTAAGTACGACCTGCCGATCGTGCCGATCATCCTGGACGATGACGATCGCGCTGCCGTCGAGGCCAGCGGCGAGACCATCGATACCTTCCATGCCGAGACCGTCGACTGGGATTGCGCTCACGCTGCCGAGGGCACGCTCGTCCAGTCCGGCAAGTACACCGGAATGCGCGGCGGCAAGCACTCCGAGGGCGAGGCTGCGATCGTGGCCGACCTCGAGGCCATGGGCTGTGGTCGTCGCAAGGTCGAGTTCCGTCTGCGCGACTGGCTCATTTCCCGTCAGCGCTATTGGGGCAACCCCATCCCGGCCATCCACTGCGAGCACTGCGGCATCGTGCCCGTGCCCGAGGATCAGCTGCCGGTGACGCTGCCCGAGAACCTGGACCTGGGCGCCGGCGAGACCCTCGCCGAGTGCAAGGAGTTCTACGAGACCACCTGCCCGGTCTGCGGCCGCCCGGCCAAACGCGAGACCGATACCATGGACACCTTCACCTGCTCCAGCTGGTACTACCTGCGCTATACCGACCCGCACAACACCGAGCTGCCCTTCTCCCGTGAGGCCGCCGACCGTTGGATGCCCGTCGATAACTACATCGGCGGCATCGAGCACGCCATTCTGCACCTGCTCTACAGCCGCTTCTTTACCAAGGCTCTGCGCGACCTGGGCCTACTGAGTGTGGACGAGCCCTTCACTAACCTGCTGTGCCAGGGCATGGTCAAGGACGAGAACGGCGACACCATGTCCAAGTCCAAGGGCAATGTCGTGCCCCCGAGCTCGGTCATCGAACCTTACGGCGCCGACACCATGCGTTTGGCGATCCTGTTTATCGCCCCGCCCGAGAAGGACTTCGACTGGGATCCCAAGGCCGTTGAGGGCGCCAACCGCTTCATCAAGCGCGCCTGGCGTATCGTTTGGCAGCTCGTTCAGTCTGGCGACGCCAACGTGGCCTTCGACAAGTCCGCGCTCGACGAGGTTGCGATGAAACTCTATCGCGAGCGTCACCGCACCATCGCCAAGTGCACCGAGGACTTCGATCGCGGCCAGTTCAACACCGCCATCTCGGCCGTCATGGAGCTCGTCAACGCGGCGAGCGCCTACCTCAACGCCACCGAGGGTACCGCCCGCGACAAGGCGCTGTGCTACGGCGTGGCTAAGGATATCGTGAGCGTCCTTGCCCCCATTTGCCCGTTCTGGGCCGATGAGCTGTGGCACGAGGCGCTCGGCTGCGAGGGCAACGCCTACACCGCCGCCTGGCCCGAGTTCGACCTGGCCGAGTCCGTTGAGGACACGGTGCAGATCGTGGTCCAGGTGCTCGGTAAGGTCCGCGGCCGCGTCGACGTTGCCCGCGATGCCTCTAATGAGGAGATGCAGGCTGCCGCCGAGGCCGCCGTCGCCAAGTGGCTCGAGGGCAAGACGGTCGTCAAGGCCATCTGCGTGCCCGGCAAGCTGGTCAACTTGGTGGTCAAGTAAGCGCTGCGCGCTTAGCTGACGCATAAAAGACGAGGGGCGATCCGGTTGGGTCGTCCCTCGTTTTGCATGTACCTGCCTAGGTGCCTTCGGCCAATTGTCCTATTCTTGTGGAGAAGCTGTGCGCACGCTGACCTGCAGATTCGTACTGTGCTTGCACGTTTCCGCAGCTATTGGTATAGTTTGCTTGCAAATGAAGTTGTAATTGAAAGAAGTGGGGTTTCGGCCCCGCTTCTTTTTTGTATGGATGGAGGTGCCGCAATGGTCAAGACCAAGACCGAGCAGGCGATCATCGACGCGCTCGAGGCCGTCGCTCCCCAGCACGATGTCGACATCGTCGACGTCGAGCTCGTGGGTGCCACCAAGGCCCCCTGCGTGCGCGTGCGTATCGAGGGTGCCGAGGGTCAGAGCCTTTCGCTCAACGACGTCACGGCCAACACCAAGTGGGTCGGCGATGTGATTGAGGAGCTCGATCCCATCTCTTCGAGCTATACGCTCGAGGTGTCGAGCCCGGGTATGGCGCGCCCGCTGCGCCGCCCGTGCGACTTTGCCCGCTTTGTGGGCGAGAACTGCGAGCTCACCTCCACCGCCACCGAGGGCCGTCGCAAGTACGCCGGCAAGATTGCCGCCGCCACCGAGACGAACGTGACCCTCGAGCTCGAGGACGGCGAGTCAGTCACCCTCGATTTCTCTAATGTTAAAAAGTGCAAGTTGAAGCCCACCTACGACTTCAAGCCCGCGAAGGAAGGAAAGTAAGATGGCAGCATCCGACATGATGTCCGCCCTGATGGAGCTTTGCCAGGAGAAGCACATCGACCAGCTCTACCTGATCGACCGCCTGGAGCAGTCGCTCGCCAAGAGCTATGCCGAGATCCTGCATCTTGAGTGGGGTGCCAAGGTGACCATCGACCGCACCACCGGCAAGATCTACGTCTACCGCCTGGAGCCGATCGACGATTCCATGGACGAGGAAGGCAACTTCACCGAGTTTGAGGAGATCGACGTCACCCCCAAGAACACGAGCCGCATCGCCGCCCAGCACGCCAAGGCCGAGATCAACGCCATCGTGCGTAACTCCGCCCGCGAGCAGATCTACGAGGAGTTCTCCGGCCGCATCGGTGACCTCATCAGCGGTACCGTGCTGCAGTCCACGCCCGACTTCACGATCGTCAAGATCCGCGAGGGCGTCGAGGCCGAGCTTCCGCACTTCGACCAGCGTCGTTACGAGAACGAGCGCAACGAGCGTCCGATGGGCGAGCGCTACCTGCACAACCAGCACATCAAGGCCGTGATCATCGACGTTCGCGACCCCAACTCCAACCTGCAGCCGGTTCGTGGCGAGCACAGCCGTCCGCCGATTGTCATCTCCCGTACCCACCCCGAGCTCATGCGTCGTCTGTTTGAGCAGGAGGTGCCCGAGATCTATGAGGGCACCGTCCAGATCAAGTCGATCGCCCGCGAGCCCGGCCAGCGCTCCAAGGTTGCCGTCCACTCGCTCGACGACCGTCTGGATCCCGTGGGCGCCTGCGTCGGCCCCAAGGGCAGCCGTGTTCGCGCTGTCGTGGGCGAGCTCCGTGGCGAGCGCGTCGACGTCATCCTGTGGGATGCCGATCCTGCCGTCTACGTCGCCAACGCCCTGTCGCCCGCCAAGGTCACCCGCGTCCTCATCGACGAGGAGAAGGCCTACGCCGGCGTCATCGTGCCCGACGACCAGCTGTCCCTCGCCATCGGCAAGGAGGGCCAGAACGCCCGCCTCGCCGCGCGCCTGACCGGCTGGCACATCGATATCAAGTCCGAGACGCTTGCCGCCGACATCCTTAAGAACGTTCCCGTTCACGAGGAGCCCGCCGCCGACCTGATTGGTGACGAGGAGGACGAGGACGTCCGCCGCTGCGAGTATGTGTCCGAGGACGGCATCCAGTGCCGCAACCAGGCTCGTCCCGGCTCCCGTTTCTGCGGTGTCCACGACACCGACGCCTTCGATGATGCGGAGGACCTGATCTAGCGCGCGGTTGCGCCGGGCGGGTCCCGGCGCGTCTCCCACGCTCGTTCAGTCTCTAGGCACCCAAGGTGCCAGAAAGGGTAGGTGAAGTCATATGGCAAAAGTCCGTGTGTCCACCCTGGCCAAAGAGTTCGGCATGACCTCCAAGGAACTGATGGGTCATCTCGCCGATATGAAGATTCCCGCTAAGTCCGCTTCCTCCACCTTGGAGGACGCCTATGTCGCTATGGTCCGCAAGCAGCTCGCCTCGGTGATCGAGGCCCGCGCTCAGGAAGTCGAGGCCGCCAAGCAGGCCGAGGAGCAGGCAGCTGCCGCCGAGGAGGCCGCACGCGCCGCCGAGGCCGAGCGCGAGCGCATCGCCGCCGAGAAGGCACGCGAGGAGGAGCGCCGCCAGTTTGCCGCAGCCCAGGCAGCCGAGGAGGCTGCCCGCGCCGAGGCCGAGGCCAAGAAGAAGGCCGAGCAGGAGCGCCTTGCCCGCGAGAAGGAGGAGGCTGCCCGCGAGGCCCAGCGCCGCGCCGTTCCCGCTTCCGACTCCGGTTCGCGCTTCCGTTCGCTGCTCGACCAGATTGCCGCACAGGAGACCGTGCTCAAGGAGAAGAAGGACGCCGAGGACAAGGCCAAGGCCGAGCGCGCCGCCGAGCGCGGTAACCGTCGTGGCGGCAACAACGACCGCCGCGGTGGCCGTCGTAACGATCGCAACGCCTCCGACAACAACTCCGAGCGCAACGCTTCCGAGGGCCGTCCGCACAGCCATCGCACCAACGCCAGCAACAACGTCGCTGCCGGCATGGACTTCCCCAACCCCGATAAGCAGGGCAAGGGCAAGAAGCGCAAGGGCGGTCATAACAACGAAGAGGACCACTACAGCCGCATGGCTCGCGAGGCCGAGGAGTACAGCCGCGAGAAGGTGCTCGAGGAGGCTCGTGCTGCCGTCGAGGAGGCCTCTCGCGAGTCCACCGGTCGCCGCAAGAAGCGCAAGGAGAAGCGCGAGCGCGAGGCTGCCAAGGCGCAGGAGGAGCGCAAGATAGAGGAGGCGCTGGCCCAGGGCGTGAACCCCGAGGACCTCGACGCCATCAAGGTCTCCCAGGGCGTTACCGTCCAGGAGCTTGCCGAGGCGCTCGACGTTCCGGCCAACGACATCATCAAGCGCCTGTTCCTGCTTGGTACGCCGCTCACCATGACGCAGTCCATGTCCGACGACCTTGTCGAGCTCGTTGCCGACGACCTGGGCCGTCAGATCAAGATCATCACCCCCGAGGAGGAGAACACCTTCTCGTTCTATGACGATCCCGCCGACCTTAAGCCGCGCGCCCCGGTCGTCACCGTCATGGGCCACGTCGACCACGGCAAGACGTCGCTGCTCGACGCCATCCGTCACACCGGCGTTGCTGCCGGCGAGGCTGGCGGCATTACGCAGGCCATCGGCGCTTCGCAGGTCATGATCAACGACCGCAAGATCACCTTCATCGATACCCCGGGTCACGCTACCTTTACGGCCATGCGTGCCCGTGGCGCCAAGGTGACCGACATCGTCATCCTGATCGTCGCCGCCGACGACGGCGTCATGCCCCAGACGGTCGAGTCGATCAACCACGCCAAGGCCGCCGGCGTTCCCATCGTCGTCGCCGTCAACAAGATCGATAAGCCCGGCGCCAACCCCGACCGCGTGCGCCAGGAGCTCACCGAGTACGGCGTCATCCCCGAGGAGTGGGGCGGACAGAACATGTTCGTCAACATCTCGGCCAAGCAGAAGATCGGTATCGACGACCTTCTGGAGACCGTGCTGCTCCAGGCAGATGTGCTCGAGCTCAAGGCCAACCCGGACACCTTTGCCTCCGGCAACGTCCTCGAGGCCAAGCTTGACAAGGGCCGCGGTTCGGTCGCTACCGTACTCGTAACCCGCGGTACCCTGCACGTGGGCGATACGCTGGTCGCCGGCCTTACCTACGGCCGCGTCCGTGCTATGCTCGACCCCAAGGGTCGCGCCGTCACCGAGGCCGGTCCCTCCGACGCCGTCGAGATTTTGGGCCTGCAGTCCGTGCCCAACGCCGGCGACGAGTTCCGCGTGTTCGAGGACGAGCGCGAGGCTCGCGCCCTTGCCGACGAGCGTTCGCTCAAGGCCCGTATCGAGGAGCAGAGCCGCGTCAAGCACGTCACGCTCGAGAACCTCTTCGAGACCATTGCCGACGCCGAGGTCAAGGAGCTCAACCTGATCATCAAGGCCGACGTCCAGGGTTCCATCGAGGCCCTTCAGGACTCGCTCGACAAGATGGATCAGTCCGAGGTTCGCATCAACACGATCCACTCCGCCGTTGGCGCCATCAACGAGACCGACGTCGTCCTGGCCGACGCCTCTAACGCCATCATCATCGGCTTTGGCGTCCGTCCCGACGGTAAGGCCCGCTCCGCTGCCGAGCGCGAGGGCGTCGAGATCCGTTGCTACGACGTCATCTATAAGTGCCTCGAGGAGCTCGACGCCGCCCGTATCGGCATGCTCAAGCCCACCGAGGTCGAGGTCGCCACGGGTACCGCGACCGTCCTGGACACCTTCAAGGTGCCCAAAGTCGGTATCGCCGCCGGTGTCCGCGTCGAAGAGGGCGAGATCGCCGCGACCGATTCCGTGCGTCTGGTGCGCGACGGTATCGTGGTCTTCAACGGCAAGATCGCCTCGATGCGCCACTACAAGGACGAGGCCAAGAGCCTCAAGAGCGGTTCCGAGGGCGGCATTGGCCTGGAGAACTTCCAGGACATCAAGCCCGGCGACCAGATCGAGGGTTACCGCATCGACCAGGTTGCCCGCACCGAGTAGGGGGTAGCGCTATGAAGCAAACGCAGGCAACCCGCCGTCTGGGCGAGCAGCTTCGCGAGAAGCTCGGTTATATCCTGCTCTTTGAGGTTTCCGATCCGCGTCTCGACCTGGTTACTTTGACTGCGGTCGAGGTCGCGGTGGACCGTTCGTTCGCGCGTGTGTACGTGTCGTGCGATGCGAGCCGATACGACGAGGTCATGGAGGCGCTCGCTAGCGCTAAGGGCCGTATCCGCAGCCTGTTGGCTCGCTCGCTCGATTGGCGTGTTACGCCCGAGCTCGATTTTCGCATCGATCGCTCGACCGATGAGGCCGAGCGCATCACGCGTGCGCTGGAAAACGTTCCCGCCACGCTTGCGATCGAAAAGGACGAGGACGGCTATCCGATAGCGGATGCCGCCCAGGAGGCAGCTTTAGATGACTAATTCCGCCGACCTCGCCTCGTGCGAGTCTGCAGATATTCAGCGACGCATCCTCGAGCTCATCGAGGGTGCGTCCTCCATTGCGATTTCGGGACATACTTCTCCCGATGGCGATGCCTTGGGCTCCGTGTTGGGTCTGGGCCTTTCGCTCATGAAGTTTTTCCCCAATAAGGACATTGCCCTGCTGCTGGCAGACGATGACCCGGTTCCGCGCATCTACCGCTTTATGGAAGGCTCCGATCGCCTGGTGTCGGCATCTACGTACACCGGCAATCCAGACCTGTTCATCTCGGTGGATGTGCCGGTCGTCGAGCGCCTCAATAATTCCGCCGAGGTGCTTCGCCGCTCCAAGCATGTGGTGTGCTTCGATCACCATCCGGCGCGCGAGGAGTTTGCCGAGCTCAGCCTGAGGCGCGTTGAAGCTGCAGCCTGCGCTATGATCATCGACCGCTTCTTGGACAATTGTGGCATTGTTGCACGTGATGGCGTTGCGACCTGCCTGCTGTGTGGCTTGGTTACCGATACCGGCCGTTTTCAGTACCAAAACGCCGATGCCGCCGCGTTCCATGCGGCCTCGCGTCTGGTTGCCCACGGTGCCGATCCGGCGCGTGTAGCACTCGAGGTATATCAGAGCATGCGCGTTGAGTTTTTGCACCTCAAGTCCATCGTTATGGGCCGCATCAAGACGGTCGCGCATGGGCGCGTGGCGTATAGTTATGCCTACCAGAGCGACCTTGAGGCCTGCGGTGTCACCTCGGACGAGTGCGACGGCCTGGTCGATGTGGTGCGTTCGGTGATGGGCGTCGAGGTTTGCATGTTCTTAAAGGGCATTGAGGGCGATACCAAGGTGCGCGGCAACCTGCGCTCCAAGGGCGACCTCGATGTGTCCGAGATTGCTGCCAACTTTGGCGGTGGCGGGCATCATGCCGCCGCCGGCTTTTCCAACAACGGAACAATTCGCGAGACGCTCGCCGTGGCACTTCCCATGCTGGCCGAGCTGGTAGGGGAGGATCCCGCTTCGGTGACCGTCGAGCTTTAACTTTTTGGATGGTACATGGCTCGTCGTACGCCTTCTCAACTGAATATGCTGCTCGCCGTCGATAAGCCGGTGGGCTGCACGTCCCACGATGTGGTCTCGCAATGCCGACGCGCCCTCCATGAGCGGCGCGTCGGCCATGCCGGTACGCTCGACCCCATGGCGTCCGGCGTCATGGTGGTGGGCGTGGGCCAGGCTACTCGTCTGCTGGGCATGCTAACCCTCGATACCAAAAGCTATGTCGCCGACATCTCGTTTGGTGCCGAGACCAATACCGATGATGCGGAGGGCGAGGCGGTCCGCACAGTGGCTGTTACCAACGAGCTCCGCGATCCTGCCTATGCCCGTGAGCACTTGGCCGCTATGCTGGGCCCGCAGATGCAGGTGCCGCCGGCGTTTTCGGCTATCTCGGTCAATGGCGTTCGCGCCTACAAGTCTGCTCGCGAGGGCAATGCGGTGGACCTACCTCCGCGCCCCGTCGAGGTCTATGCCGCCGACCTGATCGCCGTGGGCGGCGAGGATGATACGTGTGTGTGGACCGTGGCGTTCTCGGTGAGCAAGGGCACCTATATCCGTGCGCTCGCTCGCGACCTGGGCCGTGCCTGTGAGAGCGCCGCGCATATTTCCGCGCTGCGCCGCACGGCCTCCGGTGCTGTTTCCATTGGCGCCTGTCATGCGGTGGAGGAGCTTTCTCCCGAGTCCGCCGCTGGCTTTGCCCTGGATCCCATTGCGGCCCTGGGCGCCACACGTGTTGACTTGCCGGGCAATCTTGCCGACGACCTGCTCTGCGGCCGACGCATTCCCGTTGAGCGTGCGCTTGCCGATTTCGATTCCTTGAAGGCGCCGTTTGCGTTGGTGCTCGATGGGGGACTCAAGGCGATCGCCCGCATTGAGGGCGGCCGCTTTGTCATGGAGCACGTGTTTCCGCAGGCAATCGGCGGTGTTCGATGATGTTGTCCGCTCGCGAGCTCGCGCGTGTCTTTTTCGCGGGCGAGTCGGACGAGGCTCGCATCGTTGCTGCCGATACGTTTGATGAGTGTGAGCACTTGGGTGCCGCTTCAATCGCCATTGGCGTGTTCGACGGCGTTCACCGTGGACACCAGGATCTCATCGAAGCGCTTGTCCGTGATGCCCGTGCCCATGGCTGTAAGGCGGTCGTGGTTACCTTCGATCCCGACCCGGACGTTGTGGTGAGCCCTTCGCCCGCTCAAAAATTGATGACGACGGCCGACCGTCTGCATGCCTTGGCTCAAACCGGGGTCGATGCGGTGGTGGCCGTTCCCTTTACGCCTGAGGTTGCGGCACTCGACCATGTCGGTTTTCTCGCACTGCTGTCACGCGTAGTCGACATTCGCTCGATTCGCGTTGGCAGTGACTTTAGGCTGGGTCGTGGCGGTGCTTCTGGTGTTGCCGAGATGCGCACCTGGGGTGCCGAGCGCGGCGTTGACGTGTATGCTCACGACCTGCTTTGCGAGGGCGGTGAGGCCATTTGTGCCACCCGCATTCGTTATGAGCTGGGACAGGGCCATGTGGAGCTTGCTGCTGAGTTGCTCGGCCGTCCGTATATGGTGCGTGGCGGTGTTATTCGTGGCCGTCACGAGGGTTCTGGCATGGGCTTTCCCACGGCAAACTTGCAGGTTCCCGACGGCATTCAGGTGCCAGCCGATGGCGTGTATGAGGGTCTGGTGCTGGTCGATGATACCGTGTGGCCTGCTGCCGTCAATGTGGGCTTGCCGCCGACGTATGCCGACGATGCCGCCTCGGCTCATCTCGAGGCCAACTTAATCGGGTATGCGGGCGACCTGTACGGCGCCTCGGTTTCGCTGGCGTTTACGCGCTGGCTGCGCCCGTCGCGCCTGTTCGATTCGTTGGACGAGCTTATCGCGACCGTCGAGGGTAACATTGACGATATCCGTCATCATTTGGGCGAGCAGGGGGTGAGCATCCGTGATTAGCGATGAGGAAAAAGACCAGGTACGCGCTGCGTCCGATCTGGTTGCCATCGTGCAGGAAACGGTTGAGCTCAAGCCCCGCGGCCATGAGTTTTGGGGTTGCTGCCCCTTCCATGGCGAAAAGACCCCGTCGTTTCACATTATCCCTGCCACGCAGGTGTGGCACTGCTTTGGCTGTGGCGAGGGCGGCGACGTCTTCACCTACATCATGAAGCGCGAGAACCTGAGCTTTCCCGAGTCGATTCGCTACCTGGCCGACCGTGCCGGCATTGAGCTGCACGATACCGGCGCTTATCGCGAGCGCGGCACCAAGCGCGTCCGCATCTACGACCTATGTGCGGAAACCGCCCAGTTCTATCACACCATGCTTATGCGCGGTAAGGACAGCCGTCCGCGCGAGTACTTCGCCAGTCGCGGTATGGGCAGCGATGTCTGCCGCCGCTACTGCCTGGGCTTTGCACCGGGTCGCAATGCGCTGGTGTCGCATCTGTCGCAGGCGGGCTTTACCCCGCAGGAGATGATCGACGCCAATGTGGCCGTGAGCCGTGGTCGCGGGCAGCTTGCCGACCGTTTTTACGACCGCGTGATGTTTCCCATTTTTGACGAGCAGGGTCATAACATCGCCTTTGGCGGGCGCATTATGGGCGACGGCCAGCCTAAGTACCTCAACACCGCCGAGACGAGCGTGTTCCATAAAAAGCGAAACCTCTATGGCTTTAACTGGGCCAAGGAGTTTATCGTCGCGCAGGATACCGCCATCGTGGTGGAGGGATATACCGACTGTATCGCCTGCTGGGAGGCGGGGATTAAAAACGTCGTCGCCACGCTGGGCACGGCGCTGACGGAACATCATGTAAAGACGCTCACCCGCTTTGCCAAGCGCATTGTATATATGTTCGATGGCGACGCCGCCGGTCAAAAGGCCGCACGCCGCGCGATTCAGTTTATCGAGCAGGATTCGATGGACCTGCGCTGCGTGGTGCTTCCCGACGGCAACGACCCCATGGAGTTCATCACCGCGCATGGTGGCGAGGCTCTGCAGGCGCGCATCGATGCCGCCGAGCCCCTCATGGACTTTGTGTACCGCTCACTGCAGGAGTCGAGCGACATTACCACGCCGGGCGGTCGTGCCAAGGCGCTCGAGGATGCACTGACGCTCATCTATCCGCTGCGCGATAGCTACATGATCGATACGTACTTTATCCAGATTGCCGACCTGCTGGGTTTGGATCTGGAGACGGTGCGCTCGAGCTCGGGCCGTGTGTTTCGCGATGTTGCCAAGCGCGAGGACGCCGAGCGCCGCCGTGAGCAGAACTACGAGCGTCAACGCGCGCAAGCTGAGCGCGCGGGCAGCGCGGGCGGTCGGGCGTCTGGTTTGCTGGGGACGTCTCGCGGTGCCTGGGCCGCGGGTGCGACGCCGCCGGTGTCCGCACCGGTCGAGGAAGAACCGTACGACTATGTGCCGCTCGAGGCCTACGGGGCCGCGCCGGTCGAGGCTGTCGACGATATGCCGCCGATTGATGTGCCGGTTGGTATGGATGGCGCGGCACCGGTCGCCGATATAATGGGCGCGCCCGCGTCGCCGACGATGCCGATCGTGCTGACCGACCTAGAGCGAAAGTCTTTGGCGGGGGAGCGCGAGTTGCTGACGATGCTCACGAGCTACCCCGACCTGTTCCGCACGTATGCCGATCGCATCTGCTCGATCGAGTGGGTGGATCCGCGTCACGAGTCCATCGCGTGGGCCGTGCTCGCGACGCCGCCGGGCACCGACCCCACGGCGTGCATGGATGCGGCGCGCGCCGTGTGTCCCGAGGCAGCGTCGCTTGTTAGTGCCGGGCGCATTTCGTCGACGAGTAAGCACCCCACCGAGACGAACATCGTGTTTATGCTCGACACCCTCGAGCTCTACACCATCAAGCGCCGCATGCGCGCCGCACAGGCCAAGCTTCGCCAGGACCGGTCGCTCGACGATGAGGCACGCCGTGTGCTGACGATGCAGGCGATGCAAGATTCTCAGCGCCAGCGTGAGCTCCAAAAGTCGATCGGCGGCGTGGCGGATCCGTTCCGTTTGATCGGTTTGGAGACTGCGGGCGCCGAGCAGGCCTAGATGTTGTGGTCAACCAGCGTATTTGCGCCTATATCCAGTCTGAATTTTGGGTATAGACGTGTAAGTGTGTGCTAAAGTAATGAGTCCTGTGGACTATGAAGGGAGAATCTGTGCCAAATAAGAGTGAGAGCACGGGTACTGGGCTGGAATCCTACGTTGCAAAGCTCATGGGCAACGGCTCAAACAGGACTTCGGTAACCGAGGACGAGATTCAGGTCGCCCTGAAGGATATCGATGTATCTGACGAGCAACTCAACGCGGTGTATTCCGCGCTGCGCAACAGCGGCATCCAGATTATCTCCGCGAGCGGAAACGACGACGCTCCCATGGGCGTCGAAGATGACGATAGCGATAGCGATACCGATGATTTCGATGACGACGAGCACGATTCCGGTTCACTCGACGATCACGAGCTTAAGATGGCCCGTCAGGCCGACGCCGAGATGGGTTCTTCCAAGAGCAAGAAGAAGCGCACCGTGCGTACGTCCCGTTCGCGCTCGCGCGTGCGCGGCATCGATGCCTCCACGGTGATGCTGACCGGTGACCCGGTTCGTATGTACCTTAAGGAGATCGGTAAGGTCGACCTGCTGACCGCCTCCGAAGAGGTCGATCTGGCCATGAAGATCGAGGCCGGTCTCGATGCCACCGAGAAGCTCGAGGCCGCCGAGGCGGGCGAGATCGAGCTTACCCGCGCCGAGATACGTCGCCTGACCCGTATCGAGAACGTGGGTCTCGAGGCCAAGCAGGCGCTCATCAGCGCCAACCTGCGTCTGGTCGTCTCCATCGCCAAGCGCTACGTCGGTCGCGGCATGCTGTTCTTGGACCTGATCCAGGAGGGCAACCTCGGTCTGATCCGCGCCGTCGAGAAGTTCGACTACCAGAAGGGCTTTAAGTTCTCCACGTACGCCACGTGGTGGATCCGTCAGGCCATCACGCGCGCTATCGCCGACCAGGCCCGTACCATCCGTATTCCCGTGCACATGGTCGAGACCATCAACAAACTCGTTCGCGTGCAGCGCCAGCTTCTCCAGGACCTGGGTCGCGATCCGACCCCCGAGGAGATCGGTGCCGAGATGGACATGAGTGCCGACCGCGTCCGCGAGATCCAGAAGATTTCGCAGGAGCCCGTGTCGCTCGAGACCCCTATCGGCGAGGAAGAGGATTCCCAGCTGGGCGACTTCATCGAGGACTCCCAGGCTATCGTTCCGCCCGATGCCGCCAGCTTCTCCATGCTGCAGGAGCAGCTCACCCAGGTGCTCGACTCGCTTGCCGATCGTGAGCGCAAGGTTATCGAGCTGCGCTTTGGCCTTGTTGACGGACATCCCCGTACGCTCGAGGAAGTCGGCCGCGAGTTTGGCGTCACGCGTGAGCGCATCCGTCAGATCGAGTCCAAGACCTTGGCCAAGCTCCGCCACCCGAGCCGCAGCAGCAAGCTCAAAGACTATATCGAAAGCTAGTCAAGCAAGAAGCGCCCTCAAGCACATCCGCTTGGGGGCGCTTTCATGTGGTCATTGGGGACGTCCCCAATGACTAGGTCGGAAAAAATCTCAAAAAAGTTCTTGCCCTAAGCTGATTCGTCCGTATAATAAACTTCGTTGCTTGAGAGCACGCACCTATTCCTCGGTAGCTCAATGGTAGAGCACGCGGCTGTTAACCGCGCTGTTGTAGGTTCGAGTCCTACCCGGGGAGCCAGAATTTATCAGCCCTTTCCGTTGGGCTTTAAATTCCTCGGTAGCTCAATGGTAGAGCACGCGGCTGTTAACCGCGCTGTTGTAGGTTCGAGTCCTACCCGGGGAGCCAGGTTGTAAAACCCGTCGCTTATGCGGCGGGTTTTTTCATGTCGCGGTCGCCGTTCGCGAACGTTACCATATCAACATTTCGTGTCGAGGATGTAATCCCGCGACCCACCACCTCAACACGGCGCGCTCGTTGTAGAATATTGCAATGATTGCTCCCACGACATGGTGCCGCGAGCACCAGATAAGGAGATTCTTGTGTCTGAGACCATTAACGGCAGCCTGAGCGTCTCGAACGACGTTATTGCCGATATTGCCGGTTATGCCGCGATGACGTGCTATGGCGTCGTCGGTATGGCCGAACAGCTCCAGGGCGCCGAGAGCGTGCGCCTGCTTGCCGGTCAGCGCCTCCGCAAGGGCGTGCTTGTCTCCGCCGACGAGAACGGCCTTACGGTCGATCTTCACGTCGTGCTCGAGAACGGCGTCAACATGAAGTCCGTCTGCCACAATCTTTCGAGCTCCGTTGCCTTCACCCTGCAGGAGATCGCCCAGATCGATCCCGCCAGCCTTAAGATCGGCATCCACATCGACGCGCTCAAGAGCCGTCTGAACTAGCATCCGAAAACGGAGATTCAAATACCCATGATTGCAAAGACCATTCGCACCTGTTTTCCGATCGCTGCGGCTGCCGTTTCCGACAAGGCCGAGGAGATCAACAAGCTCAACGTCTTCCCCGTGCCCGACGGCGACACCGGTACCAACATGTCGCTCACGCTCGCCTCGGTGACCAAGGAGCTTTCCGCCCTTCCCGCCGATGCCGACATGGAGGCCATCGCAGGCGCCATCACGCACGGCTCCCTGATGGGTGCCCGCGGCAACTCCGGCGTCATCACCTCGCAGATCCTGCGCGGTGTTGCCGAGGGTCTCGTTTCTGCCGATGAGCCCATCACGTCCGCCAACATCGCCTTCGCCTTCCGTCGCGCCGTCAAGGTCGCCTTCCAGGCCGTCCGCAAGCCCATCGAAGGCACGATCCTCACGGTCCTGCGAGATGTTTCGACCAAGGCCGACGAGTGCGAAAAGAAGAAGTTCTCGGCCGAGGACGCGCTCGATGCTATCGTCGTCGAGGCCTACCAGTCCGTCGCCCGCACGCCCGACCTGCTGCCCGTTCTGAAGGAGAACGGCGTGGTCGACTCTGGCGCCTTTGGCTTTGCCATCTTCCTGGAGAACTTTGTTGCCGCCGCTCTTGGCCGCAGCACCGTTGTCGAGGATTTCTCCGCCACGTTTGATTCCGCTGGCTCTGCCCGCGACGCGGCCCTTGGTCGCGTTGAGATCGAGGCCAACGACGACTGGGAGGGCTCGGAGTTCCGCTACTGCAACGAGTTCCTCTTTAAGGCCGACGCCCCGTTTGACGAGGACGAGTGCCTTAAGTTCCTGGGCTCCATGGGCGACTGTGAGCTTCTCGTGGGTGCCTACCCCGACTACAAGATCCATGTGCACTCCAACACGCCTAACCTGGTGCTCGAGCACATGCTGCAGCTTGGTCAGATCTACGAGGTCTTTATCCACAACATGGAGATGGAGGCCCACGACCGTACCGCCAAGATTCATGAGGACCAGGAAAAGGCTGCCGAACCTGTCAAGGCTTTGGGCTTTGTCGCCGTTGCCGCCGGTTCCGGCGAGGCCGACATCCTCAAGTCCCTCGGCGTTGACGTGATCGTCTCGGGTGGTCAGACCATGAACCCCTCGACCGCCGACCTGCTGGGCGCCGTCGACCAGGTCAACGCGACCTCGGTCATCATCCTGCCCAATAACGGCAACATCCGCATGGCTGCCGAGGCCGCTGCCTCTGCCTGCACCGACAAGAAAGTCGCCGTCGTTCCCACTAAGACCGTTCCGCAGGCCTTCTCCGCGCTGTTCGCGGTCCTGCCCGATTCCGAGCTCGAGGACGCCGTCGCCGCTATGGTCGACGCCATCAGCGAGGTCCGCGATGGCGAGGTCACCCGTGCCGTGCGCGATTCCAGCGCCTCTGACGGCTCTCCGATTCACTCCGGTGATGTCATGGGTATCATTGCCGGCTCCATCGACGTGGTCGGCTCCGATGTGAAGCAGGTCACGCTCGATTGCATCAACCGCATGCAGGAGGAAGAGGAGGGCGACGCACTGACGATTCTGGCCGGCGAGGAGCTGTCCGATGAGGCCTTCCAGGAGATCGTCGACGCCATCGAGGAGGCTCAGCCCGACCTGGAGATCGATGCTCATCGTGGCGAGCAGCCGCTCTATCCCGTGATCTTCTCGATCGAGTAGGCATCTACCCATGTCCGAGCTGTGCTCCGTGCCGCGCGCCTCGGAGCGCTTTGCCCAGAGCAATGCGCTCGACGAGGATATCGCGCGACTCAAATATGTTTCGGGTAAACGTGAGGAGGCCCTTCGCCGTCTGGGAATTCGGACGGCGGGGGACCTCCTTCTCCATATCCCTCACCGATATCTCGACTTTACGCGCTCCTGGTCCATCGAGATGGCTCCCATCGGTACCGTGTGCACGATTGTCGCCACGGTCGATCGTATCGTTCAAAAGCAGCCCCGCCCGCGTATGCAGGTGACCGAGGTCTCGCTGGTGGACGAGACGGGCGTGCTGCAGGTCGCCTTTTTCCGTCAGCCCTGGATCGCCCAGCAGTTTAAGCAGGGAGACCGCCTGGCCGTGATGGGTAAGGTCGAGTTTGCCTACGGCTTTAAGCAGATGGCCTCGCCGCATTTCGAAAAGCTCGAGGATGGGCGTGCCGCGGGCACCATACTGCCGGTCCATTATGTGAGCGATGGCGTGAGCCAGGCGTGGATGCGCCGCATCGTAAGCGGCGCGCTCGAGGTTGTCGGCAATCCCTTCGACCCGATTCCCGCACGCTTACGCGTCAAGCGCCAGCTGATGAGCAATGCTCGTGCGCTGCGCTCAATTCACTTTCCATCGAGCATGGCCGAGCGCGATATCGCGCGCGCACGGCTTGCCTACGAGGAGTGCCTCTACCTTCAGCTGGCGCTGCGTCTGCGCAACGACGGTGGCATGGTCGGCGTCGTTCCCTACGCCCACACCGCGGGCGAGCATCTGGCCGCGCTTAAGCAGGCCCTCCCGTTTTCGCTGAGCGACGAGCAAGAGGCCGCGTTCCAAGACATCCTGCACGACATGTGCGATGGCGGGCGCGTTATGAACCGCCTGCTGCTGGGCGACGTCGGAACCGGCAAGACCGCCGTCGCCGCCTGCGCGCTGGCCGTTGCGGCCGATAGCGGCACCCAGTCCTGCGTTATGGCGCCAACGGGTGTGCTGGCGCGCCAATATGCCGATAAGACCGGCCCCTTGCTCTCGCAGGCCGGCATGTCCTGGGCGCTCCTGACGGGTGCCACGCCGGCAGCCGAGCGCGAGCAGATCCATGCGCAGCTGAAATCGGGCGAGCTCGATGTCCTCTTTGGAACCCACGCGGTGCTTTCAGATAACGTTGCGTTCAAGCATCTGTCGCTCGTGGTCATCGACGAGCAGCACCGCTTTGGCGTAGGCCAGCGTAACGCCCTGCGTGCCAAGGGTCCCGGTGCGGACCTGCTCGTTATGACGGCAACGCCCATCCCGCGTACGCTGGCGCTTTCGGTCTACGGCGATCTGGACACGAGCATCATCCGCCATCGGCCTGTTCCGGGGGCGGGCGTTACGACGCGTGTGCTCACCGAGTCGAGCCGCGACCTGGCCTACGGCGCCATTCGCGAGGCGCATGAAAAGGGCCAGCAGGCTTACGTGATCTGCCCGCTTGTGGAGCCGAGCGACTCGGCCGATGAGCTTGAGGATGTCCCCGGTATCGCCCGCGACGATGAGGGCCGCGTGACCGTCCCCGTGCCGCTGTACGATACGGCAACCGAGCTCGACCGGCTGCGCCTGGCGTTGCCGGGGCTTACTATCGAGCGCCTTCATGGCCGCATGCCGGCGGGGGAGAAGGACCGCGTGATCGATGCCTTCAAGCGCGGTGAGATCGACGTGCTCGTTTCGACCACGGTGGTCGAGGTGGGCGTCGACGTGCCCAACGCCACCGTCATGGTCATCGAGAACGGTGAGCGCTTTGGCTTGGCGGCCCTGCACCAGTTGCGCGGCCGTGTGGGCCGCGGCAGCGTGTCGGGCACCTGCCTGGTCATGACGCACTCCAAGGGCAACGGCGGCGCGTCGGCGGCACAAGACCGCCTCCAGTCGCTCGAAAAGACCTCAGACGGCTTTACGCTCGCCCAGATGGACCTGCGCTTGCGCCATGAGGGCGAAATCCTGGGCTACCGTCAGCATGGCGGCGTGACCCTGCGCTTTGTGGACCTGGACGCCGACGAGGATCTTATCGAATGGGCCCATTTGGACGCGGTCGAGCTCTTGCGGTATGCTTGCAACCTTGACTCCGTGGCGACGCGTCCCTTGCGCGACGCGGTCGCCACGCGCTATCGACATATCTTTAAGGAGGTCAGCGGAGGATGAGAATCATCGGCGGTGAATGGCGCGGCCGTAAGATCGAAGAGCCGCGCGGGCGCGATGTCACCCGTCCCACGACCGATCGCGTGCGCGAGGCATGTGCATCCATGGTCATGTCGGCGTTCGACTTCGATTTGGACGAGGTCCGCGTGCTGGACGCTTTTGGCGGCTCCGGCGCCCTGGGAATCGAGATGCTCTCGCGTGGCGCCCGCACGCTCACCACGTTCGAGATCGATCGCAACGCCGCCCGTCTGATCACCAAGAACGTCGAGTCGCTGTGCCGCGACCGTTCGCGTTGGCGTGTCGTTACCGGCGATGTGCTGGCGAGTGCCTCGCGCGGTCGCGTGCCGGGCGGTCCTTTTGATCTGGTCCTGCTCGATCCGCCGTATGCCTTTGGCGCCGAGCCGGTCGAGGAGCTGCTGCAAAATCTTTCCCAGCAGGAGCTGCTGACGCCCGGGGCCTTTGCCCTGTTTGAGCATGCCGCAACCGATGCGGGCGCTCATCCAGCTGGTTTTGAGACCGTGCGAGAGAAGCGCTACGGCATTACCTCGGTTGACTTGCTGCGCTGGGTGGCCGAGGACGTGAAGGACCATGGTGACGAGAACGAAAATGACGAGGATGCGCCTTCGGAGGACGCCCATGAATGACACCATCAACCGCGTGATCGTCCCGGGCACCTTCGACCCCATCACCTTTGGCCATATCGATGTGATTCGCCGTGCCCGCCGCATCTTTCCCAGCGTGATTGTCGCCGTGGCCGAGTCGCAGGGTAAAAACGGCGTGGGTACCACCTTTATGCTCGACGAGCGCGTGGCGCTGGCCCGCGAGGCCCTCGGCGATTTGGACGGCATCGAGGTACTGCCTTTCACCGGCCTGCTGGTCGACTTTGCACGTGAACAGGGGGCAGGTGCCGTCGTTAAGGGCCTGCGCGCCATGACCGACTTTGAGTACGAGCTGCAGCAGGCCGACCTCAACTACCGCCTGGATAACGAGCTGGAGTCTATCTTTGTCATGAGTGCTCCGCAGTACGGCTATATCTCGAGCTCGGTGGTGCGCCAGATCGCGTCGCTTGGCAGCGACGTGTCGACGTTTGTGCCGCCCAACGTGGTCGAAGCGCTCAAACATCGCTTTTCGTGACATTTTTTATTGCCTGGTGGCATGTGGTAAACTAACTCGATGATATGTTACCTATGAAAGGAGACCGGATGCCGGGCGAGAATTTTCCTGGCGACAGGATCGTGAGTCTTGTCGACGAGCTCGAGGGGCTCATCGAAGAGGCTAAGACGCCGTTCGGCAAGAACGCCCAGATGAAGGTTATCGACGCCGACGTCTTCTTTAACATCCTCGATGAGATCCGCATGAGCTATCCCGAGGAGTGGCAGAAGTCCCGCCGTATCCTCAAAGAGCGTGAGGAGCTTATGGCTTCCGCCGCCGCTCAGGCCGATTCCATCATTGCCGACGCTCAGCAGCAGGCCCTCACCATTGCCGGTGAGCAGGAGATCGTTCGCCTAGCCCAGCAGCAGGCCGACGACATTCGCGACCGTGCCCAGCAGTACGAGCGCGAGACGCGTTATGCCGCCGAGGATTACGCAGAGCAGGTCTTTACGCACCTTGAGGAGAACCTTAAGAGCCTGACCGGCACCGTCACCCGTTGCCGTCAGCAGCTCAACGAGGGTGCCGCCCAGCAGAACGGTCAGTGGTAATGGCTGAGTTCCCGAGCGTAACCGTCGATCTTTCCGAGCAACTCGAGTTTCCCGGAGACTCTTATCCGCTGACCGGCAAGGTCGATGTCGCCGCCTTCACGGTTAGCGAGAAGGAGTACCAGCTGCAGGACGGCATTGCCTACGACGTTGTCTTTACCAACGCCGGTACCGGCGTTCTGCTCTCGGGCATGGTCCGCGCCCACGCCACCGGCGAGTGCGATCGCTGCCTAGAGCCCGCCTCGTTTGATATCGCAGGCGAGATCGAGGAGTTCTACCTCTTTGAGGAGCCCGAGGACCCCGAGGCCTACGAAGACGGCTACGAGTTGCTGGGCGAGGATCGCATCGTCGATCTGGGTGAGCCCATCAACGACGCGGTCGTCATGGACACGCCGTTCGTTGTCCTGTGCAAGCCCGATTGCCGCGGCCTTTGCCCCACCTGCGGCATCAATCTCAACGTCGAGCAATGCGATTGCGCCGCCCAGGCAGAGGCCGAATGGGCCGCTGCCACGGAAAATCCATTTGCAGCATTGAAGAATCTCAAGCTTGACGAGTAAAACTGTGGTAGTATCGCTACTTGCGCGTAATCGCCACACTGGATAGTTCATAAGGAAGGTCACTATGCCCGTACCTAAACAAAAGCAGGGTCGTATCCGCACCCATACCCGTCGTTCCGCCAACATGAAGATCTCGGCTGCGGCTCAGTCCACGTGCCCCCGTTGCGGCGCTGTTAAGCTCCCGCACCACGTGTGCCCCAGCTGCGGTTTCTACAAGGACCGCGAGGTTATCGTTACCGAGTAACTGTATACTCTGGATGCGATGCCGTTCCAACTGGAACCACAATGGCCGGCTCAATGAGTCGGCCATTTTTGTATAAGGAGCTTGTATATGAGTAACGTTCGCGTTTGTGTAGACGTTGTGGGCGGAGACGAGAAACCTCAGGTTGTTCTTGATGGTATCGAGGCTGCGCTTGCCGCCGATTCCGATATCGAGGTCTTGGCAGCTGGCCCCGCCGAAATCGTCAATCCCTTTGCAGCTTCCCATGCACGTGTTGAGGCCCTTGAGGCACCTGACGTTATCGCCATGGATGACAATCCCATTCGCGCCGTGATGACCAAGCGTAAGTCGTCGATCGTGCTTTCTTGCCGCGCCATTAAGAAGGGCAACGCGGATGCGTTCTTCTCCGCCGGCTCGACCGGTGCCATGACCGCCGCTGCCACCGCCTACGTGACGCCGTTTAGGTATCAGGCCGAAGGCAAGAAGCAGCCGGTGCGTCCGTGCCTCACCAATGCGTTGCCCAATCGCGCCGGCGGTCTGACGGTGCTGTGCGACATGGGTGCCAACCCCGATGTGGAGGTCGATGACATGGTGCGTTTTGCTCAGATGGGTAGCGCCTATGCCCGCGTCGTCCTGGGCATCGAGCATCCCCGCGTGGGCCTGCTTGCCAACGGCACCGAGGACGAGAAGGGCTCCAACTTTACCAAGGCCTGCTTCCCGGCCATGAAAGCCGCCGTTCCCGGCTTTGTTGGTAACTGCGAGGGCACCGATCTTACGTCGGGCAATTTTGACGTCGTGGTCGCCGACGGCATGTCGGGCAACATCGCGCTCAAGGCCACCGAGGGCGCTGCCAAGTTTTTGCTGCAGGAACTCAAGGGTGCCTTTATGGCCTCGCTCGGCACCAAGATCGCCGCGCTGCTCATTAAAAAGCAGATGCGCGAGATTAAAGCCAAGCTTTCGGGCGACGCCAAGGGCGGCGCGATTCTTTTGGGCCTGCGCGGCGTGGTCCTGATCGGCCATGGTGCCACCTCGGTCGAGGCTGTTAAAAACGGTACGCTTGCGGCGGCCGAAGCCGTGCGCGCCGGGCTGGTCGAGAATGTCGCCAACTCTATGGACGGTATCGTTTTATAAGAGCGAGTTAGAGTGCTGTTATGTGCTTCGCGGCGCACGTCGTGGGGTAGAATCAGAACCGTGTCTTGGTACCGCCCGGGCGGTACCATTCTTTTGGTATTCATGCACTATGAGAGGAAGCGCTATGGACCGCTCCGAAATCTTCGACAAGATCGCCGAGGTCGCTGCTGACGTTCTGGGCGTCGATGTTGCCGAAATTAGCGATGAGACCACCTTTGACGACCTCGATGCCAACTCGCTCGAGCGCCTGCAGCTGGTTACGGCTATCGAGGACGAGTTCAACCTCGAGATCGATGACGAGACCCTTCTCTCGCTCAACTCTGTCGCCGACGCCGTCGACGCTATCGAAGCTGCCAAGGAGGCCTAAGTCTTGGCTTTATCCGACCGACTTACGCGCGCCCAGGAAATCTTGGGCCACGAGTTCAACAATAAGGTGCTGCTGCGCGCGGCGCTTACGCATCCCTCGGCAGTCGAGGGCCAGCCGGTTTCTGCCAGCTATGAGCGCCTTGAGTTCTTGGGCGATTCCATTTTGGGCGCTGTGGTCGCACGCTCCCTGTTTGAGTCCTATCCGGAGTTTGACGAGGGCAAGCTCACACGCCTGAAGGTGTCGCTTGTCTCGGGCGCTACGCTGTCCGAGGTTTCTCACGAGCTGGGCATCGACGACATCATCATCTTTGGTGCCTCCGAGACCGGTACCGGTGCGCGCGGCCTGCATTCGGCCCTCGAGAACGTCTACGAGTCGCTCGTGGGCGCACTGTACCTGGATGCCGGCTGGGATGCCGCAGCGGAGTTTATCCATCGTACGCTTAAGCCGCATTTGGCTTCCGAGCGCGCCGAGCATCCCGCGAACCCCAAGTCGTTTTTGCAGGAGTGCGTGCAAGCCGACGGTCACGAGCCCCCGGCGTATAAGCTCGTTGGCTCCGAGGGCCCGGCGCATGCGCCCACCTTTACCGCCGTGGTGTTGATCGATGGTATTCGTCAGGGTCGCGGCTCCGGCTCCTCAAAGAAGGAAGCCGAGGGAGCCGCCGCGCTCGAAGCGCTCGACCGCATGGGTTACACCACCAACGGCGTGATTCTGAATAAGAAGCACGTGTAAGCGAGGAACCGTGTATCTCAAGTCCCTCACGCTCAAAGGGTTCAAGTCGTTTGCCGACCGCGCCCATATGACGTTTGAGCCGGGCCTGACCGTCATCGTCGGTCCCAACGGCTCGGGAAAATCGAACATCTCCGACTCCATCCTGTGGGTCCTGGGCGAGCAGAGCGCCAAGCAGTTGCGCGGCCAGGCCATGGAGGATGTCATCTTCTCGGGCTCGTCGGCGCGCAAGCCGGTGGGTGTCGCCGAGGTCACGCTGGTGCTCGATAACTCGGACCATATGTTGCCCGTCGACTTTGACGAGGTCGCCATCACCCGTCGCATGTATCGCTCGGGCGAAAGCGAGTACCTCATCAACTCGAGTCCGTGCCGCCTGATGGACATTCAGGACATCCTGCACGATTCGGGCCTGGGCAAGGATACGCATTCCATCATCAGCCAGGGCAAGCTCGACGCCATTTTGCAGAGCCGCCCCGAGGAGCGCCGCGCCCTCATCGAGGAGGCCGCCGGCATCTCCAAGCACAAGCGCCGCAAGGAGCGTGCGCTCAAAAAGATTAAGTCGATGGACGAGCATCTGACGCGTGCCCGCGACATCAATAAGGAAATCGCCCGTCAGCTGCGGCCACTGGAGCGTCAGGTCGATCGCGCGCGCAAGTACAAAGAGCTGTCCTCGCGCGCGAACGAACTTACGCAGATGCTGGCCGTCGACGAGCTTCGTTCGCTGCAGTCGCAGTGGAACGACCTGGAGAGCCGCTCTAAGGAGGGCGCCGCCGAACTTGAGCTTGCGCAGTACCGCTTGGGCGAAAAGGAGCGCGAGCTCGAGAAGCTCCAAGTTATGCTCGAGGAAAAAGGCCTGTTTGTGGGCGATCTGGGCGAGCAACGCCGCCATATGCAAGATGTGGTCGGTCGCATTAACTCAGACATGCGTCTGCTCGAGGAAAAGGGCCATAACATGGTGTCGCGCCTGTCCGACATGCGCGGGCAGATTTCGAGCTCCGAGCATCAGCGTCGTCGTGTGGTCGAGGAGCTCGAGGACGCACGTGCTCAGCTCGAGGAAGTGACCGGCGCGCATATGCAGGTCCAGGAGGACGTTGACGCCGCTGGTCCTGCCGCCGCCGAGCTCCACGAGCGGCGCGTTGCGCTCGACAATCAGATTTCGCAGCTTACGCGCGAGCAGCGCGATGTGCAGCGCGTTGCCGATAATGCTGCGCTCGAGCTCGCCAAGGTGAAGGATTCGCTTTCCAATGCCGAGGTCGAGGACAACATGTATGCCTCGCGCCTGGAGCAGATCGATGAACAGCTCGAGGAGGTCACGGCCTCGCTCGAGACCCGTCGCGACCGCGCCGAGGAGCTTGAGGGCGCTCTTGAGGAGGCGCGCCAGGCTCAGGTCGATGCGCGTGAGGCCACCGAGGTCGCCCGTGCGGCCCTGAAGGACTTGCGTAATCGTGAGAGCGAGGCGCGCAACAAGTTATCCGAGGTGCGCTCGGAGCTTGCCAGCCAAAAGAAGCTTGATGCGCGCATGGCCGACAGCTCGCCGCTCGTGAGCCGTCTGGTGGGTGCGCTGGGCGATGACGTAACGGGTCGCCTGGGCGATGTGCTCGAAGCCCCGCGCGAGCTTGAGGGCCTGGTTGAGCAATTGCTCGCCGGCGATATCGATGCGCTTCTGTTCGACGATACGTCCGCGCTTGAGCGTGCCGGTCGTGCGGCTCTGGACCAAAAGAAGGCCTCGGGCGAAGCACTGCTGGTGGCGCGCGACGTGAGCGGCTCTACCGCCGCTGAGGGCTCTGCCGGTATCCGCCTGGTTGATCGTCTGTCCGTGCGCGCAGGCTACGGACCCGTCGTCGAGGCGCTGCTCGGCGGCTATTACGTGGTCGATGACTTGGCTGCCGCGCTGTTGGCGCCGGTCGTTGACGGTGTGACCTATGTGACTCCCGATGGCGCCCGCGTAAGCTGTGGCGGCCTGGTGCGCGTGGGCCTCGATGCTGGCGAGGCCTCGGGTGCTCTGGAGCGTAAGCGTCGCATTCGCGAGCTGGAGGGGCTTGAGCCCGATCTGGCTGCCGTGTTTGAGCATGTGTCGGATCAGGTCGTCGAGGCCAATGCGGCCGTCGAAGAGGCGCGTGCCGCTGAGGGCGATGCCGCCGGCGAGATCGCCCGTCTTGAAGGCGAGCGCCGCTCCCTGTTGTCCGAGATCGGCCGTCTGGAGCAAAGCGCCAACAATGCCGAGGTCGAGCGCGTGCGCATCTCCAAGCGCCGCGAGCAGGCCGCCGAGGCTGTTCGCGCTGCGTGCCCGCGCGTTGACGAGCTCACCCGTTCGCGCGACGAGGCCCGTGCGCAGGCAAGCGACCTGGTTCTTCAGATTGCCGAAGCCAACGACGAGCTCGATCGCGTGCGTCGTGACGACTCCGAGGCAGCCGGTAAGCTCGCCGATGCCAAGGTCCGCCTGGCTCAGACGAGCGAGCGCCTGCGTTCGCTGAAGGGCCGCGTGCCCGACCTTGAGCATCGTCTTGAGGGCATCGACCGTCGTATCCGCGGAACACGCCAGGCTTCGCGCTCGCTCGAGCTGCTGCGCCTGCGCGTCGACCCCATGCACGAACGCTATTCTGCCCTGTTGGAACGCGCGTCGGATTGGGCAGCGCGCCTGCGTGACCAGGCCTCTCTGGAGGAGGCGGACTCCGCTTCGCTCAAGAAGACCATCGAGGATGCCAAGGCAGAGGTTGCCCGCGCTAAGGAGCGAGTCGATACCGCCTCTGCCACGCAAAACGAGTTCAAGGTCGCGCGTGGCAAGCTCGAGGTGCAGGTCGAGGCTGCCATCAAGGCCATTACCGCCGATGGCACGACGGTGCTCGAGGAAGCGCTCATGCTTCCGGCGCCCACGGACCGCGATGCCGCCGAGCGCGAACTCAACCAGCTTGTGCGCCAGATCAACAACCTTGGTCCCGTTAACCAAGTTGCCATGGAGGAGTACGAGCAGCTCAAGCGCCGTGCCGACTACATCGAGGAGCAGCTGGCCGATCTGGAGAGCGCGCGCAAGGCGCTCACCAAGATCACGGTGGCCATTGATCGCAAGATGCGGAAGGCCTTCCTGGTGACGTTTGAGAAGGTCGACGCGAACTTCCGCGAGATCTTCGCTATGCTCTTCCCGGGCGGCCAGGCTCATCTGGAGATGACCGATCCCGAGCATCCTGCCGAGACGGGTATCGAGGTCGTGGCGCAGCCGCGCGGCAAGCGCATCACCAAGATGATGCTCATGTCGGGCGGCGAGAAGAGCCTGACGGCGCTCGCCCTGCTCTTTGCTGTGTACCGCACGCGCACGGTGCCGTTCTATGTGCTGGACGAGGTCGAGGCGGCACTCGATGACGCCAACCTGTCCAAGCTCATCGGCGCACTCGACGTGTTGCGTTCCGATACGCAGCTCTTGGTTATCTCGCATCAACGCCGTACTATGGAGGACGCTGACGTCCTCTACGGCGTCTCGATGCAAGCCGACGGCGTCAGTCGCGTCGTCTCGCAAAAACTCGATCGCGAAACCGGAAAGGTCGTGAATGCATAATGGGATTCTTCGATGCTCTCTCGCGCGGACTTGAGCGCAGCCGCGAGGCCCTCAACGAGGTCTTCTACTTTGGCGGCGAGGTCGACGAGGATTTTTGGGAGGACCTGGAGGACACCCTCGTCATGGGTGACATGGGCGCCGAGGTCGCTATCAAGGTCTCCGATGACCTGCGCGATGCCGCGGCCAAGAAGAACCTCAAGACCGCTCCGCAGCTTCGCCGTGCCCTGGCCGAGCAGCTTGAGCAGCACTTTGTGCCCATCGAGCGAGATCCGTTTTCCGATACGCCGAGCTGCGTGCTGTTTGTGGGCATTAACGGTGCCGGCAAGACCACGACGGTCGGTAAGATCGCGAGCGCCATGGCTGCCCGCGGCAAGAACGTGGTGATCGGTTCGGCCGACACCTTCCGCGCCGCCGCCATCGAGCAGCTCGATGTGTGGGGGCAGCGTGCCGGCGTACCGGTTATCAAGCGTGACCGCGGCTCCGATCCGGCGAGCGTGTGCTATGACGTGCTCGACGAGGCCGATAAGCGCGGCAGTGACCTGGTGCTCATCGATACCGCCGGCCGTCTGCACACGAGCCCTGAGCTCATGCGCGAGCTTGCCAAGGTAGTCAATGTGACCCGTAAGCGCGCCGCCAATATGGCCGCCGGTCCCATGCCGGTTTCGGTCGTGCTTGTGATCGACGCCGCGACGGGTCAAAACGGTCTGAACCAGGCGCTCGAGTTTAACGAGGCGCTGGGCCTGGACGGTATTATCATGACTAAGCTCGACGGCACGGCTAAGGGCGGTATCGCCATGGCCGTGGCCGAGAAACTCAAGCTCCCGATCCTGCGCGTGGGCGTGGGCGAGCAGGTCGATGACCTGCAGGAGTTCAATGCCAAAGATTTCTGCCGCGCCCTGGTGGGCGAGTCCAATTAAGGAGTGACTAGTGTTTGATTCCCTGAGCGATCGCCTCAACGACACATTTGACCGCCTGCGCGGCAAGGGCAAGCTGACCGAGGCCGATATTACTTCGGCCATGCGCGATATTCGCATGGCACTGCTCGAGGCCGACGTTAACTTTAAGGTCGTCAAGGAGTTCGTCGCCAAGACCAAGGAGCGCTGCATGACCGCTGAGGTCATGGAGTCGCTGTCGCCGGCGCAAAACGTCGTCAAGATCGTGCTCGACGAGCTCACCGAGATGCTTGGCTCAACCGAGAGCAAGCTCGTCTTTAGCAATCGCATTCCCAATGTCATCATGCTCGTGGGCCTGCAGGGCTCCGGTAAGACCACGGCGGCCGTAAAGCTGGCCTACCTGCTCAAGAAGCAGGGCCGCTCGCCGCTGCTCGCCGCGTGCGACGTCTATCGTCCCGCCGCTGCCGACCAGCTGGCCACGCTCGGTGGCGAGATCGGCGTGCCAGTCTTCCGCGGTGACGGCGCGCACCCGGTCGACATTGCCAAGGGTGCCATCCAGGAGGCCGTCGACCACCTGCGCGATGTGGTCATCGTCGATACCGCCGGTCGTCTGCAGATCGACGAGCAGATGATGCAGGAGGCCGTGGATATCAAGAAGGCTGTCAAGCCCGATCAGGTGCTGATGGTCGTCGATGCCATGACCGGCCAGGATATCGTCAACGTCGTCTCGACCTTCGCCGAGCGCACCGACTTTGACGGCGTGATCATCTCCAAGCTCGATGGCGACGCTCGTGGCGGCGGCGCGCTTTCCGTGCGCCAGGTGACCGGCAAGCCCATCAAGTTCGTGAGCATGGGCGAGAAACCCGATTCGCTTGAGCCGTTCTACCCCGATCGTATGGCCAAGCGCATTCTGGGTATGGGCGACGTTGTCGGCATTATCGAGAAGGCCCAGGAGGCCGCCGATGCCGAGCAGCTCGAGGCCGCCGAGCGCATGCTGCGCGAGGGCTTCACCATGAATGACATGCTCGACCAGATGAAGGCCGTCAAGAAGATGGGCGGCATGAAGGGCATCCTGGGCATGCTCCCCGGCGGCCAGCGTGCGCTCAACCAGATGGGCGGCAACCTGGACGAGGGCATCTTCGACAAGAACGAGGCCATCATCATGTCGATGACCAAGGAGGAGCGTCTGCGTCCTTCCATCATTAACGGCCAGCGCCGTGCCCGCATTGCCAAGGGCGCCGGCGTGACTCCCACAGAGGTCAATAGCCTTATGAAGCAGTGGGGCGAGATGAACAAGATGATGGGCCGCATGCGCACGATGGCCAATCAGGCTCAGGCCGGCGGCAAGAAGGGCAAAAAGGGCAAGAAGGGCAAGAAGATGCGCATGCCCAATATCCCTGGCCTGGACGCTATGGGTCTGGGCGGCATGGGCGGCCTGGGTACGGGCGGCCCCAAGTCCGATATGGACCTGCTGCGCCAGATGGAAGCGCAGATGCGCAATAAGAAATAACGACTGATTGAGTCGTGTATGGCGAAGGCCGCCTGGATCGTATTCCAGGCGGCCTTCGCCGTTCGTTCGCAGGTTGTCGCACGCGCGGAAGCGTGTTGACGTTGAGATGCTTGCCGTTAGTGGCAGCCACAGCCCTCGTGGCCCTCGTGCTCGTGATGGTCGTGGCAGCTGCAGGACTCGCCGTGTTCGTGGGCGTGGCCGTGGTCATGGCCGTGGCAGCCGCATGTGGCCTCGCCGTTCTGTGCGAGCGTGCCGGCAATAAGGGCTTCGACGCAAGCGTCGCAGCTGCCCTGGGCACCTGCGTATACCGTGATGCCGGCTTGGGCAAGCGCGTTGATGGCGCCACCGCCGATGCCGCCGCAGATGAGCGTGTCCACACCGCCGTTGGCGAGCAGGCCCGCCAGGGCGCCGTGGCCGGTGCCGCCGGTGCCCACGACCTGCTCGTTGAGCACCTTGCCGTCCTGAATGTCGTAGATCTTGAACTGCTCGCTGCGGCCAAAGTGCATAAAGATGTTGCCGTTGTCGTACGTCGTTGCCACCCTCATGGTGCCGACCTCCTTTGCTGGCCATGCGGCCGTCGTCGAGGCGATGGGGGAGTACGCGATATTGCCGCCCTCGATGACGAGCGCTCGTCCGTTGACCAGCGCATCGGCCACCTTGCGATGCGCGCGGCTGCAAATGGCCGCCACCGTTGCACGGGCGATGCCCATCTGCTGGGCGACCGCCTCTTGGTTGAGACCTTCCAGGTCGCACAGGCGCAGCACCTCAAGCTCGTCGACGGTCATGTCGATGGCATCACCGCTGGCCAGGCCATCGGGGGTGAAGCCGCGGTATTCGGGGATGATCCCGACGCGGCGCAGTTTTTCGCGTCTTCCTGCCATGCACACTCCTTATCTGACATATGTCAACAATAGGATAACGCGTTAGTCGTTGGGCGCAAGGCATTTCTGGCATATGTCAGAAAAAGGCTAAGATGCCTCGTTGCCGCTTGCGGAGCCGCGCTGCCGTGCATTGCGTGTGCCGGACTAAGTGTCCAATTCGACACTCGCGCGCCTGGGCTACAATAAATCTCGCTTATAGGCGACTGACAGGAGGGTCAATGAGCAAAGCTGATCAGCAGTTTGTAACCATGTGCCGCGATATCTTGGATCATGGCACCACCACCGAGGGCCAAAAGGTCCGTCCGGTGTGGGAGGACGGCACCCCTGCCTATACCATTAAAAACTTTGGTGTCACGGCGCGCTATGATCTGCGCGAGGAGTTCCCCGCGCTCACCCTGCGTCGTACGGCGCTTAAGTCTGCCATGGACGAGATTCTGTGGATCTATCAAAAGAAGTCCAATAACGTGCATGATCTCAACAGCCATATCTGGGATGAGTGGGCCGATGAGACCGGTTCCATCGGTAAAGCCTACGGCTATCAGATTGGTCAGAAGAGCCATTACGCCGAGGGCGACTTCGACCAGATGGACCGTGTGCTGTACGACCTTAAGCACACGCCGTATAGTCGCCGCATTATGACCAATACGTACGTGTTTAGCGATCTGTCCGAGATGCACCTTTATCCGTGCGCCTATAGCGTGACCTATAACGTGACGCAGCGTCCTCAGGACGACAAGCCGACGCTCAACATGATTCTCAACCAGCGCAGCCAGGACATTTTGGCCGCGAACAACTGGAACGTGTGCCAGTACGCCATTTTGCTGATGATGGTCGCGCAGTCGGTCGATATGATTCCCGGTGAGCTGCTGCACGTGATCGCCGACGCCCATATCTATGATCGTCATGTCGATATCGTCCGCGAGCTTATCGAGCGTCCGCAGTTTGCGGCACCCAAGGTAACGCTCAACCCCGATGTGCATGACTTCTATGCGTTTACGACCGATGACCTGATCGTCGAGGGCTATGAGCACGGCCCGCAGGTCAAGAACATTCCCATTGCGGTGTAGGTGGTGCTCATGACGTGTAAGCTATCTGCTATCGTCGCCGTGTGTGAGGATTGGGGCATTGGGTGCGAGGGCGACATGGTGGTGTCCAATCGCGCCGACATGCGCCATTTTGTGGCGTGCACCAAAGGTTGCCCGGTTATTATGGGGCGCAAGACCCTGTTGAGTTTTCCCGGTGGGCGTCCGCTCAAGAACCGCCGCAATATCGTACTCACGCGCGACGAGGATTTTGCGCCCGAGGGCGTCGACGTGGTGCATAGCATTGACGAAGCGCTCGCCGCGGTTGCCTATGAGCCTGTTGCATGGGTGCTCGGTGGCGGCGATGTGTATCGGCAGTTTTTGCCGTATTGCGTCGAGGCCGAGGTCACGCATAACCACTGCGTGCATGTCGTGGACACGTACTTTCCCGACTTGGACGCCGATCCCGCGTGGGAGATTGCGTGGCGTGGCGGTGTTGCCACGATTGCCTCGGGCGAGGGCGACGAGGGTGTCGATTATGAGTTCGTGACGTATCGTCGCGTTGAGGCGTAAATCGTCTGGCGTGAACGGTATTATCGGGTTGATTGAATGTATGGGGCGGCGCTTAGCGTCGCCTCGTTTGGTATAGATGTGCTGTAAAGAAGGGTGCGGGCAGGCTGCTATGACTGATGCCGTTGAGGTTCTGCGAATTGATTCGCTCGAGGACGAGCGGCTCGATGCCTACGTGCGACTGACCGAGCGTGAGCTGCGCTGCGTGCTAGAGCCGCAAAAGGGCATCTTTATCGCCGAGAGTGCCAAGGTTATTGAGCGCGCGGTGCGTGCCGGATACGAGCCGGTGAGCTTTCTTTTGGGCGAACGCTGGCTCGACCAGATGATGCCGCTGTTTGAGCGCCTGGTTGTGCGCGAGGGTGCAGGTCCGGTTCCTGTGTTCGTGGCTTCCATGGAACTCATGGAGCAGCTGACGGGCTTTAACGTGACGCGCGGTGCGCTCGCGGCGTTTCGTCGCCCGCGGCAGATTCCGGTTGATGAGTTCTTGGGTGGCGTCGTCGAGGCGGCGGGGGAGCGCCCGGTGCGCGTGTGCGTGCTCGAGGGTATTGTCGACCACACGAACGTGGGTGCGATTTTCCGCTCGGCCGCCGCGCTCAATGTCGACGGTATTTTGGTCAGTCCGACGTGCTGCGACCCGCTGTACCGTCGCTCGGCCCGCGTGAGCATGGGCACGGTGTTTCAGGTGCCGTGGACGCGTATTGGCAGCGAGGCTCGTGTGTGGCCGCACGATGGCCTGGCGGCACTGCACGAAGCCGGTTTTTCGTGCGCTGCGATGGCGCTGACGGACGACTCCGTTTCGCTGGACGATCCTGCGCTGCAGGAGGTTGATCGCCTGGCGATCTTTATGGGCACCGAGGGTGCCGGCCTGGGCGCCAAGACTATCGCGGGCTGCGACCGAGCCGTGCGCATTCCGATGGCGCACGGGGTCGATTCGCTCAACGTGGCCGCGGCGAGTGCCGTCGCCTTTTGGCAGCTGTGCCCGCACGTGAGCAACGAGTATCACTACCAGCCGGGGCTGTATCACTAGGCAGATAGTTTGCACCGGGCTCTGACTCGGGGTGTTTCGGTCGACGTCGGTCGGTGCTAAGCTGCTATTAGCTTAGGTCTTTAATTACTGTTTTGTCGGTTGACGTACGCTTTTGGGGAGGGCGTGTGGCTAAGAAATCTACGGCTATCGATGTAACGCAGGGTGTTATTTGGCAGCAGCTGCTTTCGCTGTGCGTTCCCATCTTTTTTAGTTCGTTTTTTCAGCAGGCCTACACGCTTATCGGTACCTATATCGTCGGTCAGTTTGGCGGCAAGCTCGCGCTAGGTGGCATTCAAGCTACGATGGTGCTCACCGAGCTCTGCATTGGCTTTTGCGTTGGCGCCGGCGCCGGCTGCGCGGTCATTACCGGTCAGTATTTTGGTCAGCACGATGATGAGCGACTGAGTCGTTCGGTCCATACAGCCATGACGCTCGCGCTGGTGGGCGGTATCGCTTTCTCGATTCTTGGCATAGTGTTCGTTGAGCCCATGCTGGTGCTTATGAACACGCCGCATGAACTATTGGCCGAGGGCGTGGCCTATGCTCGCTGTTATTTTGCCGCGATGGTTGCGGCACTGCTGCTTAATATGGGAACCGCACTGCTGCGTGCCGTGGGCGACACGCGCGGCCCCGCCGTGATCATTGCCTCTGGCTGCCTGGTTAACGTGGTGCTGGATATCATTTTTGTCGCTGTGTTGCATATGGAGGCGCTGGGCTGCGGCATCGCGGTGGCGCTGACCATTTGCTCCAATGCAACGATGATCGTGTTGCGCATGATGCGCGCTCCGGGTGCATGGCGTCTTTCGCTCATATGACCCAATCCGCTGTCAAGAGCCACAATGGCCCCGCCGACCGCTTGCAATCGGTCGGCGGGGCCT